>CAYYZW010000197.1:0-20918 GCA_964476375.1 uncultured Pirellulaceae bacterium
CATGTATTTCGGCCGAAGTAGTGTGACCATCTCGGCGATGGCCGCCATTGACATGGCCCTTTGGGATCTGAAGGGGAAACACTTTGGGGAACCGATTCACCGACTGCTGGGTGGAAAACAACATGACTCGATCCGCGCGTATGCCTCCATCCTGTTCGGTACCGATGGCCAGGCGACGGAACAGATCGGACGCACGTGGCGAGATGCCGGCTACACGGCTGTCAAGTTTGGCTGGGAGCCGATGGGGCAGGACGAACGGCTTGACCTGGAACTTGTCCGGGGTGCCCGGGCCGGCGTGGGAGATGACGGGATCGTTCTGGTCGATGCGGGCTGCGTCTGGGACCGCCGCACGGCCCTGAGCCGGGCGGTCGCCTTTGCTGATTACAACATCGGCTGGCTGGAGGAACCGCTTCTGCCGGACGACGTCGATGGATATCGCTGGTTGCGAGACCGGTCCCCGGTGCCGATCGCCGCCGGAGAGGAGGAGTGCGGGCGGCAGGCAATGCGTCCGCTTATCGATAAACAGGCACTGGACGTCTACCAGGTAGACCTCGCTCGCAATGGATTTACCGACGCTCTCTATATCCGACAGAGAGTCGAGGAGATCGGGTCGCGGCTCTGTAATCACTGCTACACAAGCCCGCTGACAGTGGCAGCCAGCCTGCACTGGTTAAGTACCTGCCGCGACGCCTTCCTGTTTGAGGACTGCGTGGAGGATTCACCCCTGCGGCACGAACTCACCGAGCAGAAGGTTCAGGCCGAGGACGGCTGGATTACCGTTCCCGACGGTCCCGGCCTGGGAGTGACGCTGGATGAGGATTTCGTGGCCAGTCACCGTGTTTCTTCCACCGGGAGCGATAAGGAATTTACCGGCTAGTGTGGGAGTGATCTGAAGAGAGAGCGTAAAAGTTGTGCCTCGGCCGTGAATTACGTTACACTGTGGAGAGTGAATTCTGTGTGCCGATGGGCACCGAGTTGAAGTAGAAAAAGGAAAAATGCAATGAGAACAGCAACGCTTTTCTCTGCGGCACTGCTGGTTGGCCTGGTGGTCAATGCTCCAGTGGACGCGGACGTAAAGTCGGGTTTGCAGGAGGGCGCTTCGGCGACTCCCTTCAATGTGAAGGACTGCACTGGCCCGGCCAAGGGTGCCAAACTCTGCTATAGGTGAAAATTCGGACGTCGCCCGGTCGTCACGATTATGACTCGTGAACTGACTGAGGACTTGGCCGGTCTGGTCAAGAAAATCGATGCCCTGGTAGAGAAGAACAAGGGTCAGCAGATGAGTTCGTTTGTTGTCCTGTTAACCGACGATCCAGATGGTGCGGAGAAGGAACTCCAGGCTTTTGCCAAGAAGCATGGCATTAGTAATGTACCGCTGACGTTTTATGAGGGAGTTGCGGGTCCGCCCAATTACAAGATTGCCAAGGATGCAGAAGTGACTGTCATGCTCTGGCGTAATCTGAAGGTTGCGGCGAATCATTCCTACGCCAAGGGAGCTCTTACCAGCAAGGCTTCCCAGAAGGTCGTGGATTCGACAAGCAAGATCCTCAACTGATCGACAGGGAAAGATACTTGTCGTCATAAGAGATTTATCGGGCCCGGGATTCTTGCGAGGATCCCGGGCCTTTTTCTATCACGGCTTTATGCGAATGTTGTGTCCGATGATAAATGTTCCACGGCTCCTGCTGGCTGTTCTTCTTTTCTGCTTGCCGGCACCGCTCCTGGCTGGTTCATCCAACAGCTTGATGGATGTGTCCGCCGATGGAAAACTGCTTGCCTGTAGCAACCGGGATAGTGGGACAGTGACGGTTGTGGATCTGGCCAGTCACCAGGTAATGCGGGAAATTGCCGTGGGGAAGAAGCCCGAGGGAGTGACTTTCCTGGGGCCAACTCATTCGATCGCGGTGGCGGTTTACGGCGATGACCAGGTTGTGATCCTGGATGGGGATTCAGGATCCGTCCAGGGACAGGTGAGGGTCTTTGACGAACCGTATGGTGTGGTCAGTTCACGTGATGGAAAACACGTGTATGTCACGCTTGATTACCCGGGGCAACTGCTCGATATCGACGTGGAGAAAGGGGAGATCTCCCGAATGCTCGAGGTGGGCCGTTTTATCCGGGGGCTATCGCTTTTCCCGGATGAAAGACGTCTGCTCGTGACCGAGTTTTACACGGCGCGGGTCTTCTCCGTGGATCTGGCGGAATGGAAAACGGTCGACCAGTGGGATGGAGCAATCACGGATAATCTCTGTCGGCAGATCGCAATTCATCCAACCCGGGAAAAGGCTTACCTCCCTCATATACGCTCCAAGGTCACGGGCATGCACGGTCTCGGATCAATTTTTCCGTATGTTGCAATTATGGACACGGGGGCCGGAGAGGGGAAACGAAGGAAACGGATTCCGATGGACTCTTTTCTGAACAACCTGGTCACCGCCAGCCCCTGGGAGGTTGCTGTCTCGGCGGATGGAAAACAGTTTTACGCGGTCTTTAGCAGCACGAATGACATGTTCGTCTGTGAGGTGATTGATGATGATTACCGGGAGCTGGAATACCGGGCCCGGCTCCAGCTGGGTAATAATCCCCGGGCGGTGAAAGTGTCGCCGGATGGTCAACGTTTCTATGTCTACAACGCCCTTGATTTCAATGTCGTTGCCTATGATGCGGCAACGCTCAAGCCACTGGGAACCGTCACGGTTACGCAGAACCCACTTTCGGAAGATGTTCACAAGGGGAAAATCCTCTTTTACTCGGCGCTGCAGCCGATGGTGGGCCGCCGCTGGATCTCCTGTTCCAGTTGCCATCCCGACGGGGAGCCAGACGGGCGGACCTGGCATAATCCGGAAGGGTTGAGGAACACGCAGTCCCTGGCAGGCCTTTCCTGGACCCACCCGGTTCACTGGTCCGCCGATCGAGACGAGGTGCAGGACTTTGAACACACGATCCGGGGTCCCTTGATGCAGGGGTCTGGACTGATTTCCGGGCCCTTGAACGCCTCCCTGGGTGACATGAATAGTGGTATTTCCGATCGCCTTGACGCCCTGGCTGCCTACACCAACTCTCACACGTTCTCGATCAGCCCGCACAGCAGGGAAGGACTCAGCGCCGCCGCCCGTCGAGGTCGTGACGTGTTTTTCTCAGAGAAAACCGGTTGTGCCAAGTGCCATGCGGGGCCACTTTACTCGGATTCCGTACCGCGAGAGGCCGCCCGGATTGTCCGGCATGACGTGGGGACCGGAAGGGATGACGCCGGCGAAAAGATGGGGCCCGCCTATGACACGCCAACGCTGCTTGGTGTCTACCGTACCGCCCCGTACCTTCACCATGGCACGGCCGCCACGCTCATGGATGTGCTGACGACAGCCAATCAGGAGGACCGCCATGGGCACACGAGCCATCTGAAGAAAGGCCAGCTGGAAGACCTGGTGGAATTTCTCAAGGCTCTTCCATACCAGGACCCCGAGGCGGAAGCGCGACAGCTGGGACTGAAGCAGGTGCTCAAGTAAGCTGGCAGGAGAACCGCTGGATGAGACCGTTGCCTTCTTTCTTTAGCCTTGCCCTGCTGGTATTGACCGGCTGTCCATCTGCGGACCCCCCGGGTGAGCCGCCCGCAATCCAGGAGCCCTCGCTCGTTGTCGCCGGCTGGGAGGAGGCAGGGGACATGGTCGCTGCCCACCAGGGAAAGGTGGTCGTGCTGGATCTCTGGTCTACCTGGTGCTTGCCCTGCATGAAGGAGTTTCCCCACCTGGTTGAAATTCACAAGCAGTTTCCGGAGGACGTGGCCTGCATCTCTTTCAATTTGAACTACATCGGCGCGGAGGATGAGACTCCCGAGGCGATGCGGGACCAGGTGATGCCCTTCCTCAAAAGCCGCAAGGCTTTTTTTGAGAACGTGATCAGCAGCGACCCCGACCATGTTGTGATGGAGAAGATATCCCTGGCATCGATCCCGGCCGTGATGGTCTTTGGGCGGGACGGGGAACTGGTCAAGCGGTTTGATAATGACCAGGGTCTGTACGGGGAGGGATTTACTTACCAGGACCATGTTGTTCCGCTGGTCCAGGAACTGGTCTCTGCGAAATGAACCGTTGGTTCAGTTGTTTCGCACGGCGGTGAAGGCCTCCACTGCCATCTCCAGGTCCGCACGCGTGTGTGCGGCAGAAATCTGTGTGCGGATTCGTGCCTGCCCCTTGGGAACCACGGGGAAAGAAAAGCCAATCACGTAAATGCCCTTTTCCAGCAGGGTGTCGGCCATTCGGGTGGCGAGCGCCGCATCTCCCAGCATGATCGGTACGATGGGATGGTCGCCGGGCAGTACATCGAAACCTATTTCGGTAATGGCCGACCGGAAGAAACGGGTGTTCTCGTGTAACTGGTCCCGTAATTCGGTGGAGGTGGAGAGCAGTTCCACTGCCTTCAGGGAACCTGCCACAATGGGCGGGGCAACGGTGTTGGAAAAGAGATATGGCCGGGAGCGTTGCCTCAGCAAATCCACGATCTCCTGCCGGCCGGACGTGTAGCCGCCACTGGCCCCTCCCAGCGCCTTGCCGAGTGTCCCTGTGATGATGTCGACCCGGTCCATCACGTCATGGTGTTCGTGTGTGCCGCGGCCTCGCGGCCCCATGAAGCCGACGGCATGGGAGTCATCGACCATGACCATCGCATCGTGTTCGTCGGCCAGGCTGCAAATGTCCGGCAGATTGGCGAGGTAACCGTCCATGCTGAAAACACCATCGGTGGCGATCAGCCTTCGACGGGCACTGCTCGCCTCACGCAAGCACCGCTGGAGGTCATCCATATCGTTGTTCTTGTAACGAAAGCGATCTGCTTTGCAGAGCCGAACGCCATCAATAATGCTGGCGTGATTGAGTGAGTCGGAGATGACGGCATCCCCGGCCTCCAGCAGCGTTTCGAAAAGCCCGCCATTGGCATCGAAACAGGATGTATAAAGAATCGTGTCATCGGTTCCCAGGAACCGGCTTAATGCCTGCTCGAGTTGCTTGTGGATGGACTGCGTCCCGCAGATGAAGCGAACCGAGGCCATCCCGTATCCCCAGTTGTCGAGTCCCTCGTGGGCTGCCTGGATGACCTCTGGATGCTGAGCCAGCCCGAGGTAGTTGTTGGCGCAGAAATTAACCAGGGTCTGGCCCGCCACGTCAACACGAACCTGCTGGGGAGTGGTAATCACGCGTTCGGATTTAAAAAGGCCCTGCTGGCGGAACCCATCGAGTTCCTCTTGCAAGGCAATCTTGTGGGTACCGAGTGTCATTCGCTCTCTCCCTCGCTTGTCCGGTCAGGCTCAGTTCCGGCAGGCAACTCCTGGTTCCAGTGAAGCAGGACCTTGCCCGATTTCCCGGAGTTCATGATTTCAAACCCACTCTCCCACTCCGTGAAATGGAACCGGTGGGTGATGACCGGTGCCAGGTCAAGTCCTGCCTGGAGCATCACCGTCATCTTGTACCAGGTTTCATACATCTCCCGGCCGTAGATTCCCTTGATCGTGAGCATGTTGAAGACAACATGGCTCCAGTCAATCGAGATGTCTTCCGATGGAATGCCAAGCATGGCGATCTTGCCTCCATGGCACATGCTCGCGAGCATGTCACGGAAGGCATCCGGGTTTCCGGACATTTCCAGGCCAACATCGAATCCCTCCTTCATGCCCAGTTCCTCCTGGACGGTGGCCAGATCCGTGTGGGTGACATCCACCGCCTGGGTGACTCCCAGGGACCTGGCAAGCTCCAGTCGCCAGGGATTGACATCAGTGATCACGACATAGCGCGCGCCGGCGTGACGCACCACCGCCGCGGCCATGATTCCGATCGGCCCGGCACCGGTAATGAGAACATCCTCGCCCAGCACCGGGAAGGAGAGTGCCGTGTGGACGGCATTCCCAAAGGGATCAAATATGGCCGCGACGTCCAGGTCAATTCCCTCATGGTGATGCCACACATTGGTCATTGGTAAAGATATTTTTTCGGCAAACGCTCCTGGCCGATTGACGCCAATGCCGCTGGTGTCGGCACAAAGATGGCGGCGGCCGGCCAGGCAGTTGCGACATCGGCCGCAGACGACATGCCCTTCACCACTGACGATATCTCCAGGGTGAAAGTCGGTCACGTTACTTCCCGCGTCCATGACCCGCCCCACGAACTCGTGGCCAACCACCATCGGGACCGGAATGGTCTTTTGTGCCCAGGCATCCCAGTTATAGATATGCAAGTCCGTGCCGCAGATCCCCGTCCGGTCGACCTCGATCAGGACATCGTTGATGCCCATCTCCGGTTCCGGAACATCCTCCAGGGTGAGTCCCGGAGCATCTTCTGATTTGAGCAGGGCTTTCATCTTCTTTCCTTTGGGCAGGGATGCCAGGCAGCCCTCATGATGGCGACTGCCGGTGATTCTACAAGCGGGCACCCTTCAGCACGATGACAAAAAAACGGGGCCCAGGTTCACAACCGACCTGGACCCCGTCCTGTCTAATTCACATGCCCTGATCCTGGTGAACGGCACCATGTCGAAGAACCAGGGAATCTTCTGGCGAGCTATTTGGCCACGGTACTTGTGTAGCCTTTCCCGTCCAGTTGCTTGAGAGTGGTGGCCTCGTTGTAGCCTTCACCCGTGGTAAAAGTAGCGGAGTTTGTGTCAAAGCTCACGTTGACGTTCGATACACCCGGCATCGATTGCAGCTCGTCCTTGACGGCTGCGACGCAGTTGATGCCTCACGTCATGCCCGTCACTTCCAGTTTCACCTGGTTTGCTGGGACAACGGCATCTCCCGATGCATTCTCCTCTGTTTCGTTACTGCAACCCAACATGACCGTGGCGACGCCCAGCAGCATGAAGGTAAAGAACTTGCGGTACATGGTAACCTCACAATTAAGAGAAACAGCCAGACTGTCTTACCGAGGCTTCATTTATAGGGATTTCCCTTCGTCTCGGCAATTGGAACTGCGGAAGAAAATGAACAAACACGCAAGCGGTCTTCCAGGGAACGTTTTTCCTGCTACTCACACAGCAGGAAAAGGAGGTCATCGTCCAGGAACTCGCTGTCTTGCAGGGTATCCTCCACAAATGGCCGATTCCTGTCCGGCCAGTCGGCAAACATGCCGTCCACGCCCTCGTGCCAGTGAGGGACCGGCAAAGTAACGGGGGGGCCGGCGGTGAGCGGTCGTGCCGGGCCTTGCCGGGCGTCTCCAGTTTTCGTCGATTGCTGATGAGAGACCATGGTTTCCCCGTGTTCTATCAGCGGGGCTTCCCCCTCTCCTTCGGCATTGGCCAGCTCATTGAGGTAATTGATGATGATCAGAATATCCAGGGGCGTGATCCGGTTGTCCCGGTTGACGTCCAGCAATGGTGCCACCGCCCCCTCGCGCCGTTCGGCAGGGAGTTCCCGGATTCCATTGAGGTTGATGTCATTGATGATGGTCAGCGCGTCCTGCGCATTCACGGTGCCGTCATCATTGACGTCCATCGGGGCCAGGCTGTTGTGGAAGGGGTGGGCCGAGTTAACAGCAATGGTAACCCGTGCCGGTGCCCCGGCTCCTCCGGCATCCTTGGCACGATAATCGAATGTGTCGCTTCGGTTGAATCCCACCTCGGGCGTGTACTGGAAGGAACCGTCACTATGGAATGTCAGTGATCCGTGACTGGTGCTGCTCACCAGTTCCGCCAGCATCGAGTCTCCCTCCGGATCGAGGTCATTGGCCAGCACCCCCTCGGCTGCCGAAACAACAAGGGTCGTTCCCTCGTCCACGTCGTAACGGTCATTCGCGGCGCGGGGGCGGTCTTCCACGCTGTTGACGGTGACAGTCCATGTCTGTTCCGATGCCAGGTTGTCCGCCGGTGTGCTGAGGAGTCCGTCCGGGCCCCCGTCCTCGACTGTCACCGTGATCGTCGCACTTCCATGGGCATCTGGACGGGGGGGGATTTTCAGGAACCCGGTGGACTCTGCCGAGTTGTAAAACACGGCAGGATGGTCGATCAACGCCGTGTTGTCGCTGATGGCCCAGACTGCAAGCGGCTGGGATTCAAGTGGCCCGGCGGTAATGCCGCCCAGGCTGATAGTCCGTTCCGGTGCATCCTCGTCGATCGTGATATTGCTGATTGGGTCGAGTGTGGGAGGATCGTTGACGGGGCTGACAGTGACGAGGAAGCTGGTGGTGAATGAAGCGTTGTCGCCGCTGGTCGCCAGGTTGTTGTCAAAACCGCCATCTTCCACGACGACCGTCAGGGTCACATTCCCGTGGGCGTCAGGCAGCGGCCGGTAGCGTAGTGTGCCGGTGGAAGCTGCCGAGCTGTACTCGATGGTGGGAGATGGGATGAGGTTCGTGTTTTCGCTGAAAGCGGTGAGCCGCAGCGGCTGGCTTTCCGCGGGGCCCGCGCTGATACCGGCGAGGTTCAGTGATTGTTCGGCGGCATCTTCCAGGATCACCTGGTCGTCAACGGCAGTCATGCCGGGGCGGTCATTAATGTCGTTGACCGTGACGGTAAAGTCCTGCTGGTAAGTGGCGTTGTCACCGGGCGTGGAGAGATCCGCGTCAATCCCGCCATCCTCCAGTGTCACCGTGATCACGCTGCTGCCGCTTTGTTCGGCCGCCGGTGTGAATCGTAGTGTGCCGCTTGATGCGGCGGATGTGTACTGAACGGTGGGGGCAGGAATCAATCCCAGGTTACTGCTGCTGGCCGTGACTCTCAGCGGCTGGTTCTCCCCGCCACTGGCAGTGATACCGGAAAGGGGTACGGTCCGTTCCGGAGAGTCCTCGTTGATGGACACATCTGCCAGCGTGTTGAAAGAAGGGACATCGTTGACCGCTTCAATCTCGATTGTCACAGTGGCAGGAAGGCTCTGTGCCGATCCATCGTCAAGACGGTAGGTGAAACTGTCAATTCCGAAATAGTTGGTTTCCGGGGCGAAGGTGAAGGATCCGTCGGGCTGCAGGGAGAGCGTTCCGTGGGATGGTGAGCTGACCAGTTCGGCTACCATCTGGCTGGAATTGGGGCTCTGGTCATTGACCAGGATGGACTGGCTGACCGGCATCGTTAACAGGCTGTCTTCCGGCGTCGTGTACTGATCCCCCACGGCCGTGGGGGCGACGGCAAACAGGATGTCGGCGGCAGTACTTTTGGCCTGGCCGGTAATCTCCAGGGTATAGGATTCTCCGGATCCGGTGGCCGTGTAGGACAGGTCCGTCCGTGTCCCCTGGTCTGAATGCAGCAGGCTTCCCCCGCTGTCGTAAAGCCTCGCCGTGACCACCTCGCCCGTGGCAATGCGGATGCTTGAATGCATGGCCTGGAGTGAAATGGCGGTGTCGAAATTGAACCAGGAGGAGGTTCCTGCTGCCACGGGTTGTTGCGCAAAAAAGGTGCTTCCGGTGATGTTGCCCAGGCTCCGGGCCTTGGCCTGGCTGCTGTTGGAGACCAGGGATCCTGTTCCCGCTTCCGGTGTCTGAATCGTGACCGTGTAGCCTCCGACCAGCGTGTCGGTCGAGCGGGTCTGGAAGAAGTAGTTTCCTGCCTGGCGCCCATCGAGCGAGAGAAGTTGCGAGCCGGCACCGCTGCGGCTGGCAAGGACCATGCCGGTGCTGTCATGCAGGGACACGGTCAGGTTGTTTAATGGATCGGTGGGCGTGAACCGGATCGAGTCGTTGCTGCCACCTGCCGTGGTGAGTTCAAAGGAAAACCAGTCCACGTCGGCGGTATGGTTCAGGTTCAGGGCGGGGAGGATGGTATCCCTGTCGGGGAGTGGGCCCAGGTGGTAAGCACTGTGGAGTGCGTCGTTGGCCTCGCTCCAGTCAGGATTGACCGATGCCAGGAGGCCTGCCTGGCCGGCCAGGGCGGTGGAAAAAGCGTTCCAGCCAGTGGCATCATCAAAGGATGCGTACTGGGACTGGTAGCCTGATATCGTTTCATTTCCTGGCAGGTAAATGGAGCTTCCCGAGCTGCCTCGCTGGTCCATCGTCTTGCTCACCAGTCCGTTGCCAAGCGCCAGGAGGCTGCTGGCTGCGGCGTCACGGATGTCCTGGGAAATGGTGGCGTTTCGAGTGATGCCGCCAAGAAAATGTCCCAGGTCACGAAGGTAATCGAGCGTGTAAAAGGCACTTCCATTTCGTGCTCCCACGATCCCGGCCCAGTCAACACCCGTGGCGTCGGCCGCCGCACTGACAAGGGACTTGAGAGAATCAGCGATGACAGGCAGTTGGGAGGTTCGGATCGCGGAGGTGGTGTCGAGGAAGCCCCCGCTGTTCTGGTAGAACGCCTGGTAGGTGTCGACGAAGTGCGTGCCGAGTTGCTCGGCGTTGACTTGGCCAGGGTGGGCGTTGAGTGGTGTGAACAGATTCGCGTAGTCGTAGCCCTGCCCCCCCTCGAGTTCCTGGGATGCCACGATCACGTCCGCGACATCCTTGAGTTCATAACCGACCTCGAACATTGCCATCAGGCATTCGTCAAAGGCGAGTAGGTCGATGTCGATTGCCAGGGACTGGAGGGCGGTCACCAGTTCCTGGGTTGTGAATACCCCGTCCGTGTCAAGCAGGCCATCCGCGTCATCATTGTTGAAACCGGCCAGGCCGCTGCCATGATCCCACATCACCAGTCCATAATTGTCTGCCGGGCGGGTAGCACTTGCCCAGTCGATAAATTCGATCAGGGTGGCCGGATCACTGCTGTCTCGTTCGCCAGTTCGCTCGAAGGAACTGGCTACCTGCGAGGCATGGCTGTCGCCCACAATGATCGCCCTGCCGGCGTCTCCCCAGGCAGCCTCGCCGGGGGTCGCGTAAGTGGGGAAGTCGGAACTCTGGTCCCAGAAGACCGCGATGTTAACGCTGCTGGGCAGGTCCAGTGCAGCGATCTCCATTTCGTTAATATCGTCGAAGGCAAAAGGGTAGAGATTGCTGGCTGTGATATAGACCATGATGGTCCAGTCACCGGCGTTCTCGGCCGGTGTGGAACTGCGGGGAGGGAGAACGTTCAGCTGGTACCCGTTGGTGGCGGCCGCGGCGCCGGAAACCCTGGCGTAATAGGTACCGGCCGGGAGGCCGTCGAGTTCGACCAGCTCGCGGCCTCCGCGTTCGGTGGCGACCCTCAACAGGTTTCCACCGGCGTCCAGCAGATCGAGATCCAGGTCGCCCAGGGCGCGTTCGTAGTCAATCGTCACGGTGTTGGCGGCGATTCCAGTGCCGAGCGTGGTGAACTGGAAGTAATCCACGTCACTCGCATCGTGGATCGTCAGTTCCTGGAGGAGGGTTGCTTGATGCAGTGTTCCCGCGCTGGTGCTTGTTAAACGAGTCGCACTGGCGGGGGTATTGTTTCCTGATCCCTGGTCGTAATTGTCCAGCCACCAGGAGACCAGGGTCGGGGGTGTGATCGAGAGCGAGTAGCTGGCCGCCGTGCTGCCGTTGTAACCGTTAATGCTGACGTGGTAGACCCCGGCGGGTAGCTGGTCCAGCGAGACCTGTTCGTTACTGGTTTCCACACCAGTGGAAGATCGCACCAGGTTCCAGCTGGAATCATAAAGCAGCAGGTCCAGGTCTGACTGGTAGCCGTTGAAGTCAATCCGGACCGAATCCCCGGAATCGGCCGGCCCGGTGGTGGTAAAAGTAAAATGATCCACGTCCACCTCGTTGTGGATGCTTAATCCGTCGAGCTGGATGTTCTTGTGCAGGGTGCCCAGTTGCAGGCTGGCACTGGTCAGATCATTTGGCTCAAAGCGGTCTGCAACCAGCTGGCGAGGTTGGGAAATCACCAGGTCGTAGAAAGGGTTGGTCGCCCCCAGGCCGTAGACCTGGAGGTAGTAAGTGATCGGTGGCAAGTCGGCCAGGTCGATATGTTCCACCCCACTGCTCCCGTCGGCATACCAGATCGGGATGAACTCCTGGCCCGCTTTCTCGTAAAGCGCTATTCCCAGGTCACCTCGCTGATGCTCGAACTGGATTTCGAGGAAGTCACCAGGGATGCCCCAGTCTGCCAGCTGGAAGCGGAACCAGTCATCATCGTTTGCCTGGTCGACCGACTGGCCGGTCACCCGTGTGATATCCGACACCAGTCCCAGGTCGGTGGCGGTATCCCAGTTGTCATCGTCCTCGTGAGAATCCGCAGCCAGGGTGGGAGGGTAATGAAACGTCAGGTGATAGTCGCCGGTATCGGTTTCGGTGGCGCCAAAGACAACCGCCTTGTAAGTGCCTGCCGGTAACTGGCGAAAATCGATCCGTTCGGTATCGGCAACGCTGTAGGAACCGTCGAGGTAGTTGTTGCTGCTGTCGTAAAGTTCCAGTTCGAGGTCGCCCGCACGATGGTCAAAGTGGATCTCGACGAACTCGGCCGACGTGCCGGTGCTGGAGAGATCGAATTCATAGATGTCGTAATCGTCTGCTGTCACGGTCACGTCCCAGATGTTCTCCGCCCCTCCCATGGAAATCGCTTCAGGAAAGGTGTTGTTGGGCTCGTAACGATCCACCGTGGACGGTGCCGGTCCGAAGAAGTCCAGGGAGTATTCACTGGCGGAAATAAAGCCATTGGAAGCGGGGAAAACGGCAAGCTGGTACCAGCCATATTCGAGACCGTCCAGTTCCAGGTACTCGGTATGGGTGGTTCCATTCGCCTCGCGAAGAAACTCGTTGTTGGCGTCATAAAGTGCCATGTTGATGTCGGCACGAGAGGGATCAAAGTCGTAAAGTTTGATGTAGTCCGCACCAGTGCCTGCGGCCTGGAGGGGGAACCAGAACCAGTCGATGTCGCTGGCCGCGTGAATGCTGAGTTGTGTCAGGCCCAACCCCGGGTCGATGCCTGGCAGTAAGGTGGTTTCGTCACTGGTCTCTTTCCAGTCCCCTTCGAAGTGATGAGGGGGGGCCGTCACGAGCACATCGTATTGATTGGTGACGCCCTCGAAACCGTAAACGCGAAGGGAATAGTACTGCTCCCCTGACATGCCTTCCAGGCTGATGCGCTCATGGTCCGTGGTTGTCTCGGAAAGCCCCACCAGTAACCCGTCCTCGTCATACAGTTCCAGGTCGAGGTCCCCGTCGGAATGGGTGAAGAGGATCTCCGCATAGTCGTTGCTTGTCCCATTCTGGTCGAGCCAGAAAGAATACCAGTCCTGGTCAAACGAGTTATGGATGCTCAGGGCGTCCACCTCGAAGCCTCCAGCCGTCCCCAGGTAAAACGCGTTGTCGATCGAGTCATTGCCCCAGCCCCAGTTGCGCTCGTAGCCATCACCGAGCAGGCGGAGTGCAGGCAGGCTGTCTGTCTCCAGCAGAAACGGCTCCGGTTGCAGGAGGCTGGTGGAGTATTCCCAGTCCCAGTCGGCACCTTCCAGGTTTCCTGTCGGGTCGTTACTGGCGAAGGTGGTAGCGCCGGTTAACCGGGAGAAGGCGTCCAGGAAGTTGCGGCCGGCATCCGTTGCTGCCACGTTGCAACTGAAAAACAGAACCGACGCATCAGGGGAAAACAGGTCTCCGAGGGAGGCCAGGCTGCGATCGTGCTGTACGAGTGTCTGGCTGGACCAGTTTTCGCTCTCGGAGAGGTGGATTGTGCCCGCGTCTCCATGGGTCACCAGGCCCAGGGAATCGATCCGCATGGCCTGTTCCTGGGCAAGGATGTCCGTGACAAGCTCGACAAGGGCGGCGGTGTCCGTCTGCCTTCCGTCGTAGCGACGGGCGACAACATCCGGCGCCGCCGATCGAACAATGGCATCGGCCTCCGGGAGCTGGTCGTTGACGAGGAGAAGTTCGATAGCCGGGGGGAGGGGCGCCGCCGGCATCACAAAGGGGGGGAGGGGAAGGGAGGCCGTTAAGACGCGGCGGGGCTCAAGTGTTTCAAGAAATAGCCGGCGCAAACGAGAGCCCGTGCGGGCCCGGTGTCCTGCTGGGGATCCCCTCCATGTTGACGAACAACGTCTCAACATAATGCATCTCTGGATGAACAGTGCGCCGTGCCCAACGCATGGTGTACGTCCTTGTTTTTTTACGGATTCAATTCCGTCTACCTACGACAATCGCTATTATAACTGGCCTGCAAAAAAACGCCTGTTTTCGGCGCTTTTTTGTGCTTCCAATTTTCGACGAAACAGGAGGAAAACAGCGGAAAAACATAAGAAAACAAGGAATCTTCTGAAAACCGAGGAGACCCTTGTCCGCGCGGGACGCTGCCGACCGTTCTCCGTCCGATCTGGATCTCGGTGGGTATCGCCTGGTCGCACCGAAAACCCCAGGAAAAACCGGCCAGTCATGTCCGGGAAAAGTGATCTTCAGGCAGCCACTTTTTGATGCGGGATAACCGGCATCCAGGTTCCGGACGAAATCTCCCACGTCCCCTTCCACCGGAGAGGGAGGGGGCAGCAGGAAGAATGTTATTCTCGGCGAACCTGTGTGGAAAGGCTGTACTTGAGAGTCCCATCACGGAAGTAAAGGCTGGCGTAAAAGGCCACGTGACCGGAACCGGGCCGGGGGACTTTCACGGTAAACTCACCCTCGACGTTGCGCAGTCGCCTGGGTGTCCAGCGCGCATCGCGGAAATCCAGGTCCTCTGAATGGGCGATCCAGAGCCGCGCACTGCGAGGCAGGTCCGGACCGCTGACCGTCAGGCGGAAACCATCCTCATGATCGTCATGCTTCCACTGGAAAGCGGGCATCGGCTGCTGTGTTGCGACCCGCTTGAAGAAGGCACAAATCGTTTTCATCACCGGGACAAGTTCCCCGGAGAGATAGTGGCCCGTGTTGGGGACGTAACTGACATGCTTGGGGCCCTGCAGGTCGTCCCAGTAGATGTTGAGCGAGTTGATCACCCAGTAGCGGTCGTTGGTGGCAATCACCATCAGCTTGGGGATCTCCACCTCGCGGTGATAGGTGTGCGGATCCATCATCACCCGCAGGCGGGTTTCCAGTGCGGATTCGTTTTCCAGCTTGACCAGTCCCTTGCTGGTATAGTCCTGGATTTGCTCGCTGAATTCCCCCCAGGACTTGAGTTGCCCGATCATCTGGGGACGGAAATTGAGGACATCAATCACCACCGGGGCGGTGGCAATGATCCGCTTGTCCACCGAAGGGGCCAGCCAGCTTGTCCAGCCACGCTTGGAGGCCCCGGTGATCACAAATCCATCCACGGTATGGTTGGAGCTGGTGGCGATAAAATCTTCCAGGGCGTCCATTGCCTTGACAGCACTCATGACCATCGGAAACAGCAACGGCCAGTTTGCATCGCCTGTCTGCAGGTACCTCAGCCAGGACTCGGTGATCAGGTCATCCTCGACATGGTCTCCCAGGAGCGGCTGGTTGGGTACCTGGTGAAGGATGGCGATGCGAGCCCCCGTGGTCTTGGCAGCCCCGGCCCCCATGAAATCATAGGAGGCCGAGGGAGCTTCCCCGATATTGCCTGCCGTCACAAAAAGCAGGATCTTGTCCGTTTCCTCGAGGCGGTGGGGTTCAAAGACCTGCAGGTAATGCTTCCAGGTGATTCCCTGCCAGGTCTGGGATGTCAGCATCAGCCGGTGTTCGGTTGTCCCCATCACGCGCCGCGAGTGGATGTGTTTCCACCCATATTCTGGTTCCGGACGGGCAACGTAGGTCGCCATGTCCGCCGGGATCGTATCCTGCCCCAAAATCGCGTCGGCGGGATTGGCCAGCAGGATCATGGCCAAGAGAAATGAACAGGAAACAGCGTGTCGCATCAGTAGAACTCCGGCGGAAATAAACTAAGCCCTTTTCCATATCATACGCGATGACCGGGCCGGGAAAAATCTGTCATCATGGTTCCTGGGGAGATATCCCGGCCTGGGTGCGAATCCGGGTGACCACGTGGTCCAGGATGCGTGGCAGGTGCAGGATTGCCGTGTAATGGTTGGCCTCGATAAGCATCTGGTGGTCCCTGGACAGTCCAGCGGAACGGGCAAGTGCATTGGCCGATGAGAGGGGAACGACCGTGTCCTGCGTGGCGGTATAGAGCCAGGTCCTGGTGGCATCCAGGCGGTGTGCGATGCGGGTCGGTTCGACCGCGGCAAGCAGGTGCCGGAGCTTCTCTCCCTCGTAACCGGCCTCGGCAAGCTGCTCCCGTGCGCTGGCGGTATCTTTCTGGCCGCTGCGGATCATCTCGTAAAGCTGTCCTCCGGCGAGCATGATGAAGCAGTCGTCGAATCGATTGTCCAGCGACGCGCTGCAGGCTACAACGAATCCGCCAAGGCTTGTCCCCTGGACGGCAATGTACCGGTGATCGACTGCCGGGATGGCTGCCACGGCGTCGCGTGCACGCCGGACGTCGGCACTTCCCTGCTGCAGGGTTCGTACCAGCTTGTCCCCGCTTTCCGGTCGACCCTCACTGCGTCGGTTACCGTAATACGGAAGCTGGACAAGGAAGCCGTGGAATCCTGCCGCCTGCATGCTGCGGGCAAAGAGCCGTCCGACGTCCATCGAGCTGCCCGATTCATGGACCACGACGACCGCCGGAGCGCGAAGGATGTTCCCCTTGTTGTCGGCGGCCGCATGCCATTCCACCGAGACCAGGTCATTTGTCGAATCGCCACTGGGAAGCGGGCTGGGGAAGTTGACCAGCCAGCGATACCGGTTGTCACTGGAGCGAGTGACCTGGACCGGAAAGCGGGTTCGCTTCCAGAGAAAGCCATGCAGGCAGTCGTTGGCATCCGGCGACGAATCTCGCTTGATGCGAACCGTATCGCGGCCGCGATAATCCTTCGCCACTTCAGCCCCGTTAAGCGGGCTTGCCAGCAGCCCAAGGGCCAGCAATGCCAGCGAGAGCGGGTTCGTTTTCCGGGCACTAATCTGCATCACGGTGAATCCAGTGAGAAGTAATTTTCTTGGCCTGGGTCCAGAACGAGATCGAGCCGGTGCCGGTAATATCGCCGGCGCCAAAGCGGGAGTTATTCCAGCCTCCAAACCCAAAGGGCTCGCGGGGGACCGGGACACCGACATTGATTCCGACCATGCCGGAGCAGGCACCCTCGGCGAAACGCTGGGCGGCATCCCCGTCCTGGGTATAAACGACAGCCGCATTGCCAAAGGGGGATTCATTCTCCATGGCAATGGCGGCGTCGAGGGAATCGGCGCGCAGGATCGATAAAACCGGCCCAAAAACCTCCTCCTGGCTGATCCGCATCTGGGGCGTGACCTGGTCAATCACCGTGGCTCCCACGTAAGAACCCTTCTCGCAGCCGGGGACGACCGTGTTGCGACCGTCGACGAGCACGCGGGCCCCCTGCTCTTCCGCCTCGGTAATAAACGCCTCGATCCGGTCCCGTGCCGCCGTCGAGATCACGGCGCCGAGATTCTCCCCGGCAACCATCGATCGCGATTCGGCACAGACACGATCGATCACGTGGTCGACATCCCCCACCGCGATCAGGGAGGCGGCAGCCATGCAGCGCTGGCCGGCACAGCCAGCCATGGAGGCGGTAATATTGGCCCCGCTGTACTCGGGGTCAGCGTCGGGGAGCAGGACCAGGTGGTTCTTGGCGCCACCCATTGCGAGTACCCGCTTGGAGCATGCGCTGGCACGTGCATACACGGCCTGGGCCACGGGAGTCGAGCCGACAAAGGTGACCGCGGTAATCTGCGGGTGGTCGCAGATTGCCTCGACCAGCTCGCGGTCTCCGTGAAGGACATTGAAGATGCCGCTCGGAAGGCCCGCCTCGGTCAGCAGTTCAGCGGTCCGGCCCGCGCTGAGGGGTACCTGTTCGGAGGGCTTGAGGATCATCGCATTGCCAAGCGCCAGGGCCACCGGGATGGTCCAGTGGGGAACCATGCTGGGAAAGTTGAAGGGAGTGATCGAGGCGACCACGCCGAGCGCCTCGAGTTGCTGGCTGCAGTAAAACCCCCGGCTTACTTCCAGGACCTCTCCCCCGGTGAGCTGGGGCAGGGAGCAGGCGAACTCGGTCAATTCCATCGCCTTGTCGATTTCGGCGCGGGCCTCCGGGAACGTCTTACCGTTTTCCTCGTGAATCAGGCCGGCAAGTTCCTCCATGTGGGAGCGGAGCAGCTCGCGGTAGGTGAAGAAGAACTGGCTTCGTTCTCGCTGTGTCAGGGCAGCCCAGGCGGGTTGTGCCTGACGCGCAGCGGTGACGGCCGCATCCAGCTCGGCGGAGCCAGAGAGTGGCACGCTCGACAGGGAGGTGCCGTCCAGCGGGGAAAGGACATCCAGCCGATCCCGGTTGCACGGGGCCAGGGAACCATTGATAAAGTTATTCAGGGCGGGGTATTTCATCAGACCAGTAAGGGGAAAAGACAACCGGTGGGGAGTGCTATCGAAAAGCATGCTGTGACTTGTAGAATAATCGACTGGCGGCAGGTCGAACACTCTATCGAACCGGCCGGCAGGTAATTCACGGTAAGGTATGGTGAGATGGAAAAAGATACAGCCTTTCAGATGGCGGCGTCGAATATCCGCTTCGGCCAGGGGACGACCAGCGAAATTGGCATGGACCTGGTCGACATGCAGCTCAGCCGAACCCTGGTGGTGGTCGATCCGGCGCTGCTCTCCCTGCCGGTGGGGGAGCGGGTGATCGAGTCCCTGGATGGCAGCGGCGTCGGTTATGACATTTTTAGCGAGGTCTCGGTGGAGCCGACCGATTCGAGCTTCCGGCGCGCGGCGGAGGTCGCTGTCGAGGGAGATTATGATTCCTTCGTGGCGGTGGGAGGCGGAAGCACGATTGATACCGCCAAGGCGGCCAATCTTTACAGTACCCACCCGGCGGAATTTTTTGATTATGTCAACGCACCGATCGGGAAGGGAAAGCCGATCCCCGGACCACTCAAGCCGTTGATCGCGGTGCCGACCACCGCGGGGACCGGGAGTGAGACGACCGGGGTTGCGATCTTTGATTACGTGGAAAAGCATGCCAAGACGGGGATCGCCCACCGCTACCTGAAACCGCTACTGGGGATTATTGACCCGGATAACACGCTCACTCTTCCACCCGCGGTGGCGGCGGCGACCGGCCTGGATGTGCTCAGCCACGCGCTGGAATCCTATACCGCGATTCCCTTTACCGACCGGCCACGGCCGGGCCGCCCGATCGAACGACCGGCCTACCAGGGGACCAACCCGATCAGCGATATCTGGGCCATCCGGGCCCTGGAGATGGTGCGGGACTACCTGCCGCGCGCAGTCGCCGATCCGGGGGACGACGAGGCCCGCGGACAGATGCTGCTTGCGGCCGCGATCGCGGGTATTGGTTTTGGGAATGCCGGGGTCCACCTGCCACACGGCATGTCCTACCCGGTTGCCGGCGGGGTCAAGGAGTTTCAGCCGGCTGGTTACGACGTCGACCATGCCCTGGTGCCGCATGGTATCTCGGTGATCCTGAATACGCCGGCCGTGGTTCGCTTTACTGCCCCGGCCGATCCCGGGCGACACCTGCGGGCGGCCGAGGCCCTGGGGGCCGAGATTGACGGGGTTCCCGGGGAGGATGCCGGGGAGGTCCTGGCTGACCAGGTAATCCATTTCATGAAGACGCTCGAGATGCCAAACGGGCTTGCCGCGGTGGGCTACCACCAGGATGATGTGCCGGCCCTGGTCGAGGGGACGCTGCCGCAGCACCGTGTGACCAAGCTTTCGCCGGTCGAGGCCGGCCCGGAGGAACTGACCCGTCTTTTCACCGATGCGATGACGATCTGGTAAAGCGAATGGAACGGGGGTGAGATGGCGAGCACGTCACCGGCGGATAAGGAGCCGAAGAAAAAACGACCCCGCTCCAGCCTGCGGAGGAAACTCCTGGCGCTGGCTCTGTCGCTGCTCGTCTCGCTGCTGGTGGGGGAGGTCGTGCTGCGGGTGGTGGGGGTCAAGACACTATACGTCAATCCCGAACAGGGAGCCTTCTGGGAATACGATTCGCGGCTCGGATGGCATCATCGTCCCGGCCAGAGGGGCAGGTTCACCAAGCAGCAGTTTGATACCAGCGTGGTGATCAACCAGCACGGACTCCGGGACCATGATTATCCGGAGCAGCGCGTCGAGGGGATGCAGCGGGTGGTGGTTCTGGGGGATTCCTTTACCTGGGGATTCGGGGTGGAACAGGAGCAGATCTTTACCGAGGTGATTGAAAAAAGCGAACAGGGCCTGGAGGTCATCAACGCCGGGGTCTCCGGTTACAGTCCCGACCAGGAACTGATCTGGCTGCGGGAGACGGGGATGCGTTTTCAACCGGACCTGGTCCTGCTGGTGCTTTCCGGGAACGATGTCTGGGGTAATCACCAGGAAGTGATCTCCTTTGTCTACGGGAAACCCCGCTACCGTCTGGATGCGGACGGCATGTTGCAACTGGAGAATGTGCCGGTACCGAAGCCGCGGACGTCGGTCAGCCTGCGGCACTGGCTGCGGCAGCGGTCGAGTATCGGTCAGTTGCTGATCTCGGCCCTGGAGCGATGGCGCTACCGGATGAGCAGCAGCGATGAACCAGCGGTGACCACGTCCGCCGCCAACGTCCAGCGGAAGCCATTTCCGCTCACACTGGCACTGATCCGCGAGATCGAGCAGGTGGCGGCGGCAGGAGGTGCCCGGCTGGCGATCGTGACCAACAGTATTTACTGGGCTCCCTGGCCGGATGGGGACTACGGGGATTTCGTCGATGAGCTGCGGCTGGCCGGGTACCCGGTGCTGGATATTGACTCGCTGCCGGGCTACGAGAAATCGCGGCTGCAGATTCCCGGGGACCGGCACTGGAACGTGGAAGGACACCAGCTGGTCGGCCGCGGTATCGGTGCCTGGCTCAAGAAGAACCAGATGCTCCATCCCCCGCAGGGGACACGCTAGCTGCTTGAGATGCTGGCAAGGACGTCCTTGCTGACCTTGCAGACCATGGTGTAAGCGGGGTCAAAGAAGTTCCCCAGGTCATAGCGGACACACTGGGCCAGCAGCAGGTGGGCTCCGAGTGGATCCAGGCCGTGATCCTGCTCCAGCCAGCGGATCATCTCGCTGGT
>CAYYZW010000198.1:0-26058 GCA_964476375.1 uncultured Pirellulaceae bacterium
GTTTCCGGAGACGGCTGGCAACTTCATGGAAGATGAGTTCCTGACGGGCATTAACGGCGGACTTGTGAACCTGTGGGTCCGTGGAGATTTGTTCGCAATCCGCCCGGAAACGCGGGTCTTGTGTTGGATCGTAAAGGTACAGTAGCGCCTGGGATTCTGCGATGTGCTGGGTTGCCTGGTTGGTGGTGGAATCTCGGCCAGGCAGGAAAGATTCACCAGCGTTGTCATAAATGACCAGGACACGGGAAATGGCACGAGCAAAATCATCCGCTGAAGGATGAAGGCTGGATGGTCGCAGCGAGAAAAAGAACGGCTTTGGATAAGTGACTGTGTAATCACCCATGTCCACGTAGTTATAGAGGTGTCCTGCCTCTTCTGTTTTAGGCAGCTTGACGAGTTTGTCGCGTTCCGGGTTAAAGAACTGGAGTTCCTCATAGGCATTCAGGATTTCATTGCAGACCGGGTCTGAATCCGCGAACGACATCTGGAAGGATTGTGGAAAGACCGTTCTGGACCGATAGGTCATGGATGACAGGAAATACGATTTGCCACTGGCCGGTGCCCCGATAACGGAAATGTAAAAAGGTTGCATCTCGTAAAGGGCACGAGGAATAATCAAGTGGCACCCCGGGCAGGCCAGGTCCTTGCAGACAACTCCCCGCGAGTCGAGTGCATTGCCGTTCACATCAAAACGGTCTGGCATGAACCGGTGCTGCGCATCGTCTCCCAGCCGGGGGTCTTTCAATAGCTCGGGGTGCTGGGCCACCCAGAGGGTGTTTTCCGGCGGAAAGTGTTCCCAGCAATGGGGACAGGTGATGATCGGTCGCAGGTTAAGCTGCACATTTTGAGTGGACGAAATCACAGCATAATCACCCGGAATAATTAATTAGTAGTCAGAACGATCCGTGCAATGCATTATTACATTTTTAAGAGGTGACTTACAACAGAAAGTCTTTGCATGAGAGATTCAGCGCCGCCTATCTGTAAAGAATGACGTTTTCTGCAGAAAACAGGCCCCAGGTTCGCCTCCCGTATCGCCCACTCCTCGCTCCGCTCGCACGCTCTCGCACCCGGGTGGCAGGAGTGCGCAAAAGCAGGGTTTCTTCATCCGCATTCGCACCACGATGCGTGGGATAAACGTCTTTGTGCTGCCATGAACGCTCTCACGGATTCACTGCCATAGGACCTGTTCAACTCCTACAAACCGACATGCAAGAACCCAAAAACCGGCAGGAGAGTCGATCGATCTGATAACCCCGGTCGGCCTGTTCCGAAATAAAGCATAGAGGCGTCTCCAGCTGACCTTCCGGTCGTGACATGAATGTCCACCGGTCAGCCTGGACAAAAAAACCAGGATTTCATGGAAGGTGTTCTGATGAAGATGTATCACGGACTCTGCTTGTTTATTGTCACGGTTTTTTCCCTGTCTCAGCTTGCTGCCGAGACCAGCCAGGACGAGGGGGCTCCAGAGGCCGAGGCCAGCCAGGACGAGGAGGCCGCCACGGCCGAGGCCTTCAGGCTCTTCAGGAATGATCCGGCGGGCATCCAGGTCCGCGGCTGGATGGCAGTCGGCAACGGGGGCCTTCCGGATCACAGTCCGACGGACATTCTTGATCCGACCAATACCGGTCTGAACCAGCTCGGTCTCAGCATGGACAAGGCCGGCGAAAAATACCGCCTGCACCTGGACCTGCTCTACGGACGTGACGCGGTTGCCTTCCGGTCTGCCGGAAACGCTGGCAACGGCTGGGACAACTCGGCCGGCTTTGTTCACGATGACCACGCCTGGGCGCTGCCCCAGGCGTTTGCCGAGGCCTCCGTTGGTGACCTGACGGTCAGGGGGGGGCACTTCCTGATGAACAGCCATAGCGGCCTTTACTCCACGGACCGTTTTTTCGCCACTCGAACGGCATCGGAATATTCCATTGAGCCCTACACGCTCTCGGGCGTTGTGGTGGATGGGAAGCTTGGCCAGATGGACAGTACCGTCGGCTGGGTTGCGGGAACGAACACCGGTTTTGACAGCATGACCCCGACCGGAAGCAGCACCTTCGTGCTGGGGCTCGGCCGCAGCGTCGGAGACAAGTGGAGCGTCCGTTATGATGCCCTGGTCGGGGACGTTGGCTTCAGGAACGCCTTCGCGGACGGTATTAGCAGAGCCAACTCCTACTATCACGCGCTCACCACTCGCTATGTGGCAAGCGACAGGCTGACGGTGGAGGTGACCCATGTCTACCAGAATTTGAAGCGTGATAACATCGACACCAGCGTGGTTCGTCAGGCGGCGTTCTACGTGCTCAGCGATTCGCTGACGCTTGGCCAGCGTTATGAGCGATATTCGAGCTCATTCGATGGCACCAGCCTGGAAACGGATTCGGCAGCGGTTGGCCTGAACTATCGCAATGCATCCTGGTCCAACGTGCTGCTCCGTCCGGAGATTCGCTGGGAGGAAATAGACGGTTCCAGCAGTACCGATTTCTTCATGGATGTGGTGGTGACTTTCTGACCCGCATTCCAGATATCAGACAAAACGGCCCGTCCCACAATGGCGGGCCGTTTTTTTATTGCCAACAGGCGTGATCAGAGCGGACAGGGGGGCGAGGAACAGCCACGGCCGCTTCTTCCTTCTGCTGTACGATATGGCCCGGGACTGTCACAATGGGAGGCGGTACTGCTTTGAGCAGGGTCCATCCGGTTCACCGCGTCTGAAACCAAAAAAGGGAGTCGTAGAAAGATGATTACTGTCGGTATGAACTATCACGTGATTGAAGGCAAGCAAGGGGATTTTGAGGAGAAATTTGCAGCGGTGATCGGCGCCCTCAACGCCGCCGAGGGACACACCACGTCGACCCTCTGGAAGGATGTCAGCGACGGAGCCTCCTACCTGATCACCAGCGAATGGTCCGATGAACAGGCCTTTGCCGACTTTATCCAGAGTGATGCTTTTCGTGAAGTGACGAACTGGGGTGCCGAACAGATCCTCTCGGATCGTCCGCGGCACAAGATTTACAAGAACTAGGCCGGAGGACCGTTCACCCGAGAACGCCCCGGTCCTCCAGGCCAGCCGGGTAGCCCGCTCATGCCCCCCCCTTATGACATCTCGCTTTTCCTGATCATCCTCCTGATGCCCTTTGTCTTCGGGGCGGGTGTCTACGTTTTTTTCGTCCGCCGCAAGCTCCACAGGAAGGGGGGCTGGCAACTGCTGCTGCAGGGGAACCTGCTGGTCCTGCTGATGCTGCTCTCGACGTTCCTGCTGGCCGGAGAGTGCTACTATCGTTTTGTCTATGATCAGACCGATTCGTTCGCGCTGACCAATTCCTCCTCCCGCTGGCTGCTGCGGTATTACCAGCTCAATAACGAGAACGTTCGTGACAGCGTGGATTACACTCCCCGCTGTCCGGAGGGGCAGGTGCGCGTCACCTTCATCGGCGATTCGTTTACCGCAGGCCATGGCATCAAGGATGTGGAAAAGCGGTTTGCCAACCTTGTTCGGCACCAGGATCGCGGGCTGGACGTCCAGGTGCTGGCCACCAACGGGTGGGACACCGGCCACCATCTGGAGATGCTCAAGAACAAGCAGGGGACCGACCTGGAGTACGTGGTGCTGGCCTACTGCCTCAATGACATCTCGGACATTATCCCCGAATACCAGCAGGTGCTCGACCGCATCTACGAAGAATACACGCCCGGTTACCTGGCCTATAACAGCTACCTGCTCAACACCCTCTACTACCGCTGGATTGCCTTTGCCGACCCGGACGTCAAGAACTTCTACCAGTTCACGCTCGATGCTTACCAGAACCAGGTCTGGGACCAGCAGAAAAAACGACTGACCGAACTTCGCGACCTGGTCCATGCGCGGGGTGCCGAGCTGCTGGTGGTCACGTTTCCCTTTATCCATGCCCTCGGCAGCGATTATTCCTACGCCGCGGTCCACCAGCAGCTCGATGCACACTGGCAGAGCCTCGATGTTCCCCACCTGGACCTGCTGGATACCTACCGGGGCCAGACCCCGGCACAGCTGCGGGTCAACAAGTACGACGCCCACCCCAATGAAGCAGCCCACGCGATGGCGGCAGAGGCGATAGGAGAATTTCTCCGGTCCCATCGTGAAAATGCTCTCGCCACAGAAGCGGACCAGCTGGTGCCGGAGAAGTAATTCTTCACGCGACGTGCAATTTACCAGTTCGGATCGCGAAAGGGCCGCTGCTGCTGGTACCCGCGTAGACTGGCGCTGAGCTGGTCGACCAGTTCCTGCTGCCCCCCCTGCCTTGCCAGGGCCGCCGCATTGCGGGCCACCGTGATCGCCTTGTCAAAATCCCCGTTCTCGGCCAGGGCCACCGCCAGGGTATGCAGGCAGTAGGGATCACGGCCCCCGGTCAGCTCCACGCTCTGCATGGCCAGCTGGAGTGCCTCGGGCCCGCTGCGGAGCTGCTCCTGGGGAGCGGCGGCCAGTAGCCAGGCCAGCTTGCGGGCGATAATCGGCTCCATCAGTTCGTGCCGGTTCCGCTGCTGGGCCTCGCGCAGGTACTTCAGGGCCGTGGTGGGGTCCTTCCGCTGTTCCGCGATGTTCGCCATTCCCATGTAGGGCTGGATCAGCGTGGGGTCAATCCGCATCGTCTGCTGGAAATGCTGAAGCGACTGGTCGTAATCACCCAGCAGGTAATAGTCACCCGCCAGCGCCCCGTGAGCCCGGGAGTTATCCTCTGTCACCTCCAGGGCCCGCTGGTAAAGCGAGATCCCTACTTCCCAGTAACCAATCTGGCGGTAGCTGACCACGATGCAGGGAAGCAGGAGGATGGCGGCGATCACGACCTGCAGCCGTCGCTGGTGACCTGGTCGTAACCAGCAGATCCACTCGTGCAGGCTCCAGGCAACGGCAATGTGAATGCCGATCAGCGGCAGGTAGGTATATCGATCCGCCATCGCCTGGCCCCCCACCTGCATCAGCCCGATGACCGGTACCAGCGTGCCGAGATACCAGAGCCAGCCCACCAGCAGGTGGGGACGGCGGCGGATCTGCCAGATACAGAGTGCGGTGATCGCCAGCACGACCAGGCCACTGATCGCGATCGTGGCGGCCGGCTGGGAATCCGGGTAGGGATAGTAAAAAGCCAGGTCACTGGGCCAGACCAATTTTTTCAGGTAGCCGGCATAGCTGACCAGGGCATTGCCGATGCGGCTGGTGAGCGGGTAGTCGACCAGGGACCCTACCGCCTGCTCCTGGACCTGGATCAGGAACGTGAGCAGGCTGGCCACCATCGACATGACCAGCAGGGGGATTTTTTCCTTCACCAGTTCCCCCAGGCTCCGCTGCGGAATCGTCGGGTCAAGCTGGCTCGATCGTTTCCATCGCCCCAGGGGCCAGGCGTCCAGCAGCAGCAGCGCACATGGCAACGTGACCACCATTGGCTTGCTCATCAGCCCACAGGCAAAAAGCACCAGCACCCAGCCATAAGCGCGCCAGCCACCATGGCGGGCATAGGAAAGGTAGGCGTGCAGGGTCAGGATCCAGAAAAACGTGCTCAATACATCCCGTCGTTCACTTACCCAGGCCACCGATTCAACACTCAGTGGATGCCAGGCAAAAAGAGCTGCCACCAGGAAACTGGGGGCCACGGCCGAGGTTGTTTTTACCAGCAGCTGGAACAGCAGGATGGCACTGGCAATATGGAAAAGGGCATTGACCGTGTGATGCCAGCCGGCATCGGTCCCAAAAAGCTGGCAGTCGAGCTGGTGGGAAAGCCAGGTGAGCGGATGCCACTGGCCCGGGCCGTGCAGCGTGAAGGCCCAGGTGATGTTCCGGAGCGTCAGCCCACTGAGGACGTTTTCGTTGTTGTAGATATAGTCACGGTCATCGAAGTTGATGAACTCAAAGAGGCTCACCTGGGCATAGAGGCCAAGCGTGACCAGCGCCAGCAGGGCAGCCAGGAGGATTCTCCCCCGACGCTCTGCCCGACCGCTTTTTCTCCTTTTCGCCAACGCCCCTACCCTTCTTCGGTGGCCTGCGCGTAATTCGATTCAAGCCAGGCAAGGGTTTCACGAATCCCGTCCCGCAGCGACGTGCTGGGCTGCCAGCCGATTGCGGACTCCGCCCGGTCATTGGTAAAGGTCTTGACCAGTGCCCCGTCCGGCTTGGTGCTGTCCAGGACCAGTTCCCCTTCAAAACCCACGATCTCCTTGATCAACATCGCCAGTTCCATGATGCTCAGGCCGCCCCCGGTACTGATGTTCAGTGGGCTGACATCGTCATAGCATTCGGCGGCACGCACCATCGCCTCGACGGCGTCCCGCACGAAGAGCCATTCCCTGACCGGCTTGCCGGTTCCCCAGATTGTCACCTCCGCGGCGCCACCCTGGCGGGCGTCGTAGAACTTTCGCAGCAGCGCGGCCAGGCCGTGAGAGCGGTCGGGATGAAAATGCTCGCGGGGGCCAAACAGGTTGGTCATCAACAGGTGAATGGACTTGAAGTCATACTGCCGGTCATAGCACCAGCCCTGCACCACCTGGGATTTTTTCGTGAAACCATAGTTGACGACGGACTCGTGCAGCGGGCCCGACCAGTAATCGTCCTCCCCGAGCACGCCATCCACGTAGCCAGGGTAGGAACAGGCCGCGACCACGTTAATATATTTCCCCACGCCCGCCTGGTGCGCCGCATGCATCGAGTGGAGGCCCATCCGCATGTTGTCATAGAAGATGTCGGCCGGGTGGGTCCGCTGGTATCCCAGTCCTCCCTGCCGCGCCGCGCAGTTAAAGACCACCTGGCTGGGGTGCTCGCTGAAGAAACGCTCGATGCTCTCCAGGTCACGAAAATCCCAGCCGTCCGCCGTGCGGGGTACCACCGGCTCACATTCGAGTTGCTGCAGGTGATCGACCAGGTGGCTGCCGAGAAATCCCCCGCCTCCGAGTACGGCCACGCGGGTCTGTCCCCAGTCGATCGTCATCAGCGTCCGGTCCTTACACGTTCAGCCAGGGATTTGTCACGTCGATCGCATCGACCACTCGAATCAGTTCCGAAATACCCTCGTCCAGGGTGACCGTGGTCTCAAAACCGATTTCCTGGATTTTCTTGTAGGAGACTTCATAGTCCCGCTGGTCAGGATCGGTGCCCACTTCGGCGTAGTGAAGGTAGAAGGGAACCCGTTTCCGGATCGCCACGGCAATGTCTTCCTTGGTGTAATTGAGCGATTCGTGGCCCACGTTGTACGAGTTGTTTTTCATGCGGTCATAGTTTTCCAGGGAAAACTGGATCGCCCGTCCCATGTCCCGGACATGGATGAAGGTGCGGCGGAAACCTCGCTCGTAAACAATCAGCTGCTTGTTGATCACCGCCTGGTGGACAAAGTCATTGACCAGCAGGTCCAGCCGCATCCGGGGGGAGGCTCCAAACGCCGTGGCAAAACGCAGTACCGTTCCACCGGCGGTCTCCAAAACGATTTCCTCGCCCTGGGTCTTGGTGATCGCATAAAAAGAGACGGGGTTCAGCGGGCTCTCCTCGGTGCAGATCTCCTCCAGCTTGCCGTAATTACTGCCGGTGGAAGCAAAGACCAGCGGCTGGTCTGCCGACACGGCCTCGGCGACATTTTTTGTCCCCTGGACATTGGTCATTTCCGCCACTTCCGGGTACTTGAGGCAGGCCGGGAATCCCACGATTGCTGCCAGGTGGACGACGGCATCGACTTCGCCGACGCAGGAGCGGACTGTTTCGGCGTCACCGACATCGCCCTTGACGAAAGCGAATCCATCGTGGCAGAAATGGGGAAGCAGGGTCTGGCCCCCGTAACGCAGGTTATCCAGTACCGTCACCTCGTGGCCGGAGCTTAACAACTGTGGAATCAGAACCGAGCCAACGTACCCGGCACCCCCTGTTACCAGCACTTTCATGAGTATCCCTTTGTGTCAGTTATTTCAGGCCCAGCCGAAAATAGGTGATATCCCTCAGCAGGGCAATTCCATCAAAGACCACATTCACGCAGGTTTCGCCACCCTGGCGAGCATCGGTCGTGATCGGGACGTCCACGACACGCAGGCCCCTGCGTAGAGCTTTGATCGGTATTTCCACCTCATAAGAATAGTTATCACTGCGGAAATCAATCATTTCTGCCGCAGAACGTGTCCAGGCCTTCATTCCCGCCTGGACATCGGTCATCCGGTGCCAGAAAAGCAGCGAGGCATAGAAGCTGGCCGACTTGTTTCCCCAGCGGCGGAACATCGGTGTGCTCCCTTCGCGTCTTACCGAGTCCCGGGCAAAACGCGTTCCCAGGGTGACGTCCGCCCGGTTCATCTCGATCGGTGCCACCAGCGGGGGGATGTCGGTGGGCAGGAACTGCAGGTCCGCATCGATCTGCACCATCACCTCCGCGCTGGCCGCCGCGATGCCGGTACGGATGGCATGGCCCTTGCCGCGGTCATCCTCGTTGCGGACGTAACGCAGCAGGGGGAACTCCGGGGCCAGTCCTTCCACGATCGCCCGCGTCTGGTCGGTTCCTCCATCCACGACAAGCACCTCGCACTGCCGGGGATAGACCTGGAAGATCTGCTCGACGCAATCGGCAATCGTCTCCTGCTCGTTCATGGCAGCGACGATCACTGACAGCCGTGGCGAATCCTCGAGATGTTCTGCCGGGTCAGCCACCGAGCACCTCGTCGGCAAAGGATTCAATTTCATCCCAGGAATCCGGCAGCGGGCAGTACCTCTCGGCTCTCTCCGTCGCCACATCATACCGCTGCACGGCCGCCCCCTCTCCGGCCAGCTGCGGGGAGCAGTCGGCAAACAATTCCAGCACCCGCTGAAAATCGATGCTTGTCCGTCCACAGACGTTCAGTACCTCGCGGTCGACACCGGCCTCAAGCAGTTGAAACAATACGGCCCCCACGCTGGTGGTGTTCATGAAAGGCATGCAGCTGCCAGGGTCGATCCAGAGAGGCTTGTGGTTCGTGATGTCGTAGACCGGGCCTTTCTTCAGGCCCTGCCCGACCATCTGCCCCAGCCGCAGGACGAGGTAATGGGGGCAGTTTCGCATCACTGCCAGCTCGGCCTGGTGCTTGTGAAATCCGTAGGCGCCGAGCGAGAGCGGATCGATCGGTGTCTCTTCCGAGGTTGACTCGCGCTGATCCGGCCGGTTATAGACATCGACCGTGGAGAGGTAGACGTAGCGGTCGTAGCGAAAATCAAAGAGGGAACGGTAGACGGAGACGAAGCTTGATTCGAAATCAAATACTGGATCCTGCTCCGCCCGGAAACGGCTGGCGTTGCCGTTGGCATTGATCACGAGATCAAAATGCGATCCGGCCAGTGATTCGAGGTCGGCGCGGCCCGCGGGTGTCACGTCCCAGCCAGAATCCCGCGCAGCGGCAGTCATCCCCGATCCGACAAACCCGTGACCGCCAAGAATGAGGCATGTACCAGCAATCGCTCGTATCCCCGGAAACTGGAGACTTTTGACCAACGAGCGTTGATCTTAAACGACCTGCTCCCCATCACGCAACAGAGACCGAAATCGACTGGAAGCTGCTCCGCTGCGGGAGTGTTTCTCGCCATTGTCCCGATGTTGTTCAACCCCCTCATGCAGCCATCGTTTCCTTTCCTGGCATGAGAGAACCGGTTAGCATGACGAGAACCTGTAAGAACCCATCTCACTGAGGAGCTCCATGATGGATTTTTGTTTTTCTGGGACTCTCGGCCAGGAACCGGGTAGTTGGCTGTCTTGGATGCTTCAGGCAATTGGAATCCCTGTTCTGCTGATTCCCCTCTTTCTCCTGATCTCCATTGGGGTGGTCCTCTGGATGGTGTCCTCCGGTAAAAGAGGGTCACTGGATGAAACTGGTGGCAGTATCCACCTGGGAGACACCCGCGCCGTCCTTGCGACAATCTGTGGATTGGTTGCCCTCGGGCTCGTGTTGTTTTTCTCGGCGGGATCAAATTTACTCATGGTGATGGGAATGAAGTTTCCACTCGAGGACCAGGCGCACGCTGACCTCACGGGGATGGTTTTAGGATTCGCAATCAGCCAGTTAGCTGCGGTCCTGCTGGGACTGCATGCCCTGCTGTTTGTTTCCGGGGCAAGTCGCCTGGCCCGAACAGGAGGGGCAAACACCGTAGTGAAAATAATTGTGGGGGTCGGCGGCCTGGCAATTGCCACTGGCGGTCTATGGATCACGGTAGGGAGCAATCAGTTTATCAACCAGCTTGCCGTCATTGCCGACTCGACAACCTCTCTGACGGCAGATGAGATGGCGGACGCCATGGATAGCAACACAGGTCTTTTTGGAGGATTGTCATGTGCGGTGTGTGGAGTCCTGCTGGTTCTTGTTGCCCTGCTTCAGGTGAACCGGCAGAAGATTCCCGTGGAACCGAAGAGAGGCCCACGTGCAGGACAGGGACTGATGGCCCTTGGCTGGTGGATGGTGCTGTTCGGCGGCCTGAGTGCTTGCCTGTTGATCGTGATTGCACCGACCGGTGCCAGCCAAACCGTGGGAGTGCTCCTTGCTGCGGGTGAAAACAGTCCCCACCCGGGGGAAATAGCAGCAGGGATCTCGACCTTCTATTTTTGCTGGTTGCTGGCCGGGATTTTCCTGGCGATCTGGGGGCTCGGGCAGATACTTTCCCTGGCCCTGATCGGGGAAACGACGGGCACCGGTAGCGACTTGGCGGCCGTTGAGCCAGCCGGTGATCTCGAGCCGGCCTAGCCGACCTCGGCGATCGGGTCCATGTCGGTCAGGTACTGCGGCCGGCCGGCCGGATCGCTGATCGTTGTCGTGCGGGTATCGATGCCCAGGTTCTTGTAGACCGTGGCAAAGATTTCCTTGACGTCCACAGGGCGAGTTTGGGCATGTTCGCCCAGCCGGTTCGTGCTTCCGATGGCCTGCCCGCCCCTCATGCCGCCGCCGGCCATGTAAGCACAGCTGACCTGTGTCCAGTGGTCGCGGCCGCCCCCCTTGTTGATCTTGGGCGTGCGTCCAAACTCACCCCAGACCAGCACGGTCACGTCGTCGAGCATGCCGCGCTGATCAAGGTCGGTCACGAGTCCATGCACCGCCTGGTCGATCCGGACCCCGTGATGTCGAACCAGTCCCTCGTTGTCACCGTGGCTATCCCAGCGGCCGAAGGTCAGCGTCACGCAGCGGGCGCCCACTTCCACCAGTCGCCGGGCCACCAGGATCATCTCATTATCGGTGTCCGCACCGTCGTACTTGTACTTGAACGGCTTGCCATCACCATACAGCTCGCGCGTGGCCGCATCCTCCTGGGAGACGTCCAGGGCGTTAACAAGCTTGCTGCTGGTCAACACGTCAAAAGCCTGCTGCTGGTACGAGTCGATCCCCTCGAGTTGGCCGTTGGCATCCACGTCGCGGCGCAGGCTGTCGATGCTCGCCAGCACCTGCTTGCGGTTGGCCAGTCGATCGGTGGTGATGCCATTGAGCTTCATGTCTGCCAGGCCCTGCCCGTCAGGAGTGAAAGGAGCGTACGTCTTGCCGAGGAATCCCGGGGTGCCCGGATTTCGCCAGACGCCGTCCGTCTTCATCCCGATGTAGGGTGGTACGCTCTTGTCGACCGGTCCCTGCAGCCTGTGCAGGACACTTCCCATCGCCGGGAATCCGCCGATCGCGCGCATTTGGCTGTGCCGCCAGCCGGTCATGCACTGGAATGAGTCGTGTCGTCCCTCGCATCCCACCACCGCCCGCAGTACGACCGACTTGTCCATGATCTGGGCAATCTTGGGAAAGCACTCGCCGATCTGGATGCCGGGAACACTCGTTGCGATGGGCTGGAAGGGGCCACGGATTTCCTTGGGAGCCTGGGTCTAGATCTCCCACATGTCCTGGTGGGGGGGGCCGCCGCCCAGGAAGATGTTGATCACTGCCTTGTGGCTGCTCCTGGATCCGGCCGCCGCCTCGGCGCGGTAGATATCTGCCAGGTTCAGTCCGAAAGCCCCCACGCCCAGGGCGCCGATCTTGAGCATCCCCCGGCGGCTAATACCATCGCAGTAGTTACTCTGACGTGGCTTTGATCCAAAGACGGTAAGCATGCTGGTCGTCTCCTAGGCGGGTACTTTATGGATGTATTTATTAAGGAAGGGCCTTCTTTATATCATTTCGGCACGTGTTGGGGCAACGATTGAATTTTGAACCCGACGATATTTGACCAGATTCGGCTTGCAGCGCCGAGTCCAGTTCGTTTTACACGGTTTTTTCCGGCTCCGGTCAACCGGATCGCGGTTTTCGCCCACGGCCGGTTTTCCCCTTGCCAGCGTTCGGTTCCGCGATCCAGCGTGGTTCCTGCTCCAGCAGGTGTCGCACGAAAAAGTCTTTCCTCCGTCGCTGGCCGTAGGGGCTCTCGCCGATCCCATGGCCGCCGCCCGGGAAGACGATCATTTCAAAGTCCCTGTCCGCCTTGATCAGTGCATTGACCACCTGCATCGTGGAGGCTGGATCAACGTTGCGATCCATCTCCCCAACAGTCAGCAGCAGCTTTCCCTGGAGCTTGTGGGCCTGGGTGACGTTGGACTGCTCGGCGTAGTGCGGGCCGATCGGCCAGCTCATCCAGAGCTCGTTCCACCAGATCTTGTCCATCCGGTTGTCGTGGCAGCCACAGTCGGCCACTGCCACATGGTATGAGTCGGGGTGCGCCAGCATGGCCCTCAGCGCGCTTTGGCCGCCGGCCGATCCGCCATAGATGCCGACCCGGGTCAGATCCATGTATCGGTGAGTGCGGGCGGCCGCCTGGAGCCAGAGGATGCGGTCTGGGAAACCGGAGTCCCCCAGGTTCTTCCAGCAGACATCATGGAACGCCTTGGAGCGATTCGATGTTCCCAGCCCGTCGATCTGGACGGTGATGAAACCGAGTTCGGCGATGGCCTGGGCGGAGTGATAGGCGGAAAACCGCTTGGGGACGAACGAGCCATGCGGGCCGGCATAGATTTTTTCGATCACCGGGTACGATTTTTTCGAATTGAACGTGGTGGGCCGGTAAATCACACCGTGGATGTCGGTCGTGCCGTCACGGGCCTTGGCGACGAACCGCTGGGGGATCTGCCAGCCTGTTGCCAGCAGGGCCGACCAGTCGGCACTTTCGAGCGTGCAGAGCAGGCGCCCGTCCTCGGCGTTTCTCAGTTCACTGACAGGGGGCATGTCGACCCGGGAATAGGTGTCGACCAGCAGGTCCCGGGCCGGGGAATACTGGATCGAGTGGGTTCCATCTCCCTGCGTCAACCGTACCAGGCCGCTACCATCGAGCTGGATCCTGCAGTAATGGATATAATAAGGGTCCTGCCCAGGATCGATGCCGCTGGCCCGGAACCAGATTGTCCGGCTTTCCGGATCGACCCGGTCCACGCCCCGCACGACCCAGGGGCCGGACGTGATCTGCCGGGTGACCTGGCCTTTCCGGGCATCGTAGAGGTAGAGATGGTTCCAGCCGTCGCGCTCGGACATCCAGATGATCTCCTGGCTCTTGTCGAGGTAGTAGGAGTATTTCTTGTAGGCATAGTCAACGAAGGTGTCGGAGACCTCGTCAATCACCGCGCTGACCTCGCCGGTCGCCGCGTCGACAGCGCAGATCCGGAGGACCTGGTGCCCCCGCTGGTTGTAGAGAAAGGTGAACCGTGACGAATCGGTATCCCACCGCAGTTCCTGGATCTGCCAGGGGTTCTTGTAGAGATCATCGACAAGAGGGACCTGGCGTTTGCCGGCGACATCAAACAGGTGTGGCTTGGTCTGGGAAATCTGGTCACCCGGCTTGAGGTAGTCCATCGTGAAGAGTCTTGGCTGAAGCTGTTTCTGCGGGGATGACTCGACCATGTTGACCGGGTGTTTCTGGGCCGGCCGCTGCCGCATGACCACGAACTTTTTCGAATCCGGCGACCAGAAGACCGAGGCGGCAAAGAAATCCTTTTCGCTTCCGTCCTGGCTGAGAACCGTCTCTTCACTGGAATTGACCTGGCGGAGAACGACGTTGTGATCCCGGACCAGGACTCGCCACTGACCGTCCGGAGAGATGGCCTCTCGTCGTGCGCCGCGCTGGCCATCGTGGCGTTGTTGCTGTGGTGGCACGGAGGTCGCTGGCGAATCCCCCTCGGTAATGGCGCCATCCCTGTAGATCCAGGCATGGCCACCTGCCTGGAAGTAGACCGCCTGGTCCTCGTCGACCGTGATTTTTGAAAAGGGCAGCCGGTCGGCAGTGAACTCCCCGGGCAGCTTCGATGAGAGTGCACGAGCCACGGCAGCGTGGTCAAAAGCTGGCTGTCGTGTTCCTTTTTTGGCGTCGGCCAGGATGAACTGATGCCCCTGCTTGATATCGCGCCGGTACCCCAAGCCACGGCCCTCGGGGAGCCAGTGATGTTTGACCAAACCTCCGACCACGGTGCCCAGTGTCTTTGCCCGCAGAGAGCTGGATCGCTCGTAATCTGCCTGGGATCCCTGGGGCCAGGCAGAGGAAGGGAATAGCAGGCAGGCTGAGAGGAGGGCGGCGGGCCAGATTCGATAACAATGGACTTGTGTCATGGAGATTCCTTGTGAAGATGTCCAGTCTGTCGCTGTTATCGTCGTCCATCCGCCGGCGCGCATCAACGGGGCGATCAGTCTGAAAATCCCTTTCGGGGTTGCCTGGCATGGAATCGGGGAGGGAGAATTTTGCCGGACGGTATATAATGCATTTCCCCGTGGGGCCCTGCCCTGCGTTGCTGGAATTCAAGCTTGATTCAGCGGGCGATCGTGTCGAAATAACTTTTGACCAGGGAATCCAGAGCCGGTTACGGAGCCTCTCATGCTGACTGTTTTCTCAAGGCAAGCACGTCGCGATTGTGAGGGAGGGTCACGGCGTGACTTTCTCCGTGCCGGCACGCTTTCCCTGGGAAGCCTCATGCTCCCCGGGCTGCTGGCTGCACGGGCGGCGAAAGGGGAGGAGAGTTTTGTCCGGGATAAGTCGGTGGTACTGCTTTACCTGTCCGGGGGCGCAAGCCACATCGAGACCTTTGATCCCAAGATGGACGCGCCGGCAGGGACTCGCAGCGTGACCGGGGAAGTACAGACAAGCCTGCCAGGCGTGACATTTGGTGGGACCTTTCCACGGCTTGCCAGCCACGCCGACAAGCTGGCAATCATCCGGTCGTTCAGCCACAGGGTGGGATCGCATGAAGATGCCCACGTGCATGTTCTGTCTGGAGGGACGGATCCCCAGGGCAAGCAGCAGGACGGTTACAGCATGGGGTCGTATTTCACGCGGATGCGGGGAACGAACCATCCGGAAACGGGCATGCCGACCTACGTCTTGCTGACAGAAAAAGAAATTGACGGCCAGTACCGCAAGGAGATCAACCGGGTCAACAAGGGATCCTGGCCTGGTTCCCTCGGCCCCTCCTTTTCCCCCTTCGGCCACCAGATCGGGTGGGCCGGAGAGAATGACAAGCAGCAGGATAGACCGAAAAAGGATCCCCTGGCCGCCAGTATTAAACTCAACCTGCCGCAGCAGGTGCTGGAAAACCGTGTCCAGTTACTCCAGTCGATCGATCGTTTCAATCGAAAAGTGGACAGTAGTGGCACGATGGATGCCGTGGACAAGTTCACGGCGCAGGCGATGAACCTGATCCTGGGAGGCGCTGCGGACGCTTTTGATTACAGCAAGGAAGATCCCCGGCTTATCGAGCGGTATGACACGAGCGATGTGCGGATTGGTCACAAGCTGTTCCGGCCATCGACCCTTGGCAAGCAGATGCTGCTCGCGCGGCGACTCTGCGAGGCGGGGTGTGGATATGTCACGGTCCATAGTGCAGGCTGGGACATGCATGCCGACGGAAATAACCCCGGGATGGTCAAGGGTATGGACATGCTTGGCCGTACGCTGGACCAGGCGGTTTCCACCTTCCTGGAAGATGTGGAGGATCGTGGTCTTGCAGACAAGATCCTGCTGGTGATCACCGGTGACTTTGGTCGTACGCCCCGGGTCAACAAGAAAGGTGGTCGGGACCACTGGGCGAAGCTTGGTACTTTGGCATTTGCCGGTGGTGGCTTGCGGATGGGCCAGGTGATTGGCAAGTCGGCCCCGGGTGCGGATGTCCCCGGGACCGTTCCGATTTCCACGCCGGAGCTAATGGCTACCGTGATGCATACGCTTTTTGATGCGGGGCAGCTGCGGCTTCGCCAGGGCCTTCCTCGCAGCCTGACCGACGTGATCGAGAACGGCCGTCCGATCCAGGAACTGTTCTAGCATGCCACCCCAGGCGGGCACGGTCTCAGCAACAGTCAATGCAACGATTTCAGGATTGTCAGCACCTCGGCATTTCCTTCGGCATCGGACCGGGGAATTTCCCAGGCCACCGCTCCTGACAAATGGTGCACCTGTCGCTCACTGGTAACATAGTCCCAGACCTCATCATTCAACTGGTAGATCGCACGCCAGTCGAATGAGCTTTCCATGATGTCTCCACCGAGGGACGAGGCATCAATCTCCAGTTCACAGGTGAACGACAGGGTTCCGGAATTCTCATTCACCGTCGACCGAAAGTTCGTGTATTTTTTTGTGCCATGGTTATCGGAGGTGTTAAGTTGCTGCAGCCTATTTTCTGCCTCTGTGACGAGTGTTTCGAAACTTTGTGACGAGGAGATGCTGCACCCGGTCTGTAACAGGGCCAGGGTGATGAATGCCTGAAGAGCGAATTTCATTGTCCCTGTGTCCTTTTTTCCTGAGACCCGTCCTGGGTCGATCCGCAGCGGTTTAGCTGAGGAACCCCCTGGCGATCCCACCCAGGAGTGAACCGACAGCCGAGGCGACATTCCCGGCGTTTGGGGAGTCCTCGGAGCCGGAAATATTTTGCCAGAAGTCAGCTGCTTCTTCAGCAAGAATTCCGATCGCCACGAGCAACTGGTTGCGGAGAATCTCCAGTGGTATTTCCTGGGAGATCGGGATGGAGAGCTGCATTGTGGGCATCTCGTCTTCATCCAGACCGAAGGAAGGAAATCCCTTGGTGACATAGTTGCTGTGAAGCAGTATCAGGGGATTTGTGATCTCCACTCCCTCAAAATGTGTTGCCACAACAAAGCGACGTGGAGAATAGCGACTGGTTGAGCTCTCGTCCCAGTTTGTGATTTCAAAGCAGTACAACTCGATCCCCTCGATGTTGATGAGATAGAGCGGATTGCCGTCTTGGGCGTGGATGAGTTGGACAGGAATGCCAGATTCCGAAAGCGGCCAGGGTATTTGTGGAGAGAAAACCTGGTGGATCAGGATCGTGCCGTCACTGTGCACCGGCTGGACCGGTTGCTGTTGAAATGCGGGCGGTGACTGGGCGACAGGGGCTGGTTGCTGGACCGGGGCGACGATAGGAACAACCTGGCCACACGAAGGGCATTTTCCTTGTTTTCCAACAAGCGACGCGGACAACTGCAACTCGTAAGAGCATTGAGGGCAGGTGAAAAGAATCATGCTTGACATGGCAACTCAGTTCCTCTCGCTTACCTGGCGCATCCGTGCTGGAAAGTATACCGGGTGACTTTCCCCGGGGCGATCGCTTTCACGGTATTCGTGTCTCCCGATCTTCTGCCAGTGTGGAATGGTGGCTTGTGGTTCTTGTTGCACATCGGCAGGAACATGTGATGCTGGCGTCCTTCCGATCAGCATGGAATAATGTTGACATCCGGAGTCCGCATCGCCTGCTGGAGTGTAACGTTAGATGGCCGATTACAAGAAATCATTAGAGTACTGGGCTGACAATCCAGATGTTTATTCCTACCGAAGCGTATAGCAACAGGGGCCATGTCTATATTGAACTCGGACAGTTTCAAGAGGCGGTGGCCGAGTGTGACCGGGCGATCAATTTGAAACATGATTATGCGATTGCCTATTACAACCGGGGTACGGCTCATCAAAAACTTGGCAATTGCAGGCAGGCCGAAAGTGACTTCTCCTCGGCCCGACAGCTTGGTTACCAAGCCTGATCTGCGTGCAGGTCATCCTCCAACCAGCGAAATAACAAGAGTTTCCAGGCAAGGCAGGTTCTGATGCGAATTGCCACAGGCGGGATTGTTCATGAGACCAGCACGCTGGTCGACACGCGGACAACGATCGAGGATTTCGAGTTCGATCGCGGGATTATCCGGGGCGACGCGATCCTCGACCATTTCCGTGGAACGAATTGCTGCACCGGCGGTTTCATTACCGGTGCAGATACGTTTGGATTTGAATTGATCGGGCTGCTTCGCGCCTCGGCCTTTCCAGGCGGGTTGATATTGCGAGCGGATTACGATGCCCTCAAGTCGGAACTGCTCGAGCGGCTCCAGGCGGCGGATGCCGAGAATCCGGTGGACGGCGTCCTGCTGGACCTGCACGGGGCGATGGTGGTTGAGGGAGTCGAGGATGGCGATGGGGACATGGTGGCGGCGGTGAGAGACCTGATCGGTCCGGACCGGCCGATCGTGGTCACCCAGGACCTGCATGGCAACCATACGCAACGGCGTGTGGAGGCTGCGGATGCCATTGTGGGCTTTGATACTTTTCCCCATGTGGATATGGCCGAGCGAGGAGAGGAAGCAGCTAATATCATTGACCGCACCGTTCGCGGCCTGCTCAAACCGACCATGGCGATTCACCAGTTACCAATGTTCTGGAGTACGACACAGCAGGTGACAGCGGAACCTCCCATGACAGAGGTGATCCGGCGCGTGCATGAGCTGGAGAGCCGGCCGGGGATCATCACCGTGACGATCGCCACCGGCTTTCCCTGGGCGGATGTCCCGGAGGTGGGGAGCTCGGTGATCGTTGTTGCCGACAATGACCCGGCCCTTGCCCGGCAGGCAGCGGACGAGCTGGGAGCCTGGGTCTGGGAGAACCGGCAGCAGTGGTATGCCCCGCCACTTGGTGTCCGGGAAGCACTCGCCCGGGGTGAAGAAATGGGCCGTTACCCGATCGTGCTGGCTGACCATGCTGATAACACGGGCGGTGGATCCCCGGGGGATTCGACCGAGGTGCTGTCAACCTTCCTGCAGATGGATTTACAGGACGCGCTCCTTCTTTACATGGTCGACCCGGAGGTCGCCGCCCAGGCACACACCGCTGGTGTGGGGAATCGCATCCAGGCGTCACTGGGTGGCAAGTCCTCGCCGGACCAGGGTCTGCCCGTGGCGGTGGAAGCCGAGGTGGTTGCCATTTCCAGCGGGGCCTTTGACTATGACGGCCCGATGTTCTCGGGCCTGAGTGGCAGCATGGGAACCTCGGCATGGTTGCGAGTGGGAGGAGTCTCGGTTGTCGTCGTTTCAGCTCGCGAGCAGCCGTTTGACACGGCTTTTATTCGTACGCTCGGAATTGATGCGAGTTCCATGCGTTACCTGGCGGTCAAGTCGGCAGCACACTTTCGTGCCGCTTTCGGGCCGATTGCCGGGGCGATCCAGAATATTGATGCCGCCGGTATTCACACGCATGATTTTGCGGCCCTGGGACATGCTCGCCGCACCCGGCCCGTTTTCCCGGTAGACATTCCCCCCTTGTCCGAATGAAAGTTAAACTCATATAAGTCTCGGGTCGGTTGGCAAGATGATCCGGCTGAAAAGGAGAGGATCCACCGTGAATACCACGAACTCCCGGTCACACCGTTGGCAGGCAGCCCTGGTCATCCTGGCTGTCTGCCCGTTGCTTGCAGCGGCACCGCGCAGCCTCATCCTGCGTGGAACGATTGTAGGAGTTCACGATGGGGATACCTGTACCCTGCTGGTCGGTGCGACGCAGCACAAGATCCGGCTGGAAGGAATTGATACCCCGGAACTTGGCCAGCCGTTTGGTACCCGGGCCAAGCAGGGTTTGTCGAAATATGTCTTTTCACGGCAGGTCACCGTGCATGTGTCGGGCAAGGACAGCTACGGCCGCTCCCTGGGTACGATCCTCGTGGACGGAAAGAGTATTAACCTGCAACTGGTGACCGATGGCCTGGCCTGGCATTACAAGCAGTATTCCAAGGACAGGAAGCTGGCCCAGGCGGAAAGTTCTGCAAGGCGGGCAGAAAAGGGTCTCTGGGCCGACGCCGGCGCGATCGCGCCCTGGCAGTGGCGACGGATGCGGACCAGCTCCTCGGCTGCCAGCAAAGCGCCCAGCCCGATCAGCGGTTACTGGCTCAATACGGCCAGTAACGTGCGGCACAACAGCAACTGCCGTTACTTCAAGAACACCACCAAGGGCCGAATCTGCACGAAAAATGACGGCCGGGCCTGTAAAGCCTGCGGCGGCTAGTTCCCTTCCGGTATAGCCACCAGGTCACTCACGGGTGCCTTTCTGGCACGCCGGAAAGCGGATCTACCTTGCGGTAGATGGGCCGATTGTGGTACGAGAGAGCCCTTCACTGGCAGCCAGATTGCTCTTTCCCCCCTGTTTTCCCTCTCGTGGCGTGAAAGGATTCACCCCGATGAAGCGAATCATGCTCTTTCTCCTGCTGGCCTTCTCGGTCGGGTGTGAAATAGAAATCAAGACGGGTTTGGATGCCAACCTGGAAAAACAGGAGGCGGCGGCACTGCAGGAGGAAGTCCAGAAAAAAGAAAAGGCACAGGCTACCTACGACAAGGCGCAGGAATTCACCAAGCGAGAGGAGTGGGGAGAGGCGATTAAATGCTATACCGAAGTGATTGAGCTGGATCCGGAGCATTCGCAATCTTTTTTTGGTCGCGGGGTCGCTCAGGGAAGTTCTGGTGAATTTGGGAAGGCGATTGATGACCTCAGTCAGGCAATAAAGATCGAACCGGATTACCATGAGGCCTATCGCTACCGGGCTTCTGCCTATGGGGTGACGGGAGATTATGATGCCGCGATCAGCGATTTCACCGAAGCCATTCGAATTAAACCGGAAGACCCGGACTCTTATTACAGTCGGGCTGTGAAGCACAGCCGACAGGGAAACAGCAAGCACGCGCTGATGGACTTTAGTGAAGCGATCCGGCTCAAGACAGACAATCCTCTTGCCTACCTGCTGCGAGGCTATGTTTACTCTGAAAGGGGCGAGGAGGAAAAGGCAGAGGAGGATTTTGCCGTGGCGCGATCCATGGGGCTGATCCGTTAATCCATGGGGAACCGCGCCAGCCCGCTCATCGAAGCGGGTTTTTTTATGCCTGCAGCACACTTCTGGTAACGGTCCGGGAAAATAGCTAGGCTCAGGTTCCATGAAGATCGCCATTGCCAAGTTCGGCCAGGAGACCAGCAGTTTCAGCCCGGTCCCCACCACCCTGGAAACCTTCAAGATTTACGGGGTCGCCCATGGAAAAGAATTGCTGGAAAAGTCCGGGGGAACGGGATCCCTGGGCGGTTTTCTCGAGGCGGCCGCGGAGCGACAGCCCGCCTGGACTCCGGTTCCGCTGGTCAAAGGCTGGGCGGGTGCCAGCGGCAGGATCACGGCCGAGACACTCTCTTACTTCGAGGAGAGGATCCTTTCAGGTCTTCAGGATGCCGGCCCGTTGGATGGTTTCTATTTTGACCTTCACGGTGCGGGCGAGGCGGAAGGGCAACCCGACTCGGAAGGTTACCTGCTCGAGCACTGTCGACAGGTGCTTGGGCCCGCCGTGAAAATCGTGGTCGCCCTGGACCATCACGCCAATCTGACCCGGAAAATGGTCGATAATTGCGATGCCCTGGTGGCCCATCGCACGCAACCTCACGAGCCTTTTGAAACAGGACAACTCGCAGCAGAATTGCTTTTCTCGATCCTGCAGGGTGAACTGAAGCCGGCTGTTGCATGGCGAAAAATTCCGCTTGTGACCCACCAGGAACAGTTCCTGACAACAGTGCCGGGGCCCATGAAAGAGTGGTTCGACCTGGCCCGTGAGATGGAAATGCAGGAGGGAGTTGCCTCGGTCTCGACTTTTCCGATGCAGCCCTGGCTGGACGTTCCGGAGGGGGGCTGGGCGGTCGCGGTGGTAACCCATGATGACAGGCGGCTGGCCGACCAGCTGGCCGAACAGCTTGCCGCGGCAGCCTGGCATCGGCGTGATCGATTTCTCCAGCGTGAGAGCATCCCGGTGCAAGAGGCGGTAAAGCGGGCCTGCCGGGCAGACGAGGGACTGGTGGTGCTTTCCGATACCGGTGACAGTGTTTTCGGGGGCGCCAGTGGTGATAGCACGTGCCTGCTGGGGGAAATGTTAAAGCAACAGGTCGATCAACACGCACTGGTACCGATGGTCGATCCGGAGGTGGTGGAACAGGCGATTGCAGCAGGAGAGGGAGCAGAAATCCGTGTCCAGCTGGGAGGGAAACGGGCTGCCGGATTTAGCCTGCCACTGGACGTGACAGCACGCGTGGCGGCTCTTGGGGGGGGGCGAATCGAGGCAGATGTCGTGGGGATGAGTTCTTTCGACATGGGCCGTGCCGTCCTCTTGCAACTGGGATCGATCCAGGTCGTGGTCAGTGAGACCCGGGGGGTCGGTGGCAATCACCCGGCAGTTTACCGCCACTTTGGTGTGGAGCCGGCCAAGGCAAAAATGGTCGTACTCAAAACGGCAAGCAACTGGCAGTATTATCGAGAGATGACCTCGGAGGTGATCCGCGTGAATACCCCCGGGCCGACCATGTCGGACCTGGCCCAGTTTCCCTGGCACCATCTTCCGCGGCCGATTTACCCGCTGGATGATCTTCCCCACTGGGAGCCCTGATTCCGCACCTCTCACCTCCATGGGGAACCCTGTATACTGGGCGGTTTCAATTCCGAGGACGATTGGGCTGGAGGCGATATCGTGACATTCGACGTGATTGTGCGAGGCGGTGAGATTCTTGATGGCACCGGTGGGGAGCCTTTCCGGGCCGACGTGGCTATCACGGGTGACAGGATCGTTGCCCTCGGCCAGTTCCAGGATGCCGAGGCAGGGAGTGTTATTGATGCCAGCGGGATGGTGGTCGCTCCCGGTTTTATTGATGTGCACAACCACTCCGACGGATGGCTGCTGAAAGAGAAGAACTTCCGCTGCAAGACGCTGCAGGGATTTTCCACCGAGGTCATTATGGCCGATGGGATTTCCTATGCCCCGGTCAGCCGGGAGAACTGGCGGCAGTGGATGCATTACCTGCGGCCGCTTAACGGGCTCTCGCTTCAGGACTACGACGGCTGGGAAACACTGGCCGACTACATGCAGCGGCTGGATGGCCATACCGCCCAGAATGTCGCCACCCATGTGCCGTATGCCAATGTCCGCGCCCTGGTCAATGGCTTCGGGTGCCGTCCGATGGACGACTCCCAGCAGGTGCGAATCCGCAAGCTGGTCGAGCGGGAAATGGATGCCGGTGCAGTCGGTCTTTCCACGGGGCTGGATTATATCGCGCAGAATTATTCCACCACCGACGAACTGGTGGATGCCTGCCTCCCGGTGGCCGAGCGAGGCGGATTTTACGTGACGCATGTGCGTTACAAGCGAACCCTGATTCCTGCACTCGAGGAGGCTTTTGAGATTGGCCGCCGGGCACAGATCCCGGTCCATATCTCGCACCTGAAGATTCACGATCCTCCCAGTCACGAGGAGGTGTTTGCCGCCATCGAGCGAGCCGAGGCGGATGGAGTGGAGGTGACCTTTGATGTCTATCCCTACCAGTCGGGGTCGACCATGCTCAACTACATCCTCCCCTACGAGATCTGGGAGGATGGGCCGCTGGCGGCGACGGCCCGGATGTCTGACCCGGTCGTTGGCCGGCGAGTGATCGATGCTGTGGGTGCCTACCGTCGTGACCTGGACCAGTTGCGACTGGCATGGGTCCACGGGGATCTGCGACGCGACCAGGTGGGAAAAACGCTCAAGCAGATTGTTGAGGAATCGAAAAAATCGGAGGCGGACGCCCTGCTGGACCTGCTGATCGAGGAGAACCTGGCAGTCCTCTGCGTCGTCAATGAGGGAGACGATGCGCTGGTCGAACCGATGCTTCAGCATCGGCGATGCATGATTGGCACTGACGGTATTTACCAGCCAGGAGGACACGTGCACCCGCGTGTTTATGGCAGCAGTGGCCGGTTCCTTGGGGAACTGGTGCGGGACAAGAAGCTGATGTCCCTGGCCGAGGCGATTCACAAGATGACCGGCTTGCCCGCCTGGCGGTTTGGGCTTTCCGGGCGCGGGGAGATCAAGGAGGATAACTTTGCTGACCTGGTGGTCTTCGATCCGGCAGAAATCCAGGGGCCTGCCAGTTACGAGGATCCCTGCCAGTACACCCTGGGGGTGACGCACCTGCTGGTGAATGGCCAGCCGGTGGTGCAAGATGGAAATGCCCTGGAGATCGAGGGGGCCGCGGCGGGCCGTTTTCTCAAATATCGCCAGTAATCACGGTCATCTCAGACCAGTTCCGGCAGTGGCAGCATCCCTGGATCGACCAGGTAATGAGGGCGTCCCTGCAGGTCAGACATGGTGGCCGTGCGGACGTCGATTCCCAGGTGACGGTAGAGTGTGGCAAAGACTTCCTGGAACGACACCGGTCGCTCAATCGCCTCGCCAGCCTGCCGGTCGGTGGCGCCAATGAACTGGCCGTGCCGCATGCCGCCGCCCGCCATCAGGGCACAGGCGACACGGGGCCAGTGGTCCCGTCCGACCTTGGCACTGATCTTTGGTGTCCGCCCGAATTCGCCCCAGACCAGGACTGCCGTGTCCTCGGCCAGGCCGCGCTGGTGAAGATCTTCGACCAGGGCGGTAATTGCCTTGTCAAAAATGGGAAAGTCTTCCTTTTCGCGAAGGAAGATGGAGTTGTTTGCGCGTCCCTCGGCATTGCGACCACCATGCCAGTCCCACTTGCTGTAATTTACCGTTACCACGCGGGCCCCGGCCTCGATCAGCCGGCGTGCAGCAAGGAAACTCTGTGGTACCCGCGGGGCCCCGTTGCTGTCGATGAACGTGGTGGGATCCCCTTTCCCGTAACGATCTCGCACGGCATCCGGCTCGTTGGAAAGATCCAGGGCCTCGGCAAGGCGCGAGGAGGTAAGGACTCCCATCGCCTGCTGGGTGAATGTGTCGATGCCATCGAGGGTGCCACTGTTGTCGATGTCGCGGCGCAGTCGATCCATGTTTCGCAGCAGCAGCTCGCGGTTGGCCAGCCGGTCAGTCGTGATGCCGTTGAGGACCATGTCATTGCGGGTCGGGCCAAGTGGCCGGAACCCAGACTGGCTGACACCCAGGAATCCCGGCCCGGGCTCGTTGTAAGGGCCGTGAGTGCAAGGATAGCAGAGGCTGATAAAGGCCGGTGTGGTGGGACGTGCCTGTCCCTGGATTTTTGAAACAATAGAACCAAACTGCGGCCAGCCACGTGTCGGGACGGGTCCCGACTTGGTGCGGCCCGTATAACACTGGATGGCATCATGTCCCGCCTGGGCATCACTGAGTGAGCGAATGACCGTGAACTTGTCCATCATCCGGGACATCATTGGCAGCTGTTCACAGATCTCCATGCCCGGGACATTGGTATGGATGGGCTTCCAGGGACCAGCAACTTCCCGGGGGGCTTCCGGCTTGAGGTCAAACAGATCCTGGTGGGGAGGGCCTCCGACCAGGTAGACCAGGATCACCGATTTTTTGAGTTGCGGATGCCGGCATTCGCTTCCAGCGATAACAGTTCTGGCAGTGTCAGGCCGGCGGCCCCCAGCGCTCCGACCTTGATGAAGTTGCGGCGAGAAACACCGTCACAGTGAGTTGTTTCATGATCCTTGGGGTCGTAAATCGTCAACATAGATGTTTTCTCCGGCAGTCAGTGGGAGCCTGGGGCAACGCCAAGTATAACCGGACAACAGGATCACCGCTATTTCCATTTGTCCTGGGCATCCTTCTCCCTATCGACCAGCTATAATGGCCGCCATCAATTCCCTTTCCGAATCTCTCACCGGGAGTTCCCCGAAATGAAGAAAACCCAGGTGTTTATCGTTGCCAGTCTTGCTTTCCTGGTGTCCGTTCCACTTTCCGCCGCACACCGGATTCTTTTACAGGGAAATAACAAGCTGGCGATCGTGGAGCCGGACGGGGAGATTAGCTGGGAGATGCCTTGGGGCGGTATTCACGATCTCCATGTCCTGAAGAATGGCCATGTGATGGTTCAACAGCAGAACCGGAAGGTGGTGGATATTGATCCTG
>CAYYZW010000199.1:0-14142 GCA_964476375.1 uncultured Pirellulaceae bacterium
TGCAGGCAGAGGTGCCAAACCATGAGCCCTCCCTGATGCTGATGAACTGTGGTGACACACAACTCCCGCGCCCCAGTGTCGGTTCCTGGGTGACCTATGGCCTGGGAAGTGAAAACCAGAACCTGCCCGGTTTCATTGCCATGTGCCCGGGAGGATACCCCATCGTCTCCACGCGCAACTGGCGGAGCGCTTTTTTGCCGGGGGCCTACCAGGGAACCTACCTGGATACCAAGAATACTGACGTCGACAAGCTGATCGCGAACATTCGCAATACCGGGGTCAGCAGGGATGAACAGTTACGACAGATGCAACTTCTCCGCAAGCTCAATGGCCGTCATTCATCGCAGAGACGTCGGGCCGATCCTCTCGAGGCACGCATCCAGGCCTTCGAGATGGCCTACCGGATGCAGGCCGAGGCAACAGAAACGTTCGATCTCTCCCGCGAATCGAAACAGACGCTGGAGATGTATGGCGATTCCACCATCGGCCGGCAACTGCTGATGACCCGTCGCCTGGTCGAAAGGGGGGTGCGGTTTGTCCAGGTCTGGAGCGGGGCAGGGCAGCCCTGGGATAACCATGACAAGCTTGCCGAGCAGCACAAGAAACTGGCAGGCGAATGGGACGGACCGATTGATGCGCTGATGACCGACCTGAAGAGGCGGGGCCTGTTTGACGATACGCTCATCCTCTGGGGAGGCGAATTCGGCCGGACGCCGGTGGCAGAATTCCCCGCCCTCAATGGCCGGGACCATAACCATTACGGTTTTTCTGTCTGGCTGGCCGGCGGCGGGATCAAGGGAGGAACGATCCATGGGGAGACGGATGACTTCGGTTTTCGTGCGGTAAAGGACCTTACCCCGGTCCATGATCTCCATGCGACCATGCTGCATTTACTCGGGCTCGACCACGAGCAGCTGACTTACCGGTATGCGGGGCGGGAGTTCCGCCTCACCGACGTGGCAGGACACGTGATCAAGGAGATCATCTCGTGAGATATCCACGGCAGCCAGCTCGCACCACCGGGCTGTGCGTTGGAATCCTGCTTTTCATGACGGCAGGGCTGGTCGCAGAGCAACCGAAAAAAAACAGGCTGGAAGGGTACGTGGGCGGACCTTACAAGGTGCTGGTGGCCAACTTCGCCGGCGACCCGCATCTCGACGTCCTGCTTGGATACCATGCACTCGGCCTGCTGGAAGTTGAACAGGGAGATGGCACGGGGGCCTTCAGCGGACTCTCTCTGAACGACTTTTCCGACAGGAATCGACAGCTCAACATGAACGATGAGAGCTGGTCAGTCCCGCATGTCCACAACATGGCAACCTCCGACATTGACAAGGACGGAAAGCTCGACGTGGTATGCGCCGTCGGCGGCGCAAGCCGACTTCAACCAGGGCGGGTGGTCATTGCTCGAGGCGATGGAAAGGGCGGCTTTACCCGGATGGCCGAGTACGCCACGCCGAGCCAGGCCAAGGGGGTTCGATTCGCCGACCTGGACCGGGATGGGACACTCGACCTGCTCTATACCGCGCGGGGTTCCGGGTACGCGAACGACCTGGCCATTGGCCGGCTCTCTATCCGCCGGGGCCAGGGCGGATGGAAATTCGGCCCCGCCATTACCTCTCCTGCCGGCAAATCGGCTTACTATATCGAGATCGCTGACCTGGATAACGACGGTTTCCCGGATATCCTGATCCCCAATGAGCATGACTCCTGTGTGACCTGCTTCATCAATCCGGGCACGACCATTTTTTCGGACAATCGCCCACTTTCACCCCGGAAGGTAATTACCAGCCAGATCCCCGGTCGGCGATCCCATGCGGTCAATGATGTGCGGGCGGCTGATTTTGATGGGGACGGGAACCAGGACCTGCTGACGGCCAACCTGGGAACCTCCACGGTTTCTGTTTTTCCCGGCAACGGGGATGGCACATTCAAAAAAGACGTGATCCTGGAAGCGGGTAAAAACGGTGCTTTCCTGGCCACGGCGGATTTCGACAGCGACGGGGATACCGACTTTGTGATCACCCACTGGACCGAGGACTTCGCCTCCGTCTTCCTTAACAGGGGAGACGGTACTTTCGCCGAGCGCACCGACCACCGGACGGGCCTGGGGAATTACGGGGTCGACGTGGCAGACCTGAACGGCGATGGACACCCGGATATCGTGACAGCAAACTATCGCGACCGCAGCATGTCCCTGCTGCTGGGGGTCGGTGACGGTCGATTCAAGGACACCCTGACCACATCCCAGTCGCTGCGCTGCTTCCAGGGCAGGTGGATCCCCGCACCTCCCTGACCAGCTGGGCCCACAGTGACAGCTAAACCAGCAGGTCGCCCACAACCCGTGCGCCCGTTACCTCGGGGTCGGTCAAGCGTTCCTGCCGCCCCTTGTTCAGAAATGACAAACGGGTGTGATCAATTCCCAGCTGGCGGAAAATCGTGGCGTGAAGATCCGGGACACTGACACGATCCTCGATCGCCTTGTAACCGAAATCATCGGTTGCTCCATGCGTGTAGCCCGGCTTGAACCCGCCGCCCGCCATCAGCGTGGTAAAAGCATTCCGGTTGTGATCACGACCGTCAGACCCTTCGGTTATCGGGATGCGACCGAATTCACCGGTCCACATAACGATCACCTCATCGAGCAGTCCGCGTCGCTTCAAGTCAGTGATGAGTGCGGCCGTTGGCTTGTCCACCCTGTCAGAAATCGCCTGGATGCCGTTCTTGAGATTGCCGTGAGAATCCCATGGCTGGAAACTTGGATTCAGGGGCGGGAAGACCTGGACGTAGCGCACGCCCGATTCCACAAGCCGCCGCGCCATCAGGCAACGGGTGCCATAACCAGCGGTGATTGGGTTATCCATCCCATAGAGTGCACGGGTCTCTTCATTTTCTTTCGACAGATCCAGTACGTCAGCAGCAGCCAGCTGCATTCGGGCCGCCATCTCGAAATTAGCAATACGAGCTTCCAACTCGTATTCACGTGGATGCAGCATGCTGTGCTGGCGGTTCAACCTGGACAACAATTGCATCGACCGGCGGCCCGACGCCCGCGACGGCCGCGACGACCGATGCAGGTGATGCACGGCGTTCCCCTGGCTGTTAAATTCCGTCCCCTGGTAGAGGGCGGGCATCCAGCCGCTTGACCAGACCGCCTTGCCCGACGTGTTGTAGCCCGCCGGGTCACGCAGGACGATGTAACCTGGAAGGTCCTGGTTCTCGCTGCCAAGTCCGTAGGTGATCCAGGACCCCATTGCGGGATAACCGAAAAAGGGCTTTCCGGACTGGAACATGCTAATCGCAAAGGGATGGTTATTGTTCACGGTGTACATGGAGCGAACCATGCACCAGTCATCCGCCATCGCCGCCATGTGAGGCAACGGGGCCCCGAAATTCATCCCACATGCCCCATGGGGTTTGATCTCGAACTGGGTTGGAAAGATGATGTTCTTGTTACCCAGCTGAAACGTCTCTACCTCTCCCGGGTGCGGTTTCCCCGCTTGCCTGGTCAATTCCGGCTTGGGATCGAACAGGTCCATCTGCGAAGGACCCCCGTTCTGGAAAAGCTGGATCACTGCCCTCGCTTTCGGCCGAAAGTGCGGCGACCGCGGTTTCATGTCATAGGACGTCCGCTGGCCGTCAATCGCCTCTGCATGCAACAGTCCCCGCATGGCAAGGCCACCCAGGCTCATGCTGCAGGCTGCCAGGGCTGCCCGGCGGCTGATCGGGTAAGGGGTATGGTTCATTTCATTACTCGACATAAAGGAACTCGTTCATACAGAGGAGCATGTGGCAGAGATCGGCAAATGCCAGGGCACCTGCTTTTTCATCCTGGCCTTCCGCGCCGTAGGCCACCGCCTGTACTGAAAGAAATTCGAGGCACGCCTGTTGTTCCTCTTCGCCTGGCAGACGTCCCAGGATCGTCCGGTAGCTGGATCGAACCAGCTTTGCCGGCTCGTTTCCCACGGCCTGCTCGATACGCCTGGCAGCATCCCCTGCCACGCCAATCATAAAATCGCTGTTTAGCTGGGCAAAGGACTGGAGCACCGTTGTTGAGTTCATTCGCCTGGAACAATTGATCGCCATGATCGGCGAGTCGAAGATCTCCATGAACTTGAGTGGGTAGACCCTGCGGGCAAAGATGTAGACACTTCGCCGGTTCTGGCCATTGCCACCCTCCGCGTCCACCATCGAGAGTCCGCTCACCGGCCTGGTGACCGGAACGGGAGGTCCAAAAGAATGTAAATCGAGACGGCCGCTTGCCGCTAGCAGGGCATCACGAATAATCTCTGATTCAAGGCGTTTCAGGTTCTGTCTCCACAACAACCGGTTGTCCGGGTCGAGTTGCTCGGCACGGGTCAACTCCACAGGCCGACGTGATGTCTGCCTGTAGGCTCGCGAGGTGAGAACAAGACGGTGCATTTTCTTCAGACTCCAGCCACCCTGCTGGAATTCAACCGCCATCCAGTCGAGGATCTCCGGATGCGACGGGGGGGCCCCATTACGGCCGATATTGTCCGGGGTCGCAAAGATTCCCTCGCCAAAATTGTGATGCCAGAGCCTGTTCATTATCACCCGTGCCGGGGTTGGAGTCTGCCGCGAGGTTATCCAGTGTGCCAGTTCAAGCCGTCGCCCGGATGTTCCCGGCGGCAGCGGCAATTCAACCCTGGCCACCTGCTGTCCCGGACGGGCTGGGGGCGTGAGCACTTCCGGGAATCCAGGGGTCACAGGGAGCCCGCGTTTGAAGCAGTCCCCACGGCGAAAGACATGCGTCACTGGAGGATTGGGGACATCGAACAATGCCTGGATCTTACCGTAAGACCGTTTCGATCCATTCAGATCGGCAACGGTTTTCCTGATCGCTGAAACCCGGCCTGCCTCGTCGCCGTCCTTTTCGAGTTCCTTGATCCTCGACTGCAGGTTATTCACCTTGCCATCCACTTCCGCATTGTGGCGGTCAATCTCCGCACGAGCGACAGGGCCGACATCAGGAATCCACCGCTGCTGTGGCTTGAGCCACGCGTGGGGGTTGTAGGAGGACTCGAAAAAAGACATCAACCGGTAGTAATCACGTTGCGTGATTGGATCATACTTGTGGTTGTGGCAACGTGTGCACTCAAACGTCAGTCCCAGCATGCTCGTGGAAACCATCGTCATCATGTCAAACAGCACCTCGTACCGCCGGTCGATACCGTATTGTGCTTCCGAGGTATGATCCTCGATGCTCCTGAGGTACCCCGTGGCAACAAGCTTTTCCATGATCTGGGGGGTCCACTCGCTGGCCTCTCGCCAGTCGACCATCTCGTCCCCTGCCAGCTGTTCCCGGAGAAACTGGTCGTACCGCTTGTCGGCATTGAAGGAACGAATAATGTAATCCCGGTATCGCCAGATCCCCTCGTTCGGGTAAAGGGTTGTTGCATCCCCGTCGTAAAGCCGGACGTCCACATAACCGACCGTGTCCATCCAGTGCCGTCCCCACCGTTCTCCGTACCGGGGGGAGGCAAGAAGCCGGTCAACCAGCCTTTCATAGGCGCCGGGGGACGTGTCTTCGAGAAATGCGTCCACCTGCCGGGTTGTTGGCGGAAGCCCCGTCAGGTCGAAGGCAAGGCGCCGCACGAGTGTCTCCCTGGAAGCAGTCGCTGAATACGTCAGCCCCTTCTCCTCGAGCCGTTTCAGCAAAAAATAATCGATTGGCGAGGTCGCCAGGCCAGGGTTTCGAATGGCCGGCAAGGGGGGCTGCCGCGGAGGCTGGAATGCCCAGTATTCCCGGTCCTCGGCACTGACAAATTCCCGGGCTCGTGCCTTTGCAAGGTCCTCATCGGTCGCCGCGCCCCCGGCGATCCAGCGACGGATCACTCCCTTCTCCGCGGCGGACAGCGTCCCAGCCCCCTGCGGTGGCATCTGGCCCGATTGGATCATTGTCCAGAGGTAACTCGTCTCGAGTGTCCCTGGTGTCAGCACCGAACCACTCTCACCACCAAAGATCATCCCTCTGACGGTTCGAAGATCCAGGTCGGCCTCACGGACATCGTCCCCGTGACATTCGAGACAGTTGCTGGCCAGCACGGGCAGGACATCCTGCTTGAATGTTGGTGGGGGTGGAAGCGTGGCACCAGAAACGGTGATCCGCACATCGACGGCCGTCGCATCCCCATGGTGCGGCGTTGCCGTCCCATCCGCCCGGGCGTCGACAATAATATAGATGTAGTCACCTACCGATATTTCCAGGTCACGAACGTCGAACCGGGACACTCCCTGCTTTACCCGGTCGTCGGAAATCCCCTCTGCCAGGGTGACCGGCTTGAAACCGTTGACAACATCCGGACTGCTGCCCCGTTCCACGTACCAGTTGACTTGCGAATTCACGCCACAGCATGTCTGCCGATTATCCACCGTGCCTCTTATCGCCAGGACGCCGCTGACCGGGCTTTGCCAGGCAAGAACAGCAGCATGCTCCGGTCCGGGAGTGACCAGGACCTCCCCTTTTTTCCAGGTGACGTCCGCCGTATGTGTTTCCGTGACACCCCCGATAAAGGGAGCTTTCCACGTCGGTTTAATCTGGTAAATCGCCCCTGAAATAGGTTGGTTAAAAAACCGATCACCATGTTGATCCAGGGGCGCGTATTTTCCATCCCGGATCCAACGGCGCGATGCGACAGGCCCCTCCATGCTGGTCGTCCGCAGGAATTGCCACGGCACGTACCCGTACTGATCCTCCGCGCTACGAGACCTCCCATTCACCTGTTCGGCGGTGAGTTGCCAGAGACCAACGGTCGACGCTTCCTGGGCCACGACTGAAATCCCACACAAAATACCCGCCAGCACGGCCGCCAGGAAAGAACGAACCATCATGCGTGAAGCCTCGAAGATCACGGTCTCCCTATTTTCCTTGGAAACACGTTCACCTCCAGGAATGTTCATCGCACAGGGAGCGACCACCCTATCACTTGCCATCTCGCCCCTCATTTCGCCACCAGCGCAGTTCCAGGCTCCCGCGTTCCGCACAGACGACAATATCCAGCCGGCCATCGCCGTTCAGATCGGCCAGGATCAGCTGGTTGGCACTCCGCCAGTTGGTCTTGAGCAGGTGCCGCGTCCACTCGCCCTGGGGATTACCCGGATTCTCAAACCAGGCCAGCCGACCCGGATTTCGCCAGGAGGTTGCAGCCACGTCGATATCCCCGTCTCCATCCAGGTCGCCCGCCACCGCCTCGAAGGCATCGTCATAACGGGGACCAATGACATGCTTCTTCCACGGCCCCTCGGCAGGCCGACCACTGTTTTCATACCAGACCACCTGGTTCTCCTCCTGCTTCTGCGACGATGCCGGGTCGTTCGATCCCGGCCGGTAGTAGAATCCCAGAGCCATGACCACGTCCAGGTCCCCGTCCCCGTCCATATCCGCAGGATTCCCGTGCGCCGGGCATTTCGATGCCGCGTCGATCAGGTGCTTGGCCCAGGTTACCGGCCCGGCATCGAGCCCCTTCGCGGGTGATCGATTTTCAAACCAGGTTACCTCGTTGGATGTGCGACCCGTCCCCAGAAGGTCCAGGTCTCCATCCCCGTCGAAATCGCCCACCCGCATGGTGCGGGTTTCTGCCACGTCCTTTTCGATCATATGCTTTTTCCATTCCCCCTCGGCCGGCGTTCCGTTATTTTCAAACCAGGCAAACTGGTTCCCAAGCCGCCAGCTCGAGGCGGCCACATCCAGGTCGCCATCCCGGTCAAAATCACCCAGGTCGACGTCATACGCGCCCGGCAGGTGCGTGGTCACCAGGTGCCGTTGCCAGAGAGCGGCAGGGGTGCCACGGTTTTCAAACCAGATCACGTGCCCCTGCAGGTTCTTGACGATCACCACGTCCAGGTCACCATCCCCATCCACGTCGCCGGTCATGTGCCGCTCGAGGCGCTCCGGGTCATTCTTCTGGATGAATTGTTTTTTAAATTGCCCCTTGCCGTCATTTTCCATCAGGTACAGCATGTTGTGGGTGGTTGCATCGGCACTGGTCAGGTCCAGGTCGCCATCCTGGTCCAGGTCGGCAGCGGCGATACCATACGCGTAGGTATACCCATCCGCAATCAGGTGCTCGGAAAAACGGGTGCCGGCAGGCGGATTTCCATTCTCAAACACATGGTCCACTGCCGCCCGCAGATCCAATCGCTGGTAACTCCGATTTGTCGCTGGATCCTCGACTTTCACACCGGTCTTCTGCATGATCGCCAGCATCGCCTCGGGCAGGTTCGCGCCATCCTGCTTCCAGCTATAACCTGTCGTCTCCATGGCCTCGCGGAGTACGATCGCCGCCCCGCAGGCGATGGCATTCGAGGAGGATGTGGCTCCGGCCGGCACCACCAGGTCCACCTTGGCCTGTCGATCAAGGTGGACTTCATCCTTCCCTTGCTTGACAGCACCGATGGCAAAACAATTCGGCTGGCTTGCTGGCCAGGAGATGCCGGTGGTGAAATTATGGTTCCCGGTGGGCGCACTGACCCAGATGCCGAGCTGGCGCAATCGAACAAGTTTCTCGTCAATCGCCGTGGCGACCGGCTTCTCGTGAGCCTTGTCATCCACAGGTGCCAGGTTGACCGTGGTAATCCGGTATCGACGGTGGTTCTTGATCACCCACTGGAGTCCTGCAGCCAGGGTCGTGGCATCGTCCGTCTTGCAGTGGCAGCATTCCAGTGCCCTGATCACCGCCAGCTGGTTATTGTAGGCGACCCCCCATTTCCCATCATGGTTGACCGAGGAGGGAATGCCGATGGTCGACCCATGGTAACCCCGGCCCTCGTGTTTCGGATCATCGTCCCCATCCACGCTGTCATGCGTGACAAGCACCTTGGGTTGGTCGCCGTCCGACATGGACCACTCCGGCATCGACAGGGTACATCCATCGTCCACCAGGGCGAGTGTCTGGCCCTTCCCAAAAGTCAGCCGGTACCGGTAGGCCTCCCATGTCCTCACGACCCCGGCATGCACAAAACCCGATGGCTGTGCCGGCTCCCCGGCCTGGCACGTACCCCCGGGTGAGGCGGCTCCCAAAAAGACAACAAGTGCAACAAGGGTATTTGTTTTCATGTCATACGGTCCTGTTCAGGCAATGATCTCGGTAATCGCCTTACCGTGGTCAATGTCCAGGCGTTTTCGCCCTGGGATTTCCAGTTTTCTCGAATCCAGACCGAGCTGGTGCAAGATGGTCGCATGAATATCGGTGACATAGTGGCGATCTTCCACCGCATGAAATCCGATTTCATCCGTCGCCCCGTGCACGATACCACCCTTCAGACCTCCACCTGCCATCCAGACCGAAAAACCAAAGATATGATGGTCACGCCCATCAGCGCCCTGGGATCCCGGCGTGCGGCCAAATTCACTTGCGAAGATGACAATCGTCTCGTCCAGCAGGCCGCGTCGCTCGAGATCCTCCAGCAACCCACCGATCGGCTGATCCACGGCACGTGCATTCGTGGCGTGGTTGTTCTTCAGGCCGCTATGGGCGTCCCAGCGACCGGCCCCGCCGGCACCATGCTGTATCTGGACAAAACGAACGCCCCGTTCCACCATCCGCCTTGCTGCCAGCAACGTCATCCCGAAATCCTTGCTGTGGGGCTGGTCCAGTCCATACAGGGACTTGGTCTCGGCTGTTTCCTGGGAGAAATCCACCACGTCCGGAACCGATCGCTGCATGCGAAAGGCCAGCTCATAGGATGCGATGCGGGCAGCCAGTGCCGGGTCATCGGGATATTGTTCGCCACGAAGTGAATTTAACTGGCCCAGCAACCCCCGTCCGATCGTGCGAGCCTCGGCCGACACGGGCCGCCCCGGCTGGCTGAAATCGAGTGGGTTTTCCGGATCAACCCGCAGCGGAACCGCGTCATGCGCCGGACCGAGGTAATAACCGTCTCGCTTGTTCCAGTACTCACGACTGCCGAAATTCACAAACTGCGGAAGGTTCTCATTCAGGGTCCCCAGGCCGTAATTGACCCAGGCGCCGAGTGTCGGAAACTCGCCATCATTGTTATGGCGCCCGGAATGAAATTGTGTCTGCGCCCCGTGGTTACTGTCGGTCGTCCACATCGAGCGGACAATGGCAAGCTTATCCACGTTCCGGGCGATGTGCGGAAACCAGTCACTGACCTCGATCCCGTTCTCCCCGTGCTTGCGAAAACCAACCTGGAGCGGGTAAAGCTTGTTGCGTTGATTCCCGTTCGCGTCCGGTACGACAAGGCGTTCGATCGCCAGCTTGTCCGGATTTTGCACGTCGGCAAACGGGGTATCGGCAATTGTCTTGCCGGCGTACCTGTTGAGCATCGGTTTCGGATCGAAGCTCTCCATCTGGCTCACGCCACCATTCATGAACAGCCAGATGACGCTCTTTGCCCTGGGTGCAAAATGGGGCAGCCCGCTCGGCGGCGACCAGGCGTGCTGCTCGCCGCGGGCCTGGCGATCCACCATCGCTGCCAGCGCCACGCCGGCCAGACCCGTGTTCGCCAGGAACGATCGGCGCGTCCATCGTGAGGGGGTCGTCATAATCTGTTCTCTCATCAGCGCACCGTGACAAAATCATTATGGTTGAGCAGCACCCAGACAAGGTGTGTGCGAGCGGCCAGGGTATCTGTGCCGGGCAACTTTTTCCATTCAGCGAGGGCCTCGATACTCGCGGTCAACTCATTCGCTGCTGCATCGATTCCCAGGATCGTGGCAAATGCCTCCCGGGCGAATGCGGTGTCGTCCGGTTCCTCCACGGAGAGTCGCGCCGCAATCTGACCAGCCGAATCAAGCACCAGGCTGCTGTTTGTCAGTGCCAGGGCCTGCTGGGGAACAATACTCTGGTCCCGTCGATAGCAATCCTTGACCAGTGCCTCATCAAACATGGTCAGGAAAAGATTCCGGCTGTTATTCGAGTGAAAGAAATACAGACTTCTTCTTTTCGACATCGCCTGCTGGGCCGGCTGGACTGGCGGCCCGCTCATGGTGAGGTCCAGGGTTCCTGCCAGTGAAAGGATACTGTCCCGGACCGCCTGGGACTCAAGGCGGATTGGGAATCGTCGCCACCAGAATCTATTTTCGGGGTCACGCTCGGCCTGCAGTGCGGCGCCGGACGTGGACGAGCTCATCCGGTAGGCCTCGGAGGAGACAATGATCCGGTGAAGATGTTTCATGCTCCAGCCGTTGCTCATCAGTTCGGCGGCCATCCAGTCAAGTAATTCCGGCTGTGTCGGCCGATCCCCACGACGGCCAAAATCAAACACTGTTTTCACCAGCGGGTCTCCCATGTGCCGCATCCAGATGTGGTTGGCAGCAACGCGGGCAGTAAGAGGATTTTCCCTGTCGGTGATCCATTCGGCCAGCGCCGTTCTTCGGCCACTGCTTGTTTTCTGGAACGGCACTGCCGGATCGTCCTTGGTCGAATCAAAGAACCGGGTAGGAGTCCAGCGGGCGCCGGGAAACGGTTCGAGTGTCGCACCCGGCTGCACCGGTTGTTCCAGGACTGCAAGGGACGTGGCCAGGGCCGCTTCCGCTGCGGCCACCTCTTTCTCCACGGCTTCATTCTTACCGCCAGCCAGGGAAAGCCTGCCCTCGGCATCGGTGAGCGTCCGCCGTGATTGCAGAACAGCCAACTGCTGTTGACTACGAATTGCCACCTGGCGTGCATCGGCCGCTGGTTCCCCAGGCGAGGCCAAGACTGCCATTTTCAACTTCATGCTCTCGTGGCCCTGCCTGGCAATGTCCAGGTCGAGCTCTGCCAGCCGTTGGTCTGTCGTGGCCTTTGCCAGTTTTTGTTCTGCCCCACTCCTGGTGGTGACCGGTACCATGGCCTTGTTTTTAGCCGCCGTGAGTTTCACCTCTGGCGGAAGGGAACGAAGTGAAAACTCCTTGAAAATGGGAAGGACGTCAAAAGTGGTCAGTTGAATCGCCCCCTTCCGGCGGGCAAGCGGGGTATGCCAGGCAACCACGAGCTGGCCATCCAGGTAGGCGTTAATCAGTGTCCCGCGAACCTGGACCTTGAACTCGTACTCACGATTCAGCTCAAAGTCGATCTTGCCCAGTCCTCCTGGCGGATAAACCCATTCCCCGCCAGGATTGTACGAGGCATGAATCTTGGGGCCCCCCTGGAAGCCGCTGATATAGACATTCTGGGTGCTCTCTCCACGCTGAAACGGCGCCGTGGGATCCTTGGTGACCGCATCAAAAGCAATCCCCACACTGCGCCACTTGCTTCCCCCCGTGGTGACAAACGTGAGAGTTGCTTCAAAATCGTCCGGGGCTGCTTGTCGTAACCGCAGCACGGCTCGCTGTGCTCCGTCCATGGTCTGCTTCAGTTCACCTGGAGACTGCACCCACGTTCCACCGAATACTTCCCAGCGTTCTTCATCAAGTTTTTCAAAACGATCGATAAATTCGTAACTCGCAGGGTCTGGGTCGGGCGGGGCCGGCTGGTTCTTGATCTTTTCCAGCAGCTCCTTGGACGAGGCGACTGCCGCAATTGAATCTGCTAGTTTCTTTTCCGCTCCGTGGATCGCCCGTGCCGCATCCGCCAGGTAAGCCTCGAGCACCCACTGCCGGCGACCTGGTTCGTAAGCGTCGCGGGGAAGGAGCACCGGTTGTGGAACTTTCATTGGAAGTGAGAAAACACCTGGAATGCCGGGTTCGATGGGGTGTGATTTATCGGGATGCTTGTCATTGCCCCGCACGAAGAGGTATGTTTCCGCGTCCAGGAATCCATCGAAGGGACGGGGGATTCCATCCGCGGCAAGGTCCGTGGTCCCAGGAACCATATCGGTGCGAACGTGGTAGGGTTCGAAGAAGGCCCGGAGCCTGTAAAAATCTGCTTGCTGGATGGGATCAAATTTGTGGTCGTGACACTTGGCACAATTAAAGGTCAGGCCCAGGAACCCCTTTCCCACGTGCTCGACCGTCTCCTCCATCCATTGATTGCGATTGAACAGGTACCAGTGGCGGGCCAGGTATCCACTGCCACGCAGTTTCTCCAGGTCGTTTGGATAGAGTTCATCCGCAGCCAGCATCTGCCGGACCATCTCGTCGTATGGCACGTCGTCATTAAGGGATTCGATGATCCAGTCGCGCCAATGCCAGATATGTTTCTGACTGTTTCGGAGTTGGTCACCCAGTCCCCACCAGTCGCTGTACCGCCAAATATCCATCCAGTGCCGCCCCCAGCGTTCCCCGTGGCGGGGATCCGCCAGAAGTCTGTCCACCGTCGCGATATACCATTCGGGGGAATCGCTTGAAAGCAACTCGGCTAACTCACCCGGGCCTGGCGGCATCCCGACCAGGTCCATGTAGAGTCGACGGATCAGTGTCAGCCGTGATGCCCGTGGCTGGGCGACGAGGCCATCTTTTTGACGGCTCTCCTCGAGGATCGCATCGATCGGGTGGACATACTCACTTGCCGGAACCCGTGGGCGATGGACGGCCTGGAATGCCCAGTGCTCCCGCGGATCCTGCTCCTCGCGTTCCTCCTCGGGCGTGGGCATTCCCAGAGAGATCCATCTCTTGAGAGTGGTGATTTGCGCCGGTTCCAGTGGTTCCCCCTCGGGAGGCATCCGAACATCCAGGTCCGCCGAGGCCACTCGCATCAAAAGCCTGCCGTCCTCAACAATCCCGGCCTTGATGATCGAACGGGCTGTATCCAGGCGAAGGTCGGATTCCTGCTTCAGTGCACCGTGGCAGGAATAACAGCGGGCCTTCAGCAGTGGCTTGATTTCTTTGAGGTAAAGCCCTGTCTCATCTGCCCGGGAATGAACGGACATTCCCACGAGGATGAAGAGCAGCGGAAATAAGCGGAAGACATTCAACGCGGCGACCCCTACCCGTGGAGTGAAAATGACACCGCTTTTCATTTTATCGCCAAACGACCATCTGACGCTATCATCATACATCCGCCATTCCTGCTCTCCAACACCCGCCACCCGCTCCCCGGTGTAGGATTTCCCCTTTACCGGATCTATACTTCGCATATGGCCATTCTCTTCACGGGTATCCAGATCCTGGACTGCAGCGGCGCGGCCCCCTATCCCGGGGAGGTGCTCGTCCAGGACAACCGCATCGTGGCAATAGGCCGTGACGGAACCTCCCTGAACCGCGGTGACCTGCAGATCGTGGATGGTGGAGGAACCGCC
>CAYYZW010000200.1:0-3009 GCA_964476375.1 uncultured Pirellulaceae bacterium
CCGGAATGAGTATTGACATAAGAAGCGAGGTATCTTGAAAACAAGCCCATTGCCGGATTGCTGACCGCGAGCATGATGCCTCCCGAAAGGAAAAGGGGACCCACGAATCGAATGGATTTCCAACGGAAACACGGGGCGGCCACGATACAGCTGCCGCACGCTGCCCCCAGGAGCGAACCACCGATCACGGTCCCCAGGACGAGCGTGCTTGACGAGGCGATGTTGATGAGTTGGCGCGTCCAGGCGATTTCAGCGGCCAGGAAACCAGCCCCGGAGATGGCCGCGGCGAGGAGGTAGAGGGGTTTCAGGGGAGAGGGTGATGAGGGGAGGGGTTGTGGGTCTGGCCGGTGTTCGGGCTGGGCCGGAACCATGTGGGATAACGACCATGCGGTGGTGGCGACGAGGAGATTCAATAAAACACCAAGGGATAATGTAACCAGTGTTCCGGCGGCCGGGATCAGCCACCAGCTTGCCAGAAGGCATCCCATGGATGCTCCGAGGAGGTTGAGCGTGTAAACCATCCGGATAGATCGTCCGGTGGATCGATGCGATAAACAGCGTGCGAGAACGGGCAGTGTTCCACCGAGGCATAATGTCGCCGGAAGAAGGGAAAGGACGATCAGGCAAAACAGGAAAGGGGGGGCAATGTGATGGGCGAGATAATCCCAGGCGGGGGACGCAGCGAACCAGAAAAGGACGCCCGCCGGGACACCCATTTCAAGCAATGCGTAATGACGCCACCCGCTGCGAACCCGGTCGCTGCGGGTCCCGAAAAGGTAGCTGCCAGCTGCAATTCCCCCGAGGTACGCGATCAGCGTGAAACTGATCGCCAGGACGGTGCCCCCGGTGACGAGGCTTATGGACCGGGCCAGGCACAGCTGGTAGAAGAGCGCGGCCGCGCCGGAAAGAAAGGACATGCCGACGGCGAGACGATCGGCTGTTTCTCGTTTCATGGGGCCGGGGGGGCGTGGTAGGATAATGAAATGATTGTCCGAACCGATTTGCTCCATCTGTTAGGCACGTTATGAACATAACAGCGCCATGGCACATTGCCGAATCTACGATCCCGGCGGTCCTCGCGGACGATCCTCGCCCGCTGGAATCACTTGCGGCGGGCGATATTCCGGCGATTGTACTGAGGGGCCATGTTCCGCCATCGGATTGCAATGAGCTTGTTGAACGATGTATCGAACAGCAACTTCTTTATGATCCGGAAAATCCCGAATCCAGGGAACTGGATGCGGTCAGTATCCCTGAAGGGCACTTTACGGAAGGCACGAACACGGCGTCGTCGAGGGCCTGGGGGAGGGAGGGAGAAACTCGTGAACGGGCGAGCCGTCGCATCGACATAGGAACAAGCCTGGGATACCGCGGCTCAAACCAGGAAGAATACTTCGACCATTCATCACGGACCTTACAACTTTTTGGGAAATTATTTGATGGGATGACCAACCTCGTGCAGGTGGTCTATTCCGCCCTGGAAAAACTGTCCGTTGACAAACACGTGAAGACGGCGGAAGAAAAGGACGGACGAAAGTACGGGCCGGCAATCATCCGGGCCCATTACGGGGGTTATTCGTATCAACCCCACTTTGATTCGGTTCGAAATCGTGAAAACCGGACCAATTATTCGGTGTATGACTTTGCCCACCAGTTTGCGGGCGTGCTGGTTTTGCAGAACGCGGAAGAGAAGGGTGTCACTCCGCATACACGTATTCACCGGTGTTTCTGGGAACCCGAGATCACTCCTCATTTGCAATCGAATACATTCCCCTCCTACGCGAGGGATAACGGCATTGAATGGTGCGACGTGACACTCCAGCCCGGAGACCTTTACTTTTTCAACACGGGATGTATCCATGAGGTGCCGGGGATCGACGGGAAGGATGCCCGCATTGTGCTTGCGGTATTTACCGGTTACAGCCGGGACAGGGACGAGATCCACGTCTGGTCCTAGTCCACGGATCGAAACCGCCACCAGGGGATGATTGCGTCTGTCCGCCCTGTTGTGCTATCGTGAAGACGTCGCGACCGACGTTACCTGGTTGGCCCACGGAGGCCAGCCTGCTGAAATTCACCCTTCACCATGACCGGAAGAAAAATGCCACGCGGAAATACCTTCAACGATGTAACCCAGTCGATGGGTGACACACCAATGATCCAGATCAATCGCATGATTCCGGCCGGCCAGGCCACCGTCTTTGCGAAATGCGAGTTTTTTAATCCCCTCAATAGTGTCAAGGACCGTATCGGCGTCGCGATGATCGAGGCAGGGGAGGCGGACGGAAGCGTGACAGCCGACACACACGTGATTGAACCGACGAGTGGGAATACCGGGATTGCGCTGGCCTTTGTCTGCGCCGCGAAAGGTTACAAGCTGACACTCACGATGCCGGAATCCATGTCGGTGGAACGACGGGCGTTACTGCGTGCCATGGGGGCGCATCTCGTACTCACGCCGGCTGCCGAGGGCATGAAGGGTGCCATCGATAAGGCAGCCGCATTGGTCGCGGAAGAAGACCATGGGTGGATGCCTCAGCAGTTTGAAAACCCGGCGAATCCGGCGGTGCACGAGGCAACAACGGGACCGGAGATCTGGGAGGATAGCGGTGGCGACATCGACGCGATTGTCGCCGGCGTGGGGACCGGCGGAACCATCACCGGAGCCACGCGTTTCCTCAAGGGTAAGAACCCCGAGTTTAAGGCGTTTGCCGTGGAACCGATCCATTCCGCTGTGATTAGCGGCGAGGGTCCGGGAAAGCATCGTATCCAGGGGATCGGGGCGGGCTTTATACCAGGAAATCTTGACGAGTCCCTGGTGGACGGCGTGGTGAAGGTGGAGGACGACGACGCTTTCAACTGGGCTCGCCGACTGGCCAAGGAAGAAGGAATCATGGCGGGTATCAGTAGTGGCGCGAACTTGTATGCTGCCGCTCAGGTTGCTGCTCGGCCGGAGTTCGCGGGAAAGAGGATCGTGACGATACTTCCGAGCCTCGGGGAACGTTATTT
>CAYYZW010000201.1:0-2698 GCA_964476375.1 uncultured Pirellulaceae bacterium
GCAACCGGCACCTGCCCTTCGGGGTGGGTGCCGGTTTTTTTATACACGTGGAGTTCGGGGTAACCCGGGTTGGATATGACAATTGCCGCCAGATCCGAACCGACCGACGGGCCGCGTCAGAACTGGATTCTGACGGCAGGGGGCGACTGGTTCTGGATTATCGGTACGCCCGTCCTGGCCCTCATCTGGGCGCTTCTGACACTTGTACTTTTGGGCCCGGTCTGGGTGATCAGTATTTTTGTGGTGCTGAATGCCTCGCACCACCTGCCCACCTTTCTTCGTATTTACGGGGACAAGGAACTCTTCAAGCGTTTCCGCTGGAGCCTCCTGCTGGGGCCGGTATTGCCATTCTGCTTTGCGATGGCGGTGGTTGCTTTTCTTGTCTCCTCGGGCCGGTCACTCAATGACTTCCTCGTCCTGACCCTGATCACCACGATCTGGGATCCCTGGCATTTCCTCATGCAACATTATGGTTTCATGCGGATTTATGACCGTCACAACCATGCTCCCCGAAAAATTGCCGCGAGGATGGACCTGGCACTTTGCAGCAGCTGGTTTATCTACCTGATGCTGGCGGCGCTGGAATGGCTCCCGAACCTGATGTACGAGCTGGTGAACCAGTGTGGTATCTGGCTTCCCGGGCTGATCGACATCTCCCTGTTTGGCCTGCTGCATGACATTTCCCTGGTCGTTTCCCTGGCTGTCACGCTTGGTTACCTCTATTACCTCACCTGGTGTCGTCGTCACTGTTACTTTATCAGCCATGCCAAGCTTGCCCTGATGCTGGTCACCTTTGGCGTGATGTACCTGACCTATGTTCCCAACGGCATGATGGAGGGCATCATCAACAGCCTGCAGCGCTGGGACCCGGGAATCTCCGAATGGGGTTTTGCAATGGGATTTGCCACCATTGGCATAGTCCACGTGACCCAGTACCTGGCGATCGTCTGGAAATACAACCGTAGCCTGGCCCGCCGGCCCGCTGCTGCCCGTTCAGGCTGGTTCCTTCGCAGCTTCACCCACGGTGGCCTGGGGGTGATCCTGCTCTATGTTGTTTTCTGCCTGTTTTACGGTTTCCTGATTACCTGGGGGCCGGGGGACGTTCTCCATCCGGACTGGCTGGTGAACCAGGACGCGCTTGCCGTGAAATGGGCGGCCGGCACGTTGGCAGCGGTCATGTTTACCTCCACGATCATGCACTACTACTACGATGGCTTCATCTGGAAGATCCGGCACAAGGAAAACAGGCAGAACCTGGAGATGGAGAGGGGGAGTTCTGCCACAACGGGTTCGCAGTCTCGTTCGGGTTCCTGGTGGGATAGTGACAAGGGGGGCTCGCCGCGGAATACCTTTCTGCGGCAGGCGGTCTACTTTCTTCCACCCATCCTGTTCGTGGTGGTGAGCTATTTCCTGGCCATCCAGGATGAAGCTTCGCGAGATCCACTTGGCTATGCCCGCGAGACGATCATTGCCTACCAGGAGGATCCTGCCCGATTCCAGGATCGAGTGGAACCTGCACTCGGCAGCCTCGATCGACAGATGCAGATTGAATTACAGATGGTGGAACTCCGGAAGGAAGATGCTGATCACCTGGTGAAACTTGCTTTCATGCACAATTTCTACGGGCGACTGGTCGTTCGGAGAGAGCCGGACAACCCGGCAGCTATCAAGGCCTGTTACCAGCATTACCAGCAATCTGTCCAGTTTCTTGACAGGGCGATTGCCAGCCCCGGTAATCGCTACCATCCCGAGACAGAGGAACCGCTCGAGGTGGACCAGGTGCACGAGATCCAGTCCTTCTGGCGGAACCAGATGCGGGGCATGGAAGCTCAATTCTGACCGCTGAACAATAACCGTCGCTGTTTTTCAGGCATCCTCGCGGTCGGCCTGTTTTTCAGCCGGGGGACCCTCCGCTGCCACGGCCCCGGGTGCTTTCTGTGCCAGCAGTGCGAGCAGGCCTTCCAGGTCGTTGGTGCCGACCCGCAGCGGTTTATCGCCCCGCATGATTTTCACGCAGTCATACCCCCAGATGTTATAGATCCACCCGTGTTTCGGATTCCAGTGGATTCCCCAGCCGTCCATCAGGCCTGACCGGGCAGCCTCGAAGCTGGTAATCTCGTCATACAGGATCGTGGTATGGCAATAGGGAATCTGGATTGGCCCGAAACGGACTTCTAGCCGGTCTCCCTCGTCACGCAGGTGGAGGTGAAGAAAACCAAAAGCAAGCAGTTCAAACAGGCCGACAAAGCCGTAGAAAAGGAACCTCCAGGAACCGAGGTTTTCGGCCATGATCGCCGGCATCAGGGCGCCGGCTGCAATGGCATGCAGCATCAGGACCCAGGGGCCACGCTGGGTACGGTCAAAACGTTCATGCGAGTCACTGGATTCCATCTGCTGGGCCCCTGTCTGTCAGATGCAATAAGTTGTCGTCGTGGTAGAGTATGACCAGTTTGGTTTACTCAAGCAGCCAGGTCATTATAGGAGAGTCGATTTTTTATGACGAGTTATTGTTCTCTTGGTGGGCCGGATGCTGAGCTGACAGACAGGGAGCTGAGAGACGCCCTCCTGGCCGCACTGGAACAACTCGGTCCCCGGCAGCGGGTCCTGGCGCTGCCACCGGACCTGACGCGTCTGCACAGCCGCGCCGGACTACTGACCTGTATGGCCTGGTAGCTTCTGGGGATTCGACTCACCGACG
>CAYYZW010000202.1:0-4431 GCA_964476375.1 uncultured Pirellulaceae bacterium
CAGTTCGGTAACCCGGGCACCTCTTTCGATGGCCAGAACGAGTCGTTCACGATGCTGGAGTTGCCGGATGAACGTATTCTGCTGGTTGGGTCGGGTCTTGGATCGAGCGATCTCAAGGTCTCACGCCACCTGCCCGATGGAAGTCTCGATACCAGTTTTGGGAACTCCGGTTCGGTGAACCTGCTGGGGGCGGGGCAGGGCCATCGGGCGACACTCCAGTCGGATGGGAAGATCCTAATCGCTGGTTTTGTTTCTGATGGTTCCCTTGCACCCAATCTGGACATGATCGTCGCCCGTCTCAGCTATGACGGGGTACCCGATCTGGACTTTAACGGGGGGACACAATCTTCGGTGGCGATTCCCGTTACCAGCGGTGAAGATGACTTTGGTTATGACATTCGTGCACTTCCAGATGGCAGGATCCTGGTCGCCGGGCTATCCGGTGAAAGTGGAACGGGAACAGGCGACGTTTTCTTGGCGCGTCTCAAGGGAGACTGGAATCCACCGGTGATGGACACGGTGGGGGACGTGACGGTGGACGAGGATGCTGGTGCCCAGACCATTGACCTGACTGGTATTGGTGCTGGGGCTGACGATCCGCAGGAGGTCAGTCTTGTCGTCACCTCCGACAATGCAGCCCTTTTTTCACTCCTGGAGATCTCCTACACCGCGGGGCAGGCGTCAGGCACGCTCAACTACGAGACGACACCAGACGCAAATGGACTGGCGACGGTCACCGTCGAGGTGATGGATGGTGGCCTTGATGGCAGCCTGGCGACACTGGAGGATAATTCCTTTACCAGCACATCCTTCACGCTCACCGTCAACGCGGTGAACGATGGGCCGACGATTTCGGACGTCACCGACCAGACGATCGACGAGGACGATACGACCGGGGCACTGGCCTTCACGGTCGGCGATATCGATACACCGCCCGGCTCGCTGACGATCACAGCGACAACTTCCAACGCAACGCTGATTCCGCCGGGCAATATCGAACTCGGAGGCAGCGGGGCCAATCGCACCGTCACGCTGACCCCGGCGGGAGACCAGAATGGCATCGCGACCATTACCCTGACAGTCTCCGACGGGACCCTGACGGATACCGACACCTTCACGGTCACGGTCGACCCACTAAATGACGGGCCGACGATTTCTGACGTTGCCAACCAGGCGATCGATGAGGACGACACGACCGGGGCACTGGCCTTCACGGTCGGCGATATCGATACACCGCCCGGCTCGCTGACGGTCACAGCGACAACTTCCAATGCAACGCTCATTCCGCCGGGCAACATCGTCTTCGGAGGCGGCGGGGCCAACCGCACCGTCACGCTGACCCCGGCGGGAGACCAGAATGGCATCGCGACCATTACCCTGCCAGTCTCCGACGGGACCCTGACGGATACCGATATCTTCACGGTCACGGTCAACGCGGTGAATGATTCTCCAACGATCAATGCGATCTCGAACCCGGCGGCACTGAGCGAGGACGACCCGCAGCAGACAGTGAACCTGTCAGGGATTACTGCCGGGGGTGGCGAGAGCCAGGTGCTGAGCGTCTCGGCCAGTAGTAGTAACACGGGACTGATTCCTGACCCGCTGGTGAACTACACGTCAGCCAACACGACCGGGTTCCTGGCTTTCACTCCTGTGACGAATGCCTCCGGTACAGCAGTCATCACGGTCACGGTGACGGACGATCTGGGAGCGACCGTGACCGAGCAGTTCACGGTGACGGTCAACACCGTGAATGATCCCCCGGTCAATAGTGTGCCGGGGGCCCAGGCGGTCAACGAGGACAATAACCTCTCGTTCAGTACCAGCGGCGGAAACGCGATCAGCGTTTCCGACCTGGACGCGGGGACCAGTAACCTGCAGGTGGCGCTCTCGACGACCGATGCGGTGCTGACGCTGGCAGATACTGCCGAGCTGACCTTCCAGGCGGGCGGGAATGGCAGCGCCACGATGACGTTTGCCGGAACCGCGACCCGTATCAATGCAGCGCTGGACGGACTGGTGTTTGCGCCGGACCTTCATTTTAACGGATCGTCATCCGTGCTGATCGTGACGGATGACCTGGGCAACACGGGCTGTGGCGGAGCGCATACCGAGACGGACGTGGTGGCGATCACGGTCAACTGTATCAACGACGCTCCCCAGAACAGCGTGCCGGGTGCCCAGTCGGTCTACGAGGACAATAACCTCTCGTTCAGTACAGGCGGCGGGAACGCGATCAGCGTTTCTGACGTGGACGCGGGGGCCGGTGACTTGCAGGTGACGCTTTCAACCACCGATGCGACGCTGTCCCTGCCAGGTTTTGCCGGGCTGACTTTCTCGGTTGGTGACGGTATGGCGGATACGTCGATGACGTTTACCGGAACTTTGACGGCAATCTACGCATCCCTAATCGGCCTGACCTATGCCCCGGATCTTGATTTTAACGGGTCGTCGTCCGTGACGATTCTGATCAGTGACCAGGGGAACAACGGCAGCGGCGGGGCACTGACGGCGACCAGCAACGTGCCGATCACGGTCAACAGCATCAACGATGCTCCCACGTGGACCACAACAGGAAACGTCTCGGTGCTGGAAGATGCCGGTCCCCGGACAATCAGTGGCTGGGCGACGGCCATCAGTCCGGGCCCTCCCGACGAATCCGGACAAACCATCACCTTCCAGGTGACAGGAAACACGAACCCCGGTCTTTTCTCAGTTGGTGTGGCCGTCGATTTCTCGAGTGGTGATCTGACATTTACATCCGCTGCGGATGCCAATGGCACGGCAGATATCACCGTCGTACTGGCAGACAACGGCGGGACGGCCAGTGGGGGCCAGGATACCAGCATTCCCCAAACGTTCACGATCACGATCATCGCGGTGAACGATGCCCCTGTTTCCAGTAACGGTTTTTACCAGCCAACAGAAAATACAACACTGGTGGTGGCACAGGCAGCGGGGCTGGAGACGCTCACGACCGACATCGACAACAGTAGCCTGACCTACTCGGTGATCCTCCAGCCTGTCTATGGTGCCCTGGTCCTGAATACCGACGGGAGTTTTACTTACACTCCGGATACCAACTTTAACCGCACCGACTTCTTTACCTACCGGGCCAGTGACGGGGATCTGGATAGTAATATCTCCACGGTCACGCTGCAGGTACAGACGGCATTCCCCTGGCACAACGGTATCATGCCGCTGGATGTCAACGACGACGGCGTGGCCAACCTCTCGGATATCCTGCTGGTTATTGACTCGCTCAACCTGGAAGGCAGTCGCGTGCTGCCGGTGCCCCGTGCCCGTCCGCTTTCGGCACCGTTTTATGATATTAATCGGGACGGCATGATTTCATCCCTGGATATCCTTGCAATGATCCAGGATATCAATCGCTCCCAGCGGCCAATCATGCGGATCCGGATTGAAACGACCGACCTGGCCGGCAATATTCTTCAACAGGTCCATGTTGGTGACACCTTCTTGCTGACCAGTCACGTGCTCGATCTTCAGCCGGCGGGGCTGGGTGTTTTCGCCGCTTACTTTGATATCGAGTACCAGGCCGGGCTGGTCTCGGTGAGCGGTGCTCCGAATTTCAGCGCACCCTACCTGGGCGTGACGCAGTTTGACACGCAGGTCAACGGTTCGGTGGAGATCCTGGACGAGATTGGTGCGGCCAGTAATGCACTTGGAATACTGGCGGGAGAACGAACCCTGTTAAGCGTTCCGATGGTGGCATCCTCACCAGGGGTTGTCAGTTTTACTGCGAATGAGGCGGACCAGCCTGTCCCCCAGGCCGCCTGGGACCTTGCCGAGTCGCTTGGTATCACGGTGTCAGATGTTCCCGGCGGGAAGATCAATTTCGGCAGTTACCAGTTGGCGATTCTCCCGTCACCGGGCGGTGGTGAGCCGGAAGGAGAAGCCCTGTCCCTGTTCTCGCAGCTGGAATCGGAATGGACTCTGCCGGAGGCACGCCAGCTTCCGGCCCACCTGGAGTTATCCGACTGGAGCGTTTCTCGTCGTGGCGAGCCGGTTGCTTACCAGCAGGCGGTGGATGATGCCATGCGGACCCATAGCTGGCAGCCCCAGCCACTGCTGGCTCGAACAGGTGATCAGCGGTACGATACGCAGGACGATGCCGACGAGCTGGCCGACCTGATCGATGAACTGGCGGCTGACACGGATGGCTGGAATCAGCGGTAACCAGGACACCAGCTGGGAGTGACGCCGGTGCCAGGCGGAATCATCCACGTTTACCAGCGTTACGACCCGCGGCGGTTTCCCAGCCCGACCCAGCCGCCCCCCGATGTCGTCTCCTCCGCCTTTGACCACCTGCTCACCTTCGGCCGCCACCGCGAGCTGACGCCCGAGGAACTGGCCCGCGCGATCCATATCGATCCCAGCCAGATTTCCGGCCTGGGTCCCAGCCTGGAT
>CAYYZW010000203.1:0-17727 GCA_964476375.1 uncultured Pirellulaceae bacterium
AAAGCGGCGCATAATCCGGCGCAGCACCTGCATGTTTCGGCTCGCACCGACTCGCAGACCCCACCCACCGCGCATAAAAAAATCCCGCTCTTGCCAGTGCCTGCGCTCCCATGCGAGACAGTGCCAACAGCGGGAATGCCCCCGCAAGGACTCGAACCTTGAGCCCTCTGATTAAGAGTCAGATGCTCTGCCAGTTGAGCTACAGGGGCGGCACCGATGAATCGGTGAACTCGTTATCCTACCGTACCCAAACTGGCCTGGGGAGGGGATGATAAGTCACTGCGAACTGCAGCATACTACCTGCGGCCCTGCCAATAGGGTCTACTTAAAAAAACAGCAGACCCCCGTTGGTTCCCTGGAAGGCCGCTCTCGATGATCACGATTGACAACCAGCTCTCGGCAGCCGACCTTGCCGGCCCGATGGACCAGATGTGGCAGCTTTCCGCTATCAAGCTCCAGAGCCTGGAATCGAGTTCGGATCCGGCTGCCGGTTCCCCGGTCTTTACTGTCGACGGTCACTACCAGTCGCAGGGCTGGACCGAGTGGACAGAGGGATTCCGGTACGGCTCGGAGGTGCTCCAGTACGACGCCACCGACGAGCCCGGCTTTCTCGAGGCGGCTCGCCAGAACACGGTTCAGGCCATGGCCTCGCACGTGACGCACGTGGGGGTGCACGACCACGGTTTTAACAATATCAGTACCTACGGGGCCCTCCGCCGGCTGATGCGGGAAGGCCGTATCGAGGACGATCCCTGGCAGCGCCACTTTTACGAGCTGGCACTCAAGGCCAGCGGTGCGGTCCAGGCCAGTCGCTGGTCCGAGACGGTCGACGGGGATGGTTATATTTATTCCTTTAATGGCCCCCACTCGCTCTTCTGCGACACCATCCGGTCACTCCGCTCGCTGGCCATGGCCCACCTGCTGGGGCAGACGCTGATGGGCGAGAATGACGAGTCCATCTGCCTGCTTGACCGGCTGGTTCAGCATGCCCGCAGTACGGCCCGGTACAACGTCTATTACGGCGAGGGCCGTGACATCTATGATGTTGCCGGGCGGGTGGCCCACGAGAGTATCTTTAACACCAACGACGGTCGTTATCGCTGTCCCAGCACCCAGCAGGGTTATTCCCCATTCAGTACCTGGACGCGAGGACTGGCCTGGGTGATGTGTGGATACCCGGAGCAGCTGGAACTGCTCTCGGAATTACCTGACGAGTCACTCGAATCACTCGGGGGGCGTGAGGCGATCGAGGGGATGATGCTGCGGGCAGCCCGGGCAAGCTGCGACTTCTTCATCCAGACGACCCCGCCAGATGGAATTCCTTACTGGGACACGGGAGCTCCCGTCCTGGCTGCTCTTCCCGACCACCAGCAGGTGCCCACCGACCCGCTTGATACCCCGGAGCCGGTCGACAGCTCGGCGGCCGCGATCGGCGCGCAGGGGCTTCTGCGACTGGGCCATTATCTTCAGGGACGGGAGGATGAGTCTGCCACTCGCTACTGGCAGGCAGGCCTGACCGTCGCCCGCACACTGCTGCAAGAGCCTTACCTCTCTACCGACAGCGATCACCAGGGCCTGCTGCTGCACAGCATCTATCACCGGCCTGGCGGCTGGGATCACTCGCCCGACGTTCCACACAGACCCCACGGCGAGGCCTGTATGTGGGGGGACTATCACCTTCGTGAGCTGGCTCTTTACCTTGGCCGCATTGCTGGCGGCGGCCCGTACTACACCTACTATGGCCCGCTCTAGCGGGTTTTCAGGAGAAGCGAACCATGCATCGATATTTCCTGTCCCTGTGTCCGATCCTGCTTGTGGCCTCGTCCGCTCTTGCCGAGGTCGAGAAATTCGAGATCACCGAACGGGTTCCCTTTGCCGGCGGCATGCAGTTTGGCCAGGCGGGGGCCTACGAACGGATTGTCGGCACGGTGACCTTTGCCATCGACCCGCAAGCGAGGCAGAATGCCGCGATCGTCGACCTGGACAGGGCCGCACGCGGGGCGGACGGGCGAGTCCGTTTTTCCATGGACCTGTTCATGCTTGCCCCGGTGGACATGACCCGCGGCAGCGGGGCCCTGCTTTATGACGTCAACAATCGTGGCAACAAGCTGGCCCTGCGAATGTTCAACTTTGCCGGGGGCGGCAATGATCCCCTGGACGAGGCATCGGCCGGGGATGGGTTCCTGATGCGCCAGGGTATCGTGGTGGTCTGGAGCGGCTGGGATGGCGAGCTGCTGCCCGGTGGTGGTCGCCTGCAGCTGCGGGCCCCCGTGGCCAGGGGGACCGACGGACCGATCACCGGCCCGGTCCGCTGCGAGTTCGCAACCAGTTCCAATGCCAGCCGGCTGGGGGTCGCAGGCGGGGGCCATGGCAGTTACTGGCCGGTCGAGGAGCTTCTTTCCCAGGCGACGCTCAGCTGGCGGGAGAATCCGCGCGAGCCACGGCAGCTGATTAGCCGCGAGAAGTGGCAGCTCCACGTGACACAACAGGAGGGGGCAGGCGAAAGCCAGCTTCCCCAGCTCGAGGTCGAGCTGGACGAATCCTTCCTGCCGGGCAGGATCTACGAGCTGATTTACCAGGCCCGTGATCCACTGGTACATGGTGTCTGCTTTGCCGGCGTTCGTGACCTGGTCTCGGCGCTGAAGCATGGCGAGGGAGAGGGGAACCCGCTTTCAAAAACGGTTTCCCGGGCCCACGGTTTTGGTGTTTCGCAAAGCGGCCGTTTCCTGCGCGAGATGCTTTACTGGGGACTGAACGAGGACGAGCAGGGGAGAAAGGCCTTTGACGGCCTGATCCCGCATGTTGCCGGTGGTGGCCTCGGTTCCTTTAACCTCCGTTTTGCCCAGCCGACCCGTTATTCCACGCAGCGTGGCAACCATGACTACCCGGTCGATCGCTTTCCCTTCTCCTACGAGGTCCAGCGGGACCCGCTGAGCGGTGCCCGGGACGGCATCACGCTCCGTTGCCGCCGCTCTGCCATGCCACGGGTGATGCATACCCAGTCGACGGCAGAGTACTGGACGCGGGCTGGCTCGCTGCCGCACACCGACCCGCTCGGTGCGAGGGATGCCAGGGTTCCCGGCAATGTCCGATTTTATTCCTTTGGCGGCACACAGCATGGACCAAGTGGTTTTCCGCCCGGCAAGGGAACAGCCCAGTGCCTGGCCAACCCCGGTGATTACCGGGTGTTTTTGCGGTCCCTGCTGCTCTCGCTCGACGACTGGGCCCGGGGGCACCAGCCCCCACCAAGCGTCTATCCTACCCTCGGTGCAGGGACACTGGTCAACTGGCGGCAGGAAAACAGCGGCTTCCCGGGACTCCCGGGGATCCGGTATCCCGGCGTGATTCACTATCCCTCCTGCTGGAACTGGGGGGCTCGCTGGGAGCGGTGGATCGTAGACCGCCAGCCTCCCACGGCCGAGGGAGATTACGTGGTCCTGGTTCCCGGCTTCGACAGGGACGGCAATGAACGCGGCTGCCTCTCACCACCGGAGGTGATGGCCCCGGTCGCCACGTACACCGGCTGGAATTTGTTTGCCGAGGACCATCCCTCCCGCGACAGTCTGGTCGGCCTCCGCGGCTCTTATATTCCCTTTCCGGTCAGCAAGGCAGAACGTGAGCAGACCGGGGATCCTCGCCACTCGCTGGAGGAACGCTACGAGAACCTGGAAGGATACATGACGGTTCTCAAGCGTGCCTGTGACCAGCTTTACGCGGATGGCTACCTGCTGGCCGAGGACGTTGAACGCACGCTCCGCATCCAGCGGCAGCGCGTGGCACCGCTCTTTGAAACACCGGCACCCTGATGGCCTGCTGGTGCTGATCCCCACCATTTTTTTTCGCAGGCAAAGGTCCTTGGGCCTGACAGATGATCAGGGCCTGGCAGTCGGCCGAAAAGAGCGATTTCAAGTGGCATGCCGGTATTTTTTGTATGATGAAGCTGGTTGCACCTGGCCGGAGCCTCGATAAATGGAAAATATCAACGAGTTATTAAAGCAGGTCCCCCTGGAGGCGTCCGATCTTGCCAGTAACCTCTCCACGGTCCTGCAGAGCCAGTTTCTCTCACCCGAACAGATCTGGTCGGTGGCACTGACCTCCAGTTTTTTCGTCCAGCATCCGGCATTGACTACGGCAGTTCTGGCCGACGCCCGGGGGGTGATTGGTGAGGATGGCGTGGAGGATGCCCGGGGTGCAGCAGCCATCATGGGGATGAACGCGGTCTATTACCAGTTCCGTCACCTGATTGACAAGGAAAGCTATTCCGAGCGGATGGCAGGGCTGCGAATGAACCGGATGGTGAACCCGGCGACCTCCAAGCTGCAGTTTGAACTCTGCTCGCTGGCCTGTGCCGCGATTGCCGGCTGTGAAGCCTGCCTGTTGGCACACGAGGCAAACCTGATCGAGGAAGGATTGACCGAGGACGAGGTGCATGACACGATTCGTATTGCGGCTGTTACCCAGGGGGTTGCAATTGCCCTCTCATCCGCACCGTCCGCCCCTGGAGAGATGGAGCCATGACTGCCACGAGTCACACGTCAGCCAGTCTTCCGCTTGGGATTCCAGACCTGGTGACACAGGCGATACCGGAGGATGAACGACTCTGGGTACCCCAGGCCGAGAACGTCTGGTTCCGGCCGCTGCACCTGGATCGCGTCTCCGGCCAGTGGGTCAATCTCCTGCGAGTGCGTCGTAGCGGTGTCCTCAGCCGTCATCGACACCCGGCACCGGTTCACGGCTACGTGATTTCCGGCAGCTGGCGTTATCTTGAACATGACTGGATCGCCACCCCGGGGACGTATGTCTACGAGCCGCCGGGTGACGTGCACACACTGGTCAATGACGATGGCAGCGAGGAGATGATCACGCTCTTCCATATCAGCGGGGCCCTGATCTACGTGGACGAGGAGGGCCAGGCCTCTGGTTTTGACGACGTGCACACCAAGATCGAGATGTGTATCCGACATTTCCAGGAGGTGGGCCTGGGAGCGGAATTTGTTGAGCAGTTTGTCCGCTAGGACCTAGCGCACGCTGTACCCGCCATCGACCGGCAGGACCACTCCGGTAATGAAAGCAGCCTGCCCGGAGCAGAGAAACAGCGCGGCCCCGGTGACGTCCTCCACTTTTCCCCAGCGTCCTAGGGGGGTTCGCTCGACGATCTCGCTGTGGCGTTGATCGTCGTCAAGGAGTGGCCGGGTGAGGGCAGTTTCAATCCATCCCGGCGCGATCGCGTTGACACGAATTCCCTCCTCTGCCCAGCCAATAGCCAGGGATCGCGTCAGTTGGGCCACTCCCCCCTTGCTGGCACTGTAGGCGGGGGCCGGGCCACTGCCAAAAAAGGTCAGCATCGATGCCAGGTTCAGCACGCATCCCCCCGTTTCGGCGAGCAGGTCCCGGCAGGCATACGAGGTTCGCATCGTGCCCAGCAGGTTGACATCCACGACGTCTTCAAATCCTTCCACCTCGTGTTCCTCGTTGTCCCGGCGCAGGATGCCGGCCGCATTGACCAGGATGTCAAGACCGGAGAGCTTGCCAACCAGCTGCCGGACAGCTTCTCCATCCCGGATATCCAGGGTCTCGTAGCGGATATCTCCTTCTCCGGTGGGCACGTCTGCTTCGATACCAACGGCCAGAACCTCATCGCCGGCTGCTGTAAAGGCGAGAGCAATGGCCTGGCCAATTCCACGTGTTCCTCCGGCAACGAGCACTTTTCGTGACATTTCAGTGCCTTTATTTCCTTCCCACGGTCTTTTGCGCCTGTGAATGTAGTAAATACGCGACAAGCGTCTACGGATGTAGCAAAAAGGACAGTTGACCCTGCTGGATATGGCTGTCTATCGTAGCCGAAGAGACATAGCAACGGGAATGACGTTTTTTCTTGGTGTTGGCTATCGTGGAAGAGTTTCTCTGCATACTGGTCGCCGTTGTTGGGGCCATCCTGCTGGTTGGTTTCCTGATTGGACTGGCCGTGGGAAAGGCGCGAGCACAACGTGCCGGGCCGGCCCGCTGCCCCGCCTGCGGTCAGCCGCTTCCGCCCGGATCCCAGGAGTGTATCTCTTGTCATGCTCCGGCTGTTCCTGCCCCTCTCGCCCCTCCACCAGCGGCTCCCCGGACTCCTCCTGCGGCGCAGTTCAAACTGGTTCGTCGCGTGATGCGGTTCTGGCACAAGAGCGGCCGGATTGACCAGGTGCAGCTGGATCAGTTCCTTGGCTATGTCGACGAGGACCAGCAGAAGGAAGAGCAGCGTGCCGCGGCCCCGGCGTCTCCGGCCCCACTGGTCCAGCCGGCCGCCTCGCAGCGACAGCCTGCTGCTCCGCCCCCGGGAGGGATTCCTGATTCGGGCGTGGTCGATTTGAGCGGTATGGAGTTGGTACCTCCTGCCGATGAAGCTCCACCCCCTGTCCCTGTGCCAGCCGCGCCTGAGGCCGCGCCGGCCCCTCCGCCCAGCCCCAGGCGGACGATGGGAGAGATCCTGCATGCCTTCATGGACAAGCGGAATATTCGCTGGGGCGAGCTGATTAGCGGCCTGTTGATTGTCGGTAGTGCCATCGGGCTGGTGATCAGCCTGAGGGCTTCCGACACGTTGGGAGATGTTCCCTATCTCTCCTCGCTGATGTTCATGTCCATCACGGGCGTGATTTTTGGTGGGGGAATGTACTCGCTCAAGAAGTGGAAGCTGCACAATACGAGTCGCTCGGTCCTGGTGGTGGCCTCGCTGCTGGTTCCGCTGAACTTCCTCGCCGGTTCCTGGGAGGGGATGGCGTCGGGAAACCCGATTGCCACCAGCGATCCGATCTATCTTTTGGCCCTTGTTGTGGGGCTTGGCGGACTCGGTGCCATATCCTACTTCTCGAGCAGGGCGCTGATGCCGGATGGGTGGTGGCGGCTCTGGATGGCCATCATGGGCCCCTGTATCGGCCAGTTGATCATCAACCGGGTTGCCGGGCCTGGGATGAACGATCTTACCGTGGGCCTCTTGTTTTCCCTGCCGCTGGCAAGTTTCCTGGTCGCCAACCTCTGGCAGTGGCGGCAGGCATCCCGCTTCAAGAAGATCACGCCCCGGCGGGCGGAAGCAAGTTTCCTGGTCCTGGGGATCGGTGCTTTTTCACTTGTCATCCCGGGGGTCCTGCTGGCCGTGATGGCCGATGACCGGCTGGGGACAATGAGGCAGCTTGCCGGGGCACTGGTACTTGCCGGCTGTGCGGTGCTGGTGATTGGCATCCTGCTGCACCAGCGGGCCTACCAGCTCTTTTCTTCCCGGCTCAAGATCACCGGGACGGCGACGGCCCTGGCCGGTGGGTCCCTGGTGGTGATGGCCATGTTTCTCACCTGGCCGGAACCGGGGGCGATGCAGCGGGTCAGCCTGCTTGGAGGTGTCTCCCTGCTGGTGCTCTCGATCTATGGCCGCTTTGCCACCACCCTCTGGTCGGCATTCCTGCTCCTGGGAGCAGGACTCTGGTTAACTCTTGCCCTGGCGACGGGACAGTATGACCAGGTAGAAGGAGCGAGCCTGGCCGGGCGCCACTGGGAACTGCTCATGGATGGCCGAACCAGTGTCTTTGCGTTTGTTTACGGGCTCTCCCTGCTGCTGGTAGCGCATACGGTGATTGCCAGGCTGGGTACGGACTTTCGCACGATGGCACGTGTGGCAGCAGGTGCCGCCCACCTCGTTTCCGTGGGCCTGGCAGTCCTGGTGACCCTGCTTGCGATCGACAACCCGGTACTGGGACAGATTCGACATGCCGATTTCACGGGACTCGTTTTTGCCCTGCATGCCGTGGCCCTGCTGGGACTTGGTTTTCGTATCCGCTGGAGGTGGCTCAACCTGGCCGGGGGGATCCTGCTTTTAGCTGCCCTGCTGCAGGGCATGCTTGTCAACGAGACAGTCGAAAAGTGGCTGGTGCAGACCGGCATGGAGCTGGAACAGCCCGGGCTGATTGTTCTGATCGCGCATGGATTTCTTTGCCTGGTCCTTGCCCTGCTACAAAAGAAATATGCAACGGGGGAGGTGGTTCCCAGGGAGTCTTTTCCTGGCCCCTGCCAGGTGCTGGCACTCTGTGGGCTTGGGACCAGTGCAATCGCCTTCCCCTGGGCCCACGTGGTGACCGACGGCACATTTATCACGCATGGACTGGAAGTCCTGGTGATCTCCTTCACATGGCTTTTAGGATCGCTGGCATTCTCTGACTCTCGTCTCGCTTCTGCTTTCCAGTGTGGGACAGTGACGGCGACCATCCTGGCAACCATCGGCTGGAGTGATCAGAACGCCTGGTGGACAGCAGGGAACGTGCTGACCATGGAGCACCTTCACGCCCACCTGCTGACACTCTCCCTGCTGGGAATTGCCTGGACGCTGGTTCGCTGGTCGTGGCATCGCCAGCCGCTCCTGAAACGCTGGATTCCCTCGGAGTGGCCCCGTTCCCACCTGGTTGCCCACCTGCTGGCCAGTTCGGCCCTGCTCCTGGTGATGGCCTTGATGACTCTTGTGGCTGTCCTCCATGAAACGGCGCCCTCTCACTTTAGCAGTCCACAGAACTGGGACTTCTCCATCCTGGGCCAGAAACTGCAGCTGGTCGACTGGGGATGCTGGCTGCTGCTGGCAGCTGCCTGGCTGCTGGAATGGCGACTGGGACGGACTCGCGAGAGCCATATCGGCACCCTGGCCACCCTGGCTGCCTTTCCTCTCCTTTTGGCACTTGTCCTGCGAGATTATTTCCTGGTCGGACATGCCATCCGCTGGGTACCGGCGATCCTGGGATTGTCCTATGCTGCCTGGCTCTGCTGGCAGCGGATCCGGACGAGCCGGCAGGGGCTGCTGCTGCCGGGCGATCCAGACAGCCGTCGCCGCGACAGGCAGTGCAGGGTGTTGACCTGGTCTGCCGGGATCCCGGTGATCGTGTTCTCAGCCTGGGCCGCTGCGTTCCAGCTTGCCGGCGTGGAGCCACTGGAAGTTTCCGAGAACACCATTTTCTTTCAGCTGCTCCCCGACGTTCTCTATGCCGGCCCGCTGGCGATCTTCTCCGTGGTGCTGGTGTTGCTTGCTCTTTCCACCTCCCGCATCCGCTACATGGTTGGTGCAGCGATCTGCTGGCAACTGGGGATCTTCCCTTCCTGGCGGGGACTGGTGCCGGTTTTTCAAACCGCAACAGACCTGCAGTACGTTGAAACAATGCTCTCGGCTACCACGCTCAACTTCCTTGGCGCGTTCCTTTTCGTTCTCCTCTGGCGAACGGTCGATTACTGCAGGCAGCGACTCGATGGTGTGGATCCGGAGGAATCCATGATCCAGAACGATCCCCGGCAGGTCTCCCATCTGGCTTACAGTATTTTTTCGGCACTCCTTTTTGCCGGCCTGGGACTGGTCGCCGTCCTGGGCGATATCTCGCCCGCGGTACGCCAGGGAATCTCGATGGAATTCTCGGCCTGGGTCTCCCTGGCCGCTGTGGCCGCCATGCTGCTTACTGGTTTTTACCAGCCCGGCCGAGCGACTCCTTACCGGCAGAGGGACATGGTCCTGCTCTCGTTGATGGTGGCCGGTGTGTGCCTGGCGAACCAGGCGTGGCTCGTTGAGGGCCAGGCCTCTCGCATGGTAACGACTCTCGCCTGTTCCTGGCTTGTCGTCTGTGGCCTGGTTACCGCCTGGTGGGGAATCCAGTTCACTCGGAGTGTCCGGCAGCAGGGGGGGCGTTTGAGCCTGCAAGCGTGGAACGCGGCGGATCGTCAATCGACCGGTATGCTCAGCTGGTGGCTCACCAGCTGGTTGCTTGCTGCCACGGTCCTTTTGATCGGTTTCGAGGAGCTCGGTCTTCCGGACCACCTGGCCGTTCGTCTCTCGATCGGCCTGGCGGTGGTCGCCTGCATGGCTCACCTTGTCATGCAGCGAAGTCCGATGCAGTACCTCGCCCTGCTGGCCCTGCTCTGGGGGGTCAATGTCCTGGTGGGTGGAATCCATGGAGTGTCCGGATCTCAATGGCTCCACTGGCAGGCCCTGACCCTGGCCCTGGTCTCGCTCTGCATCGTGTCGGGTGTTCGTATTGCACGTCACTTCAAGTCCTGGCTGCGCCCGGAATACCCGGCCCGGATGGTAACCATCAGCTGCTGGACCGTGACCGCTGTGGCATCGATTGCTGTGCTGGGTCATTTCTCATGGACGGTTGGCGGCGGGGCACGCATTGACAGGATCAGCGTCCCCTGGGAGTCGATCCGCCTGCTATACGCTGCGATTGTCCTGGTCCTGGTGACCCAGCTGGCACGGTCACTGGCACCTCGCCGCCAGGATGCCCCGGCCGGTTTCTTCTTCACCGGCTTTACCCTGCTGTGGATTGTCCTGTCCCGCCAGGGCGGGACCTCGGACATGGCCATGGGGATCCTGCTGGCCACGTCGAGCCTCTACCTTGCCATCAGCTCCTGGTGGCTCTGCCAGTCGGACCTGGCGGCAGGGATCGGGCAGCGGATGAGTGATCTTTCGATCGAGGACCGCCGCCGGGAGACATCCTGGTGGTTACTGCCAGCGAGCCTGGTCATGACTGGCGTTTTTTACGTGATCGCAATGCAGCTGTTGCTTACAAGTGTCGAGGCCTGGCCCCGCTGGCTGGTCGGGATCGTCCCGCTCGGGACAGGAGCAGCCATCCTGGCCTCGGCCGATCGGAGGAACCCGGTCCAGGCCCGGGTGGTGGCGCTCAGCAGTGGCGTGATTGCGCTGGTTTTCCTCTGCTGGGCAGGAGTTGCCCCCGGCGTGGAGGGCGCTTGGACGAATCGTATTGCCAGGGGTTTCCTGGTGCTTTCGACGGTCTGTTTCCTGCAGATCGCCTTTGGATCACGGCTGGCAGCACGTGGTGGCAGCTGGTCCGAAGCATTCAAATGGCAACTGGTCATCAACCGGGGCTCGGCACTGGTCGCTTTCATCGCCGTTTTCCTGGCGGAGTGGAAGTTCTTCGACCCGGACACCGGTACAGGCATTGCCACGCTGGAGATGCTGCTGGTGGCCGTTGCCCTGGTATTCCTGATGCTGGCCCTGCTGGCTGGTGCCCTCAAGCCGGAACGGGATCCGTTTTCGCTCTCGGACAAGGGGAAGGAGGTTTACGTTTACCTGGCAGAGCTGGTGGGACTGTTCCTGTTTGTCCATTTCTACCTCTCCCGTCCGGGGCTGTTCCAGGGCGTGATGGAGGATTACTGGCCCTTTATCCTGCTGGCGATCGCTTTTGGTGGAGCCCTGCTGGGAGAACTCTGTGAACGGCGGCAGGCCACGGTCCTGGTGGATCCCCTGCAGCATACCGCCTTCCTGCTTCCCCTGGTTCCCTTGCTGGCAGTCTGGGTCTTTGGCGAGGAGCATGACAGCAGTCTGCTGCTTGTCGGTTACGGGCTGTTAAACATCGTGCTGGCCCAGTTCCGCCGCAATTTCCTTTACTCGCTGGGGGCGGGATTCTGCGCTAACCTTGCCTTCTGGTTCCTGCTGGGACGAACGGAATCACTCGCCTTTGTGGAACATCCCCAGTTCTGGCTGATCCCCCCGGCGATCTCCGTCCTGGGTGCCGCACAGCTCAACCAGAAAAGACTCGGCGCCGGGCAGCTGACCTTCATTCGCTATCTGGCAATCATCGTGATCTACCTCAGTTCGACCAGCGAGATGATGATCCAGGGACTCGCCACGTCGCTCTGGCCACCGCTGGTGTTGGCCACGTTGTCGATCATGGGGGTCTTTCTGGGGATCGGTTTGCGTGTGCGGGCCTTCCTCTACCTGGGGGTGGCCTTCCTGGTGATCTCCATCCTGAGCATGATCTTTCATGCTCACCAGGCGGTCGGTAACATCTGGCCATGGTTTGTCTTCGGGGTGGTCAGCGGAATTGGATTCTGGATCCTGATTGCGTTACGAGACCGTTACCAGGATCGCCTGCAGGAGATGGTCGATCATCTTCGCAGCTGGGATGACTAGGGGCCAGGGACGAGAGGCCCTGGACCGTCTCCAGGGGCAGCAGTCCCATCTCTCACGCTCCCATACTGGTTTCTCCGGACAGATTATTTAACAATCTGCCTAGAAGGAGACCAGATTAATGAACATGCGACTGACCGGACTGCTTGCTGCCACGCATACCCCCACCAAAGTGGATGGGGCACTGAACCTGGAACCGGTAGAGCGGCTCGCCGACCATCTTATTGCCGACGGCTGCAGTGGCGCCTTCGTTGCCGGTACGACGGGTGAGTGCCACTCGTTTAATTGCCAGGAACGGATGGACCTGGCCGCCCGCTGGACGGAGGTGGCCGCCGGAACCGAACTGAAAGTGGTCATCCACGTGGGGGCCAACGCGCTCCCTGACGCCTGCCAGATGGCAGCCCATGCCCAGCAGGCCGGTGCCGATGCGATCGCCACAATGGCCCCGTTCTTCTTCAAGCCGACCAGCGTTGATGCATTGCTTGATTACATCGAGCCGATCGCCCAGGCGGCGGCCGACACGCCACTTTACTTTTACGATATCCCTTCCATGACCGGGGTCCACCTTTCCATGGTGGAGATGCTCGAGAAGGCCCGCAGCCGTGTTCCCTCTTTACGGGGGATGAAGTACACCAATGCCGACCTGATGCAGATGCAGCGATGCATGCATGTGGACGACGGTTATTTTGATGTCCTCTTTGGACACGACCCGGCGCTGGCAGCTGGCTGGCGGCTGGGGATCCGTGGGGCGGTGGGGAGTACTTACAATTTTGCTGCACCGATCTACACGCGTTTGATCGAGGCCATTGGCGAGGGAGATGAAACGGAGCTACAGCGTCTGCAGCTGGAATCCTGCAAGCTCACGGCACGGCTCTTCGAGATCGGTTTTCATCCCGCCAGCCGCCAGGTGATGGCCCGGCTGGGAGTGGACCTGGGTCCGCCCCGCACTCCCCTCGTCCCGCTCACGGGTGACCAGGTCCAGCAGCTGGATGAGGCACTTGAGGAACTGGATTTTGACCAGTGGCGACGCTAGGAGGGCTCCCTCTGCCGTTAGTGGCTGCGGGGATCAAGGATCGAGACGGAACGAATTCCATATAAATCCGTTGTCCGTATGGGTTTGCGAGAAATAGGAGAGAGGTCTAAACTAGGGCAACAATGTGAGTCTCATTGCTGGTAGGGAAAACGGGACATGAAACGACGAACTTCCATACAGATCCTGACAGGGATGCTCCTCCTGTCAGCCTTTTTCCTGGCTGCCTGGAGTCCGGTTCTTCGTTCCCAGGACAAGAGCACCGAGAAACAGCAGGATTTCTTTCGCAGGCAGGTCCAGCCGATCCTCAAGGTCCATTGTTTCAAGTGCCATGGTCCCCAGTCCAGTGCCAAGGGAAAGCTGCACCTGGTAAGCCGTGCCCTGGTGCTCAAGGGGGGCGAGAGTGGCCCGGCGGTGTCCACCGATGATCCGGCAGAGAGCCTGCTTTTGCAGGCGGTCAACCATGATGGCCTGGAGATGCCTCCCAAGAAAAAACTTCCCCAGGCACAGATTGATATTCTCACTCGCTGGGTGGAGATGGGAGTTCCTTTTGCGCCCGAGCTGGAGCAGCAGGTGGTCGATGAGGAGGGTCCTCCCCAGGTCACGGACGAGGCCAGGCAGTTCTGGTCTTTTCGCCCGCTTCAGCAGCCCGCGCCACCAAGGGTTCGGGCCAAGGCGTGGGGCAGGTCACCGATCGATGCCTTTATCCTGGCCAGGCTCGAGAAGGAAGGACTTAAACCAGCGTTGCCAGCCGAGAAAACCCAGCTCTTGAGGCGTGCTCATTATGACCTGGTCGGCCTGCCTCCATCGCCCCAGGAGGTGGCAGATTTCCTGGCGGACGATTCTGGCGATGCTTTTGCCAACGTAGTGGACCAGTTGCTTGAATCACCGCAGTACGGGGAACGCTGGGCCCGGCACTGGCTGGACCTGGTCCGTTATGCCGAGTCCAACAGCTATGAAAGGGATGGCCCCAAGCCCTTTGTCTGGCGATACCGTGACTACGTGATCCAGTCGTTGAATGACGACAAGCCCTACAGCCAGTTCATGCGGGAACAGGTGGCCGGGGACGAGCTGGCCGAGGTGACCCCCGATTCGATGATTGCCACTGGTTATTACCGGCTGGGTATCTGGCAGGATGAGCCGGTCGACCGGGTCCAGGAACTTTACGAGGACCTGGATGATATCGTGAGTACGACGGGCCAGGTGTTCCTCGGACTCACGCTCAACTGCTGCCGCTGCCACGACCACAAGCTCGATCCGATACCGCAGCGGGATTATTACCGTTTCATGGCTTTCTTCCATGGCATTAACCGTTACGGCATTCGTGGTGGGAACACCGTGGCAGATTTTTCCTTGCGGGAGATTGCCAACGAGGAACAGAAACGCAAGAGCCAGGCGGTCATCGAGGAGCACAACAGGAAGGTCCAGCAGCTGGATGGGACAATCGCCGATTTCGAAAAACTGGTGATCGGTGATTTCCAGCCGGTGGAAAAGCAGGATTTCCAGGATGAGCGGAACAAGATCCCGCTGGTCAAGAAAAGGGTCGGGACGGTGATTAATGAGCAGCAGTTTCAGCAGTACGTGATGCTGAAGGGCGAACAGAAGAAACTGCGCAACTTCAAGCCCCCGGCACTTGGACAGGCCCTGGTGATCACCGAGATCGGTCCCAAGCCGCGGGAGACATTCATCCTGGCCCGCGGCAATGCCCATGCACCGGGGGACCCGGTGGAGCCGGGTTTTCCACAAGTGCTTTCTTTCCCCGATCCCCAGATCCAGCCGCCGGCAGAGGGAGCCAGGACTTCCAATCGCCGGCTGGCACTGGCGAACTGGCTGGCCGACCCGGCCAACCCCCTGACCGCCCGGGTGATGATGAACCGGGTCTGGCAGTATCACTTTGGCCGTGGGATTGTCCGTTCAACCAACAATTTTGGATACCAGGGGGTCGCCCCCACGCATCCGGAATTGCTTGACTGGCTGGCGGCAGATTTCATCGACGGGGGTTGGAAATTAAAGCGGATGCACCGGCAGATCATGCTCTCCAGTGCTTACCGGATGTCCTCGGCCGCTGACAAGAAGGGCTTGCAGAAGGATCCCACAAATAACCTCTTCTGGCGTTTTGACATGCGACGGCTGGAAGCGGAGGAAATCCGTGACTCGGTGCTGGCGGTCAATGGCAGCCTGAATCCAAAGATGTATGGGCCCAGCATCTACCCGGTGATCCCCCGCGAGGTCCTGCATGGCCAGTCGCGACCCGGGGCGGACTGGGGTAATTCCTCGCCCCAGGAGCGGGCCCGGCGGAGCATCTATATTCACATCAAGCGGTCACTGGTGGTACCAATGATCGCGGCCTTTGACGGTCCTGATCCGGATGCGACCTGCCCGGTACGGTTTGTCACGACCCAGCCAACGCAGGCGCTGGGGATGCTCAATAGTGATTACTTTAACGAGCAGGCCCGCGTGTTTGCCGGATTCCTGAGGAGCCGTGTTCCCGGGGATCTGCCTGGCCAGGTACGGTTGGCACTCTCGCGAGCGTTGCAGAGGATACCGACCGAGGAGGAAGTGCAGCGTGGAGTGAAATTGACCGGGATGCTTCAGCAGCACGAGGGAGTGGATGCCAGCAAGGCACTCGACCTTTACTGCCTGATGGTACTGAACCTGAACGAGTTTATTTACCTGGACTGATAAAGAGGCAACCTGCCTGATATCGAGCAAGGGGAGAGAGATGAGTAACAGATCCAAGGCGCCACGCGGGAACTTTTGTGGGCGCACCCGTCGCGAATTTCTCTGGGAGACTGGTGGAGGTTTCACCGGGGTCGCACTGGCCTCGATGCTTGGAAATGACGGTTTCCTGGCCAGCCAGAGCATGGCAGCGGACGGTACGAGCAGGTTCGTCAACCCGCTTGCCCCCAAGGATCCCCATTTCACCCCCAAAGCGAAACGCTGCATTTTCCTGTTCATGTACGGTGGTCCAAGTCAAATCGACACATTTGACTACAAACCAAACATGAAAGGGATGGACAACAAGATCGTGGACGTGAAAACCTTCGGTCGCGGGGGCCATCGAAACCAGGGGCGGATTGTCGAGCCGCGCTGGGACTTCAAGCAGTACGGTGAATGCGGGCAGTGGGTTTCCAGCCTGTTTCCTCACCTGGCGACATGTGTCGATGACATCGCCTTTCTGCATTCGATGACCGCCGATTCCCCGATTCATGGATCGGCCATGTTAATGATGAACTCGGGTAAGATTCTCAGCGGTAGCCCCTGTCTCGGTTCCTGGGCAAATTATGGCCTGGGGACAGAGACCCAGAACCTGCCTGGATTCGTGGTCATGCTCGATCCACGGGGAGGCCCGATCAGCGGCGCGAAGAACTGGAGCAGCGGCTACATGTCCGCCTCCTACCAGGCCACCGTGATGCGATCCGAGGGGAATCCCATCCTGGACCTGACACCCCCGGCGGGTGTGAGCCGTGCGATGCAGCGGAAACTGCTCGATGCGCTCCGCACGGAGAACGAGCGGCATGAAAGCCTGCGGGCGGATAATTCCAACCTGGCAGCCCGGATCGCCAGTTATGAACTGGCCTACAAGATGCAGGAGCACGCTCCTGAAGCTGTGGACCTGGCAAAGGAAGACCAGGGGACACTCTCGCTTTACGGGATCGACAACCAGAAGTCCGCAAAGTTTGGCCGCCAGTGCCTGCTTGCCAGGCGACTTGTCGAACGAGGAGTCCGCTTTGTCCAGATCTATTCCGGGGGTAATCACAATGATGCCAACTGGGATGCCCACGGGGATCTCAAGCATAATCACGACCTGCATGCGGGAGAGACTGACAAGCCGATTGCCGGCCTGCTCAAGGACCTCAAGCAGCGTGGCCTGCTGGAAGATACCCTGGTGATCTGGGGTGGGGAGTTCGGTCGCCAGCCGACTGCCGAGTATGCCAAGGGGACCGGACGAGACCATAATGCCTATGGCTTCACGATGTGGATGGCAGGTGGCGGGATCAAGGGAGGGGTTAGCGTTGGTAAGACGGACGAACTGGGAAGCGCGGCAATCGAAGATAGCCTGCACGTGCGGAACCTGCATGCCACCATCCTCCAGCAGATGGGGATGGATCCCAACCGTTTGACCTATTTCTATGGTGGGCTGGACCAGAAACTGGTGGGTGTGGAAGGTGCCGAGCCAATCCACCAGATTATCTAGTATCCGCTGATTCCAGGATGTCTCTCTCTGCTGCACGGCCCACGTGATTTGTGGTTCGATGCGAGTGGACTGCAAGAAAAAGCCCTTTTTCCGGGTTAAGAGACTCACAGATGGTTTTGAGTAACCCGCGACAGCAATGAAAGTTGTGGAAATAATTAGCGATATGCTTTTTTTTCCTTGCCGGGCTGTTATTCTAGAAGAGTCAGTTTTTCATTGGTAACGGGGCTCCGCCACGGTGCCAGGGAAGCTGGTCATGTCCGGAAGGTATTTTCTATTTTTCCGAAGGAGTTCTTTTTATGATGTCACAGAAATCCCGTGGTTTCACGCTGGTGGAAATGCTGGTGGTGATTGCAATCATCGGTATTTTGGTTGCGCTGTTGCTGCCGGCCGTTGCTGCTGCCCGTGAGGCTGCTCGCAAGATGTCATGCCAGAACAACCTGAAGCAGTTGGGTCTGGCCTGCCGAACCTATCACAATACCTACGGTCGATACCCGCCCAACGGTGGGTACACCTGGATCCGCCAGTCCAATAACGCATACAACTGGTGGCGAACGTCTCGCGGGAGTGTCTTCG
>CAYYZW010000204.1:0-2607 GCA_964476375.1 uncultured Pirellulaceae bacterium
TGCCGCCGAAGATCAGCGGGATCAGCGCGCCGAGGAAGATCATGTAGGCAAAGACCCGCAGGGTGACCTTGTGGCTGAGTGTCATGCCGATCAGCGAGACAGCGGCATCCGGATCCTCCGGCATGGGGACAAGCCCGTAGATGGCAGTAAAAAGCGGTGCTGCCGCCTGGGCAGCCAGGTAGGGAAAGACCGACCCGAAGTCCAGCAGCAGGTAGGCGGCCAGCCAGAAGGTGGGTCCGGGGTACATGCGGAATTTCCCGGTGAAGATCGGCTCTCCGGAATAGAGCGCGTAACGGCTGATCTCGATGTTGTAGAGTACCTGGGCCAGGATGCTGAAGGTTCCCAGCCAGAGAAGCGCGCCGCCGTACTGGGCCGTCACCTTGGGACCGACAAGCCATTCTCCGCCACCAATGGCCGCCCCGCCAAGGATCAGGCCGGGGCCGAGCATCTTGACCCACTTCTTCAAGGTGAACTTGGGCGCATCGATCAGGGGCCCGGTATTCCAGCGGGGCATCGCCTTGCTGCCAGGATGCGGGGCCTGGAACGATTCGGTGGAAGCCTCGTCACCCGCCTGGGGCGCCTCCGGGGCGTCATCCTCGGGGTGATCGGCAGACTGGTCGTCGGACATGCTTGGATCCCTGCACCGGGATAGCTCCCGGCATAACTAAAAAAGCGATGATTTCTTCTGCTGGTTTTAACGTCCCGGAGGGAATCCCGTCAAATCGGTGCGAGGGGGGCGGGTGGGATTACTGGCTCCTCTCAAATCCGGTGGGGGCATGGATGTCCTTCTCTGGGAGTTCGCGGATCCACTGCTGGACCATCTGCACCGCCTCCTCGTGACGGATGCTGGATGCGACATGGGGCATCCGTCCCAGGCCAAGCAGGTTCATGCGGTGATAGATCAGGGAGCGTTCCGGTGCACCAGGTGCGATCAGCCGTGCCTCGCTGAGCTGGAAGGTTCCCTGGCCCGGCTTGACGTCGATCGTGCCGGTCTCCCCAAGCGGCAGGGGAGCCAGGAGCTGGAACTCGGCATTGCCACCGCCCCACTTGCGGTGGCAGTGGGCACAGTTGGCATGCAGGTAGGAGCGGACTCGCTGGTCCAGGGTCGCCGTGGAGTCACCCGGGGGGACCAGCCGGGGGAGGCTCTCGATGTCCTCTTCCGGCGGTGTGGAGAACATGCCAATGTGGCTGAGTGTGCCGATCTGGTTTGCCACGGTGCCGTGGTAGTCAAAGTCACGGTTCATCTGCAGCGTGTTCACTCCCAGCACGTACTTGGCCGACATCGTGTGGCAGAGTGTGCATTCGGAACGGCTGGGGAAATGCCAGGTCTGCGTACGGCGGCCACCAGGTGCCTCCGGGTCGCGGATCGTCAGTTCCCGGTCAAGGGAGTCACGGCCCAGCAGGACAGCATCGGTCTGCTTGCGGTTCCAGACGTAGGTGTAGCCCCGCCATACCTGGGCGCCATAACCATTATCCGGGCCATCCATTTTCTTGTGGTGGAGGATCCGGGTCTCCAGCCGGACCTCACTCTGTGGGTTGCCTTTTTCCAGTTCTATCGCGAATGTCTTGACCAGCACCGTGCCGTCGGGAAATCGCCAGCCGGGAGGGGCGCCGGGAGCCGGCTGGGGATAGGTGACGTCGTCAAAGTCGATTGTGCCGGCTCCGGGGACGGCGAGGAAACGGTACTTGGTTGCACCGTCCGACCAGAGTGGGGAGTTGACGTCGTAGGGGATCACGCCTGCGGCAGGGGTATGGTCGCGCGTGGAAGTGAAGAGGCCGGTTTCACTTAAACGCCTGGGGAAATCGGCCAGCGGTTCCTCCACCGGTGGAGAGACGACCAGTTCGTGGATGCGGCCGCCGGCAAAATCAAGCAGGTAGAGCTCATCCTGCTGGTCCTCTCCAAAAGCAACCAGGCGGATAGCCGTATCGGTCAATTCCATCTGCCCGCGCACTTTTCCCTTGCTGTAGTTGAACGTCCATATTTTTCCGGTGTCAAAATCCCCATAGATATAGTTACCGGTCAGTTTGGGCAGGCGGCTACCGTGGTAGATGAAGCCACCGGTGATCGAGCGGAAGTCGTTGTGCGAGTGTTCCACGATCGGTTTCTCGATATCGATCGGAAACTGGGGGCGGTCGGGTCGGAAAGGATGGGTCCCCTCCTGCACGCTCCAGCCATAGTTCCCACCTTTCTTGATCCGGTAAACCATCTCCCAGAGATCCTGGCCGATTTCTCCGCCCCAGAGGTCGCCGGTGGCACGGTCAAAGCTGTATTTCCAGAGCTGGCGATGTCCAAAGGAGTAGATCTCCGGTCGTGTCGACTCGTGAGGCGGGGTCCGGAGGGTAAAGGGGTTGTCCTTCGGGATGGCGTAATGTTGGCCATCTTCCTGGTTGTCCACATCGATCCTCAGCAGGCTGCCAAGCAGATCGTCGATTTTCTGGCCCGTCTGGAGCTGGTCGGCAATGCCACTTCCGTCGCCGGTGGAAATGTAGAGAAAGCCGTCGTGACCGACCCGCAGGCAGCCACCGTTATGACCACCGCGAGGCCACTCGATAATACCCAGTTCACTGGCGAGGTCAGCCTGGATGGGAAGGGTTCGTGCAACCGTG
>CAYYZW010000205.1:0-19245 GCA_964476375.1 uncultured Pirellulaceae bacterium
CGGCATCCTGCCTGCGTGGAGCAGAGGGAGTGGTCGAGCGGCCCAATATTGTCCTGATCATGGCCGATGACATGGGCTACGGGGACTCGAGCGTCTATGACGGCTGGATCAAGACCCCCCAGATGGAACGCATGGCGCGCGAGGGCCTGGTCTTTACGGATTTCCATTCCAGTGGTGTGGTTTGCAGCCCGACCAGGGCGGGCCTGGTCACCGGCCGTTACCAGCAGCGAGCGGGAGTCCCCGGCGTGATCAATGCGGATCCCAAGAACGCCGACCATCACCGTGGACTCCAGAGACTGGAAGTGACATTCGCTGAACAGCTCGCAGCGGCCGGTTACCAGGTTGGCATGTTTGGCAAGTGGCATCTGGGCTATGACCCCAAGTTCAATCCCATGCACCATGGATTCCACGAGTTCCGGGGCTTTGTCAGCGGGAATATTGATTACATCTCGCACTATGACCGGATGGAGACGTACGACTGGTGGCATGGACTGGAAAAGGTCCAGGAAGCAGGTTACCTGACGCACCTGGTATCGAAGCACGCTGTCGATTTTATTGCCCGCCACAAGGACCGCCCTTTTTGCCTCTATGTGCCTCACGGGGCCGTGCACTCCCCGATCCAGGGGCCAGACAGCAAGCCCGGTCGGGGCCCGGACAAGGTCAAATCTTCCCAGCAACCTCCGCGTTCCCGTGACGCGACGACCCGTCTGATGATGAAGGCCCTGGACGAGAATGTCGGAGCCATTCTCGACGCCCTCAACCACCATCAACTGGCAGAACGGACCCTGGTAATCTTTTTCTCCGACAACGGGGGTGCCGCCCACATGCGGTGCGACCCCCTGCGTGGCCGCAAGGGGACAGTCTGGGAAGGTGGCCACCGGGTCCCGGCGATCGCCTGGTGGCCAGGCCAGGTAAAACCGGGCAGTCGTACCGACCAGCTCAGTATCAGCCTGGACCTGATGCCGACCATGCTCCAGATAGCCGGTTTGTCGACCTCGCTGGATCGAAAGCTGGACGGGGTGAGCCTGCTGCCACTGCTGCTGGATGAGAAGCCGCTCGGCCGGCGCCAGCTTTTCTGGAATGGTGTGGCGATGCGTGACGGCCCGTGGAAACTGGTCACACGGGAAAAGGACCTGGAGGGGGGGCCGGCACTGTTTAACCTGGAGGAGGATATCGCCGAGACCACCAACCTGGCAGCGGATCATCCGCTGCGGGTCAAGAGGATGATCGACGCACTGGACGCCTGGACGCGGGACGTGGCCGACGGCCAGACACCCCAGCCGGACTACCAGCGGTTCAAGGATCTGCCTGCCAAGTGATGGCGGGCCTTAAGCGGCGGACTTGCTGGCAGTCCCTTTATTGCCCGGTGGGGAACTGCCGGCAGGAAAGTCTCCTTCTGCTTCCAGTTCGTCGATCCGCTTCTGCAGTTTCTTGATCGTCTTGCGAGCATCATCCCGGATACGGTAAAGCACAAGTACCGGCAGAATCAGGATCAGGACCAGGTTTCGTCCCGGGGCCCAGACGCTCGAGACCAGGCAGCCCAGGTAGACCGCGGCTGCAAAGATCATCGAGTAATCCAGTTCCTTTAGGAAGGAAGAACTCAGCGGGAGATCCTTGCTGTCATCGTCAAGGATGTCGGTTCGAAGGTACTTGGACATGCTGCCCTCCTGGCGATTTTCTTGATTTCTGGTGCGAGATCCGCTCTGCCAGTCGGCCTGCTCAGGATCCCAGTCCCCATCCCTTGCGGTATTCCTTACCCAGCAGCTGATGTGCCTGGCGGTTGTCGGTGACTCTCATTTTTTCCGGGTCGTAAGTAATCGGTCGGCCTACCCGGTGGGCGATATTCCCCAGCAGGACAATCTCCGTGAATGGGCCGGCGTAACCAAAATGGCTTCCCGTCGGGCTGCCTGTCTTGCAGGCCGCGATCCACTGCTGGTGATGTCCGGGGGAGGTGGGCAGGTAGGGTTCCGGTGGTGTGTAATCCTCGAATTGTTTCTCCGGCAACAGTTGTGGCTGGCCACCGTGTGCGATCGCAATTTTGCCATAGCTGCCGATGAACAGGGAACCTTTCATCGGTATCTCGGCGGCTATTCCCGGCTCCGGCTTGGCGTTTCCCTCGTACCTGTAGACTTCGACCGGGGGGAGTGCTCCTCGCTGCCCAAACTCGAACTTCGTGATCATCCAGGTGGGGCCACTGTCGATGTGTGCCGGAGGGCTTTCGGAGGTCACACGCACCGGTCCTCCCAGCTTCAGTCCCCAGAAGGCCGGATCCATCAGGTGAATTGCCATGTCCCCAATAGCGCCACAGCCAAAATCCCACCAGCCACGCCACTTGAAGGGAACATAAGATTCGTGGTAATCCCTGGCGGGAGCGGGCCCCAGCCAGGTGTCCCAGTTCAGGTGCCCGGGGATCTCCTGTTTCTGGGCAGGGGCTGCCAGGCCCTGTGGCCACCATCTTCCAGGCCGGTCAGTGATGATATGTGCCTCGCGGACATCACCAACAGCTCCTTTTTCCAGCAATTCCACCAGTCGCAGGTAGCCCGGGTGCTGATGGTTCTGGGTTCCCATTTGAGTTGCAACTTTCTGGCGGGCCGCCTCGGCAGCAACCAGTCGTGCCTCCTCGACCGTGTGGGTCAGCGGTTTCTCGCAGTAGACATGCAGGCCCCGCTTGAGGGCTCGCATCGTGGCCGGAGCATGGTGGTGGTCCGGGGTGGAGACGACAACGGCATCGAGGTCTTGTTTTTCAAGCAACTGCCGGTAGTCCTCGAATGTCTGTGCCTGGGGATGGGCCTTGTGGGCCGCGCCAAGCCGATTCCTGTCCACGTCACAAAGAGCCACGACATTTTCGCCAGCCATGGCTGCCAGGTTGGAACCGCCTCGGCCGGCGACACCGATGACACCAATATTCAGTCGTTCATTGGCCCCGAATGCCGAGGCAGGGACGACGAGGGGGGCAGATGCAACCAGGCTGGTTTTGAGGAACTGTCGTCGATTGGTCAGCATGGGCGAATCCTTGATCGGGAAGAAAGCTTGTTGTACGTGATCGTAACGAGCAACCGGTTTTATCTCAACTCTGATGGGAGCAGGACTATGGTTGCGGAATACAGGAGGCCTCCAGGACAATCAGTTGTCGGCCCTCTCGGACGCATCGACTTGTCTCCTGGAAGCCGATTTTCCTGGCCAGTCGTAGCGATGCCCGGTTCGCTGGATGGATGCGTGCGAGGATGGGCGTGCGGCGAAGCGTCCCGCGGGCGTAATGGAGCACTGCCAGGGCTGCTTCGCTCGCCAGGCCCCTGCCCCAGGCGTGGGCCGCCAGGCGCCAGCCCATTTCCACACGGTCGCCACGTGAAACAAATCCGCAGAACCCGATCACGGATCCTTCCTGCCGATCGGCTACCGCCCAGCGGCAGAAACCGTGCTGCCGCTGATGCCGGATTTCCTGATCAAGAAAATCCAGGCACTCTGCAGCGGACCAGCAATGCCCGTCGCCGACGTGCTTCATGACATCCGGGTCGGAACAGAAGTCGGTCACCGTCGGCAGATCCTTTTTCTGCCAGGCGCGAATGGAAAGCCGTTCGGTCACCAGCAGCGGCGCGGGATTTGACATGATCGCAACTCACCCTGATGATCAATGCTGGCCGATAACAACTGGGGACGAGACGGACAGGGGGAACGTTCTCGTATCTTACTGTGCCTGCCATGGACTTCCATTCATTTGTGTCATGCTGAGAGGACAATAATGAACGAGCAGGAAGCGGGCACAGCCAAGCACGCCGCCTCCCGGCCAGTCAGGAGGATTCGCTGGGTGCTCGTCGCGGTTGTGGGTGCCGTTGTCATTGCGGGTATCGGCTGGTGGTTCATCCGTCCCCTGCCCCCGTTGCCCGTCCAGGCGGTCAGGCAGGTGATGCCGCCGCATGATCCGATGATCGACACCTCGCTGTTCCCCCGCGTGATGCTGAAGGATATCTCGGCAGAACGGGGGATCGACTTTGTTCATGAGAATGGTGCTGTCGGATCGTTGTTCATGCCCGAGCCATTGGGCAGTGGCGGTGGGTTTTTTGATTACGACAACGACGGGGATCCGGACCTGCTCCTGCTCTCCTGCTGTCCGATCGCGGATTACCTGGACCCGCCGGCGGAAGGCCGCTCGATCGTGCTTTATGAAAATGACGGCAGCGGTCATTTCACCGACGTGACAGCCGGGTCCGGTCTGGAGATCTCCTGCTATGCCATGGGGCTGGCGATGGCGGACTATGACAACGACGGCTGGAGAGATATCTTCGTGACCTCGCTGGGGCGGAACCGTCTCTTTCGCTGTACGGGAAAGGGAAAGTACGAGGAGGTGACCAGCAAGGCCGGGGTCGGGGGATCCGGGCAGCCATGGTCCAGCAGCACCGGTTTCTTCGATTTTGATAATGATGGCGACCTGGACCTGTTTGTCTGTACCTATGCAAACTGGACCAGGGAGCAGGACCTGGCGGTCAAGCAGATCTATACCGAGCACAAGACCTACCATGGCCCGCGTTTCTACGAGGGGGGCCAGTGCCTGCTCTATGAAAACAACGGGGATGGGACTTTTACGGATGTCTCCAGGCAGGCAGGGATGGTTATCAGGGATCCAGAGAATGGGGAACTGCTGGCCAAGGCACTGGGCGTGGTCTTCGTGGACCTGGACCGGGACGGGTGGCTGGATATCGTGGTCGCCAACGACCAGACACGGAGCTTCCTGCTGCGAAACAACCAGGATGGTACGTTTACGGACGCCGGTCTTCAGACCGGTTTTGGCTGGGATTCCAACGGGCAGATCGTGGGTGGGATGGGGATCGACTTTTGCCAGATTGAAGGGACTCCCAGTATGTTGATTGCCGTCGCGAACCTGGCCAAGCTCCAGACGGCCATGTATATCTCGCAGAATCGACCGTTCCTGTTTGTCGACGAGGCACCACGTACAGCCACTGTTCCAGAGACGAAGCGGGTGACTACTTTTGGCCTCTGTTTCTATGATTACGATCTCGATGGACACCTCGACATGTTCCAGGCCAACGGGCATGTCAACAACCTGGAAGGCTCACGCCTGGAGGGAATCACCCTGTTCGAACCGAGCCAGTTGTTCTGGTACCACGGGGGTTCAGGAACCATGTTTCAGCCGGTGCCGCCGGAGAAATGTGGGACCGATATCTACGAGCCGATCCTGGGTCGAGCAGCCGCCTATGCAGATATCGATGCGGATGGCGATCTTGACATGCTTGTCACTGCCAATAACGATCGCATCCGCCTGTTTCGAAATGAAATGACACTGCCGCACAATTACCTGCGGGTGCAATTGCAGGGCCGGGATGGGAACCGGGATGCAATTGGCGCAGCGTTACGACTGGAAATGGACGAGGGGAGCCAGCACCGGTGGGTGTTGCCCACGCGAAGTTATCTCTCGCAGATCGAGTTGCCAGTGACCTTTGGCCTGGGGACGGAACGCAGGCCGGTGAAACTGACCATCACCTGGCCGGATGGATCAAGGCAGGTGGTTACCGACCTTCCGGTTAACCGGCAGATCCTCATTGAGCAGGCGGTAGACGCCAGCGTGGCTAGATAATCTCGTCGATCGGCCGAAAGTCGTCCTGCAGGTAACGCGGACGTCCACCCAGGTCCTCGATCGTCCGCTGGTCGGGCGCGATTCCCAGGTTGTGATAGATGGTTGAGAAGACCTCGCTGAAATGAACCGGCCTGTCCACCGGTTCCTCCGCGCTGGCATTCGTGGTTCCGATCTGCTGGCCCGTTCGCATGCCCCCACCTGCCAGGATCGCGCAGGCATTGCGGCTCCAGTGATCACGACCGGCGTTGCTGTTGATCTTGGGTGTGCGGCCGAATTCACCCCACACGACCACGGTAACGTCGTCTGAGAGGCCTCGCTCGTCCAGGTCCATGACCAGGGCGGACAACCCCTCGTCCAGCTTGGGAAGCACCTTTTTCCCATTGGAGAAATTTCCGCCATGCCAGTCAAAATCCGCCCAGGAGACGGAGACGCAGCGGGCTCCAGCTTCCACCAGTCGCCGGGCCAGCAGGAACTTGGAGTTGATCGCCTGGTAACCCTTGCTCGAGTAGGAAAGGATGTTGGGATCATCCTTCCCATATCGCCCGCGGATGCGAGGGTCTTCCTTTTCCAGGTCCAGGGCATCGGCCAGGGCGCTGGAGGTGAGTACATCAATCGCCTGCTGCGTAAAAGCATCGGCCTGCTGGGGAAAACCGCTCTTGTCCAGCTTTCGCTTGACCACGTCCAGGCCGGCAAGCAGCTCTCGCCGGTCGTCAAATCGCTTGACAAGCACGTCCGGCAGCACCATGTCGGACCTGCTCGGCCCGGTCGGTTTAAACGGGGCATGAGCCTGGCCCAGGAATCCGGGGCCCGGCAGGTTGTAGGGGAGATGTTCCATGTGCATCGAGAGGTCGAGCGTAGCCGGGATGCCTGGCCGGGCTGGGCCCTGCAGGCGGGAGAGCATCGATCCGATCTCCGGCCAGCCTCCCTGGGGCTGATTGGCAAACGGGCGCCCGGTAACACACTGGAAGGAGGAGTGTCGTCCGTCGGAGCCAACCAGTGTGCGGATGTTGATCAGCTTGTCCATCATCCGGGAGAGCCGGGGCATGTGCTCACAGATCTGGATTCCCGGTACGTTGGTGGCGATGGGTGAAAACTCACCTCGGATTTCAGCCGGGGCGTTCGGTTTCAAGTCCACCATGTCCTGGTGAGGTGGCCCCCCGGTGAGATAAATATTGATCACCGCCTTGTGGGACCGGGAAATCCCCTGGTCGGCTTCGGCCCGGAGCAGCTGGGGCAGAGCCAGGCTGCCGATTCCAAGTGACCCGATCGCCAGGAAATCACGACGGGCCAGGCCGTCGCAGAGTCGGTATTGTTTGCTGCGGAAGGTCAACATGGTAAGCAGGGCCTCGGTGTGGGGTGACCAGGTTCTGTTAGGTTAATCGGTTATCGTTGATTGATCAATCTTGTCTTTTCACTGGGCAATGGAGTCCAGCTTCTCCATCCACCTCTGGACCTGCAGGGCATCCTGGTAACTGGCACCGGATGGAACGGGGGATTCCCCCCGGGCAACGCGGCAGAAACAGCGTAATTCCTCGGCCATCATCCCGGTTGCGGCACCCTCGCCGGCACGAATCTCCAGGGCCATCGGCCAGCGGGCTTGCTCGTCCCAGACTTCAATCGGCCGGGGATTAGGGTCAATGCGGGCAGACCAGCCCTCGCCAAAAACCTCGGTGCGGTCGAAACCACGAGGAGGCATGCCGGCCGGGGTGGCATAGGAGGCGGCAAAGGAGGCGACCGGCCCGTTGTCCCACTTGAGCTGCGCCAGGGCGATATCGATCACCCCCTCGGGTGTACGATGGTACTGGGCGCTGAAGTGGTCCGGCTCTGCCTTGTCGACCAGGACCTGCGTGGCGTAGAGATCGTGCACCATGGCCGCATGCAGTGGGTTCTCGCCGGGAAAATCCTTGATGATCGAGGCAGGTCGGTGGCGAACGCAGTTGATATAGCTGATCGGGCCCTGCCGCCGGGATTCCTCGAGCAACTGCAGGAACTCGCTGTTAAAGAGCACGATGTGGCCGATCACCAGGTTGCTCGAATCGTTGCGGACCAGTGCCTCAAGGCTCTCGGCCTCGGCCAGGTTGCTGGCGATCGGTTTCTCCAGCAGCACGGTCTTGCCTGCTTCAAGTAATGTCCGCGTGACCGGGACATGGTGTGCGGTGCTGCAGGCGACAATCCAGGCATCGGCTCCCGATTCGCTGACCGCCTGTTCAAGATCCAGCCAGCCGGGAACCTCCGGCAGTTCCCCTGCCAGGGCGTCGATGCTCTCCTGGCGGCGGGCGACCAGGCCGACCAGTTCCGCCTCGGCCAGGCCGGCGAGGGTGAGCGCGTGCAGCCGACCAAAACGGCCCAGGCCGATCACGCCTACTTTTAACGGGGAGCCGGGTTGTCCGTTCATGGGAGTTCCTTGTGCTGGAGTCCAGAACCGGATTCTACACCAGAATCCCCCCCCTGTTTTCTCCTGCTAGAAAAGCTCGCGGATCGGTGCGTTCCCGGAAATCATCCGCACCAGTTCGGCAGGCAGTCCCTGCTCCACGCGCAGCTCACCCATGTCGAACAGCGTGTGCAGGATCGTGGAGACCAGGTGGTCCGAATTATAAGGATCGACTGCCGGCTGGCCGCCATCGCGTTCGGACTTGCCGATCACCTGGCCGGCGGTGATTCCTCCGCCGTAAAGCATCAGCGGTGTCAGTCGACCCCAGTGATCGCGTCCTCCGGACTTGTTGATCTTGGGTGTGCGACCCATTTCGCCGGTGGAAACCAGCAGGATGTCGTCGGAAAGGCCCCGCGCCTCGCAGTCCTCGATGAACGCGGAGACAGCACGGTTATAGGGGCGTCCGACTGCTTCCATGCCTCGCTCTACACCCAGGTTGTTCTGGTCTCCATGCATATCCCAGACAAATCGGGTGGCGACCGTGACAAAACGGCAGCCGGATTCACAGAGCCGGCGGGCCAGCAGCAGCAATCGGCCAAGGGTCTGGGAGTTGTTCTGGTACCAGCGCCGTTCGTTCTTGCCGTTTCGCTTGTCGGCGAAACGGGTCTCGTCCACAAAATGAGCGGTGTCATACCGTGCAAGCGTACGGGGGTCCTCGTTGTCCAGGTCAAACGCGCTGGCAGCTCCCTTGAGGACCATCGAGATGGCCTGCTGTCGGAACTTGTCGACGCCCTCGAGTGCACCACTGCTGTCCAGTTCCCGGCGAAGCCTGTCGAGTGAGCGAAGCAGCCCCTGGCGGTCGTCAAACCTCCCCGCCGGCAACACCAGTTTCATGTTGTCCTGCAGCATGGATTCGCCACCCGGGGCAAAGGGCTCGCAGGCCTTGCTGAGTGATCCGGTGGCGCTGAACTTGCCAAAGCGTTCGTCCGGCCCGAGTGCATCGGGGTCGATCGAGTTAGGGAAGAGCGTGATGTTGGTGGGCATTCCGGTCTGGGGATTCGTGGCTCCGGCGATGCGGGAATAAATTGATCCGATGTTGGCTCCCAGTGACGACCTGCTGATCAGGGGCCGGTTGCTGTGGGCCCCGCTGCCGGTGGAGTAGGATCGGACGATCGCCAGTCGGTGGGCGTGGCGGGCAATGTCGGGCATGCTGGATCCAAACGTCACACCGGGGATCGACGTTCGCGTGACTCCCCCCACCGTGCGGATTCCGTCGGGCACGTCCAGCTTGGGGTCAAACGTCTCGAACTGGGTGGGCCCGCCATGCTGGAGCAGGAAAATGACCGACTTGCCCCGGACCACGTGGTCCTGGACGGCCGCACCGACTTTTTCTGTGGCCAGCAGGTTGGCCAGGGTGAAGCCACCAAAGCCGAGACTGCCGATCGCGAGCAGCTCTCGTCGGCTGCAGTGCCGGTTATGTGCAAGGATCGATAACATGGCTGCTCTTTCGGCGCCGGCTTATCCCATCAGTTCCGGGATTGGCTTGCCGTGAGGCAGGATGGGGATCGGTCGCCCGGAAAAGTTGGGAATCGCAACCTGCTCGGCGTCGATGCCGAGGTGATGGTAGATCGTTGCCAGGAAATCTCCAGGTCCCACCCGCCGTTCCACAGGGTCCTCGCCACGGGGGTCTGTTTTTCCGATCACCTGGCCCGTCTGCATGCCACCGCCGGCAAACAGCATCGTGTTGGCACGTGGCCAGTGGTCCCGGCCTGGCTGCACCGTCCCCTTCGCACCGCTGGCAACACCGCCGCCGCTACTGGCGACATGGGAGATTCGAGGAGTACGGCCAAACTCACCGGTCACGACGACCATCACCCGCTTGTCGAGCCCCCGCTGGTAGACATCCTCAACCAGGGCGGATACCGCCTGGTCAAAGAAGGGTGCCCGGTGTTTGATTGCCTGGAAGACGTGATGGTTCACGGCATGGTCATCCCAGTTGGCAACGCGTCCGCAGAGCGGCCCGTCAAATTCCGTGGTGATGATTTCCACGCCCGCCTCCACCAGTCGGCGGGCCATCAGGCACTGCTGTCCCCACTGGTGGCGCCCGTACCGGTCTCGCACTGCGTCGGGTTCCTGGGAGAGATCAAATGCGTGCTGCGCCCGTGGGCTGGTCAGCAGGTTGACCGCTGCCTTGTCAAAGCCGTCAAGTGCTGCCAGTTCACCGGTGGCGTCAATATCACGGCGGAGTCCGTCGAGCTTTTCCCGCAGCGTCACTCGTGATGAGAGGCGGGCAGCCAGTTCCTTGTCCTTGATTCCGACGTTGGGGACTTCAAAGTTCGGCTGGCTGGGATCCCCTGTAACGCGAAACGGATCGTAGGACGGTCCCAGGTAGGTCGCACCGGCAATGGTGAAACTGTCGTAGCGGTCGACCGGGTTGACGGTGATGTAATTGGGAAGCTTTTTCGCTGAGTCATACCGCAGGTAGTTGGCAATCGACATCCAGTCCGGCAGGACCGGCTTGGTCTTGTCCTGGGCGGCCGTATCCCCGGCCAGGACCTGGAGTGAGCCGGCCGGGTGGCCGCCACCGGTATGGGCGACGGACCGCAACAGGTTGAACCGGTGGGCAATCTGGGAAATGCGTGGCAAAAGCTCGGTCACGATCGTGCCCGGGACGTTCGTGTTGATCGGGGTGTAGGGGCTGCGAAAATCACTGCTCGCATCGGGCTTGGGATCCCAGGTGTCCAGGTGGCTGCAGCCTCCCCGCAGCCAGACCAGGATGATTGCCGTACGCTCGGATCCGGGTGCTGCGGCCTGGGCGCGGAGCCGCATCAGTGCCGGGAGACTCAGGCTGGCAAAGCCCGTAAGCCCAAATTTTAATAGTTGGCGTCTGTGCATGGAGATCATCCCGTCAGTGGGTATATCGACTGTATAAAGGATAGAACATCAACCCCTATTGAGCCAGCGAGATTTCCATGGGGAATCCAGCTGGAAAGGCCGACTGTCTAGGGAATGTCCGGGTCGTCTGCTGGCGGGGTATAGGCGGGGGCCTTGAGAGACTGGATCAGGTTGTTCTCGGGAGCCAGGGTTTTGACGATCTGCAGCAGTTCGGGGAAAGTCCCCTGGAGGTGAATGTGCTCACTCGGGATCTGTTCCAGCTTGTTGGGGTTCTGGATGATCCCGGCGTGGCTGCATGTCAGGCAGAGCAGGATGGAGACCTTTCGCTCCTCCTTCTGAAAGTCGAATCGGACCCCGTAGACCGGGCCACACATCATGTGTGTCCCCCAGAGGTACGAGGTTGGGGTGGAGTAGATTTCTGCAATTCGTCGTGCCTGTTCGGGTGTCAGGTCCATGACAGGATTGGACGTATCGATCAAGCGGTCGTATTGCGCTCGCGGGCCGGGAAGGTCTTTCGCGGAAGGGAGGATGTAGACCCGGAGGGTTTCGAAGTTCCTCACCGCGTCCAGCGCCAGGGGATCCTGGAAAAAACGGTCCAGCAGCTTCCCCTGATCTTTCTTGGCCACCTGGCGTTCCCAGTTGTCCTCGATCATGAAGCTGCCGCGGAAACGACCCGCTTCCATGCGGCGAATCTGCCGTCGATTTGGTTCAGGTGGTTCCAGGAACATCCGGAATCCGTCGAGCGCCTTGGCGTCGAGCGGCATCCCTCCGGCAAGTCCCTTGGGCTTCTTGTCCTTGCCGAGGAGGGGCCCGGAAGCAAGTTGCAGGGCGAGCAGGGCCAGGCCGATGGAGAGGGGGTGGATTTTATTCGACAATCTCATCATGGGTCCCCTGGATAAATCCAACTACCGCCGTGGTCTCGGCCTCCGGAACCTGGAGCTCCGCGAGGGTTTCCTGGAGGTGTCCGATGAAAAGTTGCCAGTCTGTTTCACGGATGCCCATGCCACGGTGGGTCGTCTGCATGTCGCGTCCCGTGTAGTACATGGGACCTCCACTGGAGTGGGCAAGAAAGTCAACCAGAAGCTGCTTTTCTCTTTCCAGGCCGTCCGTCCCCCGGTTTTCCCAGAAACGGCCCAGCTGGCTGTCATTCATCAGCCGTGGAAGCAGTTCGTCAGCCACCTGGCAGATCGCATCGTATCCACCCAGCCGTTCATAAAGACTTGGTTCATTCATGTTTTGGATTATCCATCTCCTGCCCTGTATCTGCCATTGATTCTACCGTCAGTCGCCGTGAATCACTACAAGTTGGTTGAGTATGTCAGCCGATAATGAGAACAGCGTGCGGGGTCCTGTCAGGACATCCGACTTGTGGCCGCTTCCACCAGTCCGCTAAAATCAAGGCGTTCACGGTTTTCTTTTCCTGCCACGTCGAGTGACCCTATGCTCAGCATTCTTGGCCGAAAACAACGACACTGCGACGGCCTCTCCCGCCGTCACTTCCTGCGTATTGGTGGTCTTGCCATGGGAGGGCTTTCGCTTCCCCGGCTCCTGCAGGCCGAGGCGGCTTCGCGGGGTCCGCGCGGCAAGGCACTTTCCCATAAGGCCGTGATCATGATCTACCTGTCCGGTGGCCCGTCCCACCAGGACATGTATGACCTCAAGATGAAAGCGCCGGTGGAAATCCGCGGTTCCTTCAAGCCGATTTCCACGTCCGTCCCCGGGATCCAGATTTGCGAGCACATGCCACGCCTGGCAGCCATGATGGACAAGTTCACCATTATTCGCTCGCTCTATGGCTCTCCGGACCAGCACGCCTCGGATGTCTGCATGAGTGGTTTCCCGATTTCCGGCAGCCAGCGACAGTCCGGGCGGCCTTCCTTTGGGGCGGCCGTCACCAAGCTGCACGGCAACGTCGATCCATCGGTCGCCCCCTTTGTAGGGCTGACCACCAAGACAAAACACACACCCTATTCCAATCCTGGTTTTCCCGGTTTCCTGGGGCCGGCCTATGCTCCTTTCCAGCCCGAGGGGGAGGGGCTGGCGGACATGAAACTGCAGGGAATCGACCTGGACCGTCTGGGGGATCGCAAGGCGCTGCTGGCAAGCTTTGATCGCTTTCGCCGGGAGCTTGACAGTCAGCAGGTTTACGAGGGGGTCGATGCCTACACGCAGCAGGCTTTCGATGTCCTGACCTCCAGCAAGATGCTTGAAGCGATGGACCTGGAAAAAGAAGATCCCGCACTACGAGATCGTTATGGGCGTGGCTCTTCCGCACCGGCTTTCGGGGAGGATGCCGGGCCCCACTGGATGGACCAGTTCCTGATGGCACGGCGGCTTGTGGAAGCCGGGGTCCGTTGTGTGACGCTGAGTTTCGGAAGCTGGGACAGGCATGGTGGAAATTTCGAGCGGCTACCAATCCAGCTTCCCAAGCTGGACCAGGCGGTCACGGCCCTGGTTCAGGATATCCATGACCGCGGCCTGCAGGATGATGTGACAGTCATCGCCTGGGGTGAATTTGGCCGCACTCCCCGTATTAACAAGGGAGGCGGACGGGATCACTGGCCGCAGGCATCCTGTGCCCTGCTGGCGGGAGGGGGCATGCAGGTTGGCCAGGTGATTGGCTCGACCAACAAGTACGCGGAAGTGCCCAAGGATCGCCCGGTGCATTACCAGGAAGTTCATGCCACGCTCTATAACCGGCTGGGAATCGACACCATGACGGCGACCGTTCCTGATCATGCCGGTCGGCCGCAGTACCTGGTGGACCATCGTGAACCGATCAGGGAACTGATCTAGCCAGGGATGCCAATGCAAGAGCGTACAGCTGTTGAACATCGTCGCGCCTGTTTGCGAATAACACTCTGCCTGCTCGGCGTCTGGTTTGTGGTGAGTTTTGTCACCGCCATCCTGTTTCGGGACTGGTTCGATGTCCACTTCCCGGCAATTGGGAATGCCCCCTTTGGCTTCTGGATGGCACAGCAGGGTTCGATCATCTGCTTTGTGTTGATCCTGATTGCCTATGCGCTGCTGATGCGTCGTTTGGACGAAAAGCACGGGTACACCGAATAGGATTGTGCATAGCGACTATGGATCAAAGTACCCTGAATATCGTCTTTATCGGGCTCTCCTTTGTCCTCTACATCGGGATCGCTTTTCGTTCTCGAGCGACGTCAACGAAGGAATATTACGTCGCCGGTGGTGAAGTTTCACCGATCGCCAACGGCATGGCCACGGCAGCGGACTGGATGTCGGCTGCCACCTTTATCTCCATGGCAGGTGCCGTGGCGATTGGCGGATATGACGGCTCCCGCTTCTTGATGGGCTGGACCGGTGGCTTCGTGCTCCTGACGATCCTGATGGTCCCTTACCTGCGAAAATTCGGAAAAGCCACGGTGCCGGATTTTGTTGGTGATCGATTTTATTCAAAGGTCGCGCGAGGGGTCGCTGTATTCTGCGCCATCTTTATCTGCATGACCTACATCATGGGGCAAATGCGTGGAGTGGGAGTCGTTTTTTCCCAACTCTTCGGCATCGGTATCCCGGCAGGCGTGCTGATCGGAGCAGGCATCGTCTTCCTCTACGCCGGACTCGGGGGCATGAAGGGGATCACTTACACCCAGGTGGCACAGTACTGCGTAATGGCCTTTGCTTACACGATTCCCGCCATCTACATCGCCATGGCGCTGACCAATAATTTCATTCCACAATTGGGCCTGATCGACAATTTCACTGCTGGCGATTCGGTCGTACCGTTCCTGGAAAAATTAAATAACATCAACACGGAACTGGGCTTCGCCGAATACACCTCAGGCAGTATCTCGACGATCGATATGTTCTGCATCACAGCAGCATTGATGTGTGGAACGGCTGGGCTGCCGCATGTGATCGTCCGTTTCTTTACCGTCAAGAACGTCCGTGCCGTGAGAAAATCAGCCTGCTGGACACTCGGGTTCATTGCGGTCATTTACCTGACAGCCCCAACGATTGGTGCCTTTTCCCGAGTCAACCTGATCAACAATCTTCACGGGGTGGAATATAGTAATGCTCCAGAATGGTTCTCGCAGTTCGAGGAAACGGGACAAATGACGTTCCAGGACAAGAACCAGGACGGCATCATTCAGTATGCAGGGCCGCTCGCTTACCGAACCGCAGATGGGAATCTGGCTGTGGCACAATCGCGGGATGCCAAGGCAGCAATGGAACTCAGTGAACAGGAATCAGATCCCAACGAATTAATCTTTGGCCCAGACATCATGGTGATGGCCAATCCCTACATGGCCGATGTTCCTCCCTGGGCCATCGCGCTTTTGATGGCAGGCTGTATTGCAGCGGCCCTGTCGACGGCTGCCGGACTGCTGCTGGTCCTGTCTACGTCTATTTCCCACGACCTGATGAAGAAGATTCTCAAGCCGGACCTGACGGACCGGGAAGAGGTCAATTACGCCCGCGTGGCCGCTTTCGTAGCACTCGCTGTCGCGACTTACTTTGGCATCAATCCGCCGTCGACATTTATTGCCAAGACGGTCGCTTTTGCTTTCGGGCTGGCTGCATCTTCCTTTTTCCCGACCCTGCTGCTGGGCATTTTCTCCAAGAAGATGAGCCGTGAAGGAGCCATCGCCGGCATGATCTGCGGAATCGGCTTCACTCTTGGCTACATTATTTACTTCCAGTTCATGGGCGGAACCAAGGAAGAACACCTGTTCGGAATTTCTCCTGAAGGCATTGGTGCGGTCGGAATGCTGATCAACTTTGCTGTGGCCTTTGTCGTCAACCTGTTTAGCCCGCCTCCACCGCAGGAGGTCCAGGAGATGGTAGAGAATATTCACATTCCCACCGGATCCATGGAAGTCCCTGGTACTCACTAGGTTGATCGAGAGGTTCCTTGGGTTTGATCGTCCCATCGGGTTACAATGGGCAGTGCCGCTCAACGAATGGAATAACCGTCGGTTTCCAGGAGCTCCCGCCATGACCTGCCAGAGGACCACTCGCCAGTATTCGCGATGGTTGCTCGCCTCCGGGCTGCTGGTACTGTTGATAACTGCCGTTTCCGAGGCTCGCAAGCCGGAACCTGGACACTGGTCTTATCAGCCGATTGACCGTCCTGTCCCGCCGGCAGTTACAGATGCGGCCAATGGCATCGATGCCTTTGTCCGCGATCGACTGCGGCAGGAAAAGATCAGGCCCTCTCCCGAGGCGGACCGGGCGACGCTCATCCGCCGCGTGACACTGGACCTTGTGGGACTGCCTCCCACCCCGGATGAGGTGGATGCCTTCCTGGCCGACGACCGCCCCGCTGCCTACGAGCGCCTGGTTGACCGGTTGCTCACCTCCCCACGTTACGGCGAACGCTGGGCTCGCCCATGGCTGGATCTCTGCCACTATGCCGACACCGACGGCTACCTGACCGACCAGCTGCGGCCCGTTGCCTGGCGTTACCGCCACTGGTTGATCGGGGCATTGAACGCCAACATGCCCTTTGATCAGTTCACGGTCGAACAACTTGCCGGTGACCTGCTTCCAGAGGCGACGCAGGACCAGAAGATTGCAACCGGTTTCCTGCGGCAGACGCTCAGCAACCGGGAAGGGGGAGCGGATATCGAGGAGTTCCGCGTCTTCCAGGTGCTGGACCGCGTTTCGATGGTCGGTACCACCTGGCTGGGCCTGACGGTAGGCTGCGCCCGCTGTCATGATCACAAGTACGACGCGGTCAGCCAGCAGGAGTTCTACCAGCTCTACGCCTATTTCAATAATGCCGACGAGGCGAACTTCGATGCGCCATTGCCGGACGATGTGGATGCCTACAGGGTGAACCGGGCGGAATATGAACGGCAGCGCCGGCAGCTCCTGGACCCGTACCGGGAGGCGGTCGACAAGTTCCAGCGGCGCTGGGAGGCAAAGATGCTGCATGCCTGGCAGCATCCGAGTGAGGACCATGTCTGGGATCGCCAGTGGGAACTGCTGGGTCTTGTCTGGGGTGGCGGCCTGGGTGAGGGCCAGCTGGAGGGGACCGAGATCTGCAAGCTCCCCTGGGAGAAGCGGAGTGAGCGGCAGAAAGAGGATCTGATGGATTACTTCCTGCCGCGGTCGTCCATTGTCGATCCGGAAAAATACAAGCAGCTGGAAATCAGCTCACTTCAATCCAAGCTGGATGAACTGAAGAAGCAGTTCCCGAGCGTCAGTCGAGCACCGGCCATGCAGGCGGCAGTCAATCACCGACAGACATACATCCACGAGCGAGGAGAATTTCGGGATCGTGGTGAGGACGTGGATCCCGCCGGGCTGGCCTGTCTTCCACCGGTCCTCGGCGGTGACGAGGATGCCAGGCTTTCGCTGGCTCGCTGGCTGGTCTCGGGCACTAATCCCCTGACGGCACGCGTGCTGGTCAACCGGATCTGGCTGGAGTTTTTCGGCACCGGGCTGGTCGATACGCCCGAGGATTTTGGCATCCGCGGGAGCCTCCCCAGCCACCCCCGGCTTTTGGACTGGCTCGCTGGATATTTCATCGATAGCGGCTGGGACCTCAAGCAGCTCAAGCGTCAGATCGTCCTCTCGGCAACTTACCGGCAGTCTTCCCGGCCACGCCCCGAGCTGGCTGAACGAGATCCCCGCAACCGGCTGCTCTATCGACAGCGGAGCCTGCGGATACCGGGTGAAGCGGTCCGGGATGTCGCCCTGGCTGCCAGTGGTCTGCTTTCCAACAAGATGGGAGGGCCGAGCGTCAGGCCGCCCCAGCCGCAGAGCGTGATCAAGGAGGCTTTTGGCAGTCATCCCTGGCAGGAGAGTCGCGGGGAGGACCGCTACCGGCGAGCCGTCTATACCTTCATCCTGCGAACCACGCCCTATTCCCTGACAGCGACCTTTGACGCCCCCAGCCCCCAGGAGCCATGTGCCAGGCGAGACCGATCCAACACGCCCCTGCAGGCGCTCACGCTTCTGAATGACCCTGCTTTCTTTGAGATGGCACAGGGACTCGCGCAGCGGGTCCTGTCCGGGCCAGCGGCTTCTGATCGGGACCGCCTGGTGCGAGCTTTTCGCCTCTGCCTGGGGAGACAGCCGCTGGCGGAGGAAGTGGATCAGCTGGCGACATACCTCCAGGCGCAGCGGAAGCACCTGCGAGCCCATCCGGAACAGGCCCAGGCGATGGTGACATTGGATTCGGGAACGATCCCGGTGATCGAGGTGGCTGCCTGGGGCACTACCTGCAGTATCCTGCTGAACCTGCACGAGTTTATCACGAGGGACTAGAACGTGGATCAGAACCCTGCTGCTGGCATGCATCGCCGCTGCTTCCTCGAACAATCGGGGTATGGTATTGGCGGCATGGCGCTGGCCCAGTTGCTGGCGAGAGACGGAATGGCTGCCAGGAAGACCCTGCCGGCGGATTCCCTAGCCCCGCGCCCCCCTCATTTTGCACCGCGGGCGAAGAACGTTATTTTTCTCTTCATGGCAGGAGCCCCCAGCCAGCTTGACCTGTTTGATCCGAAACCCAAGCTGGCACAGCTCCACAACAAGCCGGTCCCCGAATCTTTCCTTTCGGGACTGGACGATGTCCTGATCAAGGGGAGTGCCCGGGCCTGGGCGTCCCCGCGGCGATTCCGGCAATATGGTCAAGCGGGAATGGCTTTCTCTGATTACCTGCCCAGTATGGCATCCTGCGCCGATCACTGGTGCATGGTCCGGTCGATGGTGGCCGAGGTAAGCAACCACCACCCGGCCCAGCAGATGATGAACACCGGTGTTCCCCGGTTTGGATTGCCGAGCATGGGTTCCTGGGCGACCTACGGGCTGGGGAGTGAATCGAAGGACCTTCCCGGTTTTGTTGTTCTGCTTTCCCGGAATGGATCCGGGGACCTGGGAGGAACGGCACTCTGGAGTAATGCTTTTTTGCCGGCTGCGCACCGCGGCGTAACGTTCCGCAGCAGCGGGGACGCGATTCTGCACCTTGGCAACCTCGCCGGTATCAGTCGCCGCCAGCAGGCCGATCGACTCGCTGCCATCCGCCAGATGAACCAGTTGCGTTTTCAGCAGAAGCAGGACCCGGAGATTCTCTCCCGTATCGCCTCCTACGAGATGGCCTTCCGCATGCAGACGGCGGCTCCGGAACTTCTCGACTTTGCAGGTGAATCGAAGGCGACGCTGGAGGAATACGGCATCGAGGACGAAAAATCCCGGTGGTTTGGAACCAACTGCCTGCTGGCCCGGCGAATGGTCGAGCGGGGAGTCCGCTTCGTGCAGCTTTATCACTACACCTGGGATGACCACTCGAATCTCAACAAGCGGCTCAAGAGCAACTGCGAGATGACCGAGCAGGGGGTGGCGGCCCTGGTGAAGGATCTCGACCGGCGAGGGTTGCTGGATGAAACACTGGTCGTCTGGGGAGGAGAGTTCG
>CAYYZW010000206.1:0-1835 GCA_964476375.1 uncultured Pirellulaceae bacterium
CCCCACAACTGCTCTAACCCGAACCGGTCGATTTTAGCCTGTCATGTCGGTGATACGTGACGGCCGTCCGATCAGTTCAATGATAAACCACGATTGGACACCTAAGGTAAAAAATCATGAGTAGATACGAAGATTTAAACACTGTCATTCAAGAGGGGATTGTTGCTGTCATTCGGGCCCCCAATAGCGAATTGCTGGTCGATGTGGCCGAAGCTCTGCTAGCCGGAGGCATCACCGTCATGGAAATTACCTTCACTGTCCCGCAGGCCACCCAGGTGCTGCAAGAGATGGTGAACCGTGTTGGTGACCGGGCACTGGTCGGTGCCGGCACCATCCTGGACCCGGAGACCGCCCGCACTGCCATACTCCATGGCGCCGAGTTCCTGGTCTCACCAGCCACCAACCCGGACGTCATCCGGATGGCCCACCGCTATGACAAGCTGGTTATGCCCGGCGCTCATACCCCCACCGAAGTACTCACCGCCTGGGAAGCCGGCGCTGACGTGATCAAAATCTTTCCTTCCGATATCAGCGGACCAACTCATCTCAAGGCACTACGAGGCCCCCTGCCCCAGGTGCTCATGATGCCAACCGGTGGAGTCAATCTCGATACGGCGGCCGACTTCCTCCAGGCAGGTGCCTGTGCCCTCGGCATCGGCAGTTCGCTGGTCGAGAAAGACGCGGTCGCTAGCGGTGACCTCACCCGTATCGAAACGCTGGCACGGCAATACGTGCAGATCGTCCGCGACACGCGGGCCGCCATGCAAGCAGCCAACTAAGCAGCCGTCGGTGCTTAAGCTTTTCCCTCCAGAATGCCGATAATAAAGGCTGGACGCCGTTGTTGCGCGCTCATCGTCGAGCCCCCTGGTGAGAGAGAAGAAACGCATGCTTTTCCGATCTGCAAATTCCTGGTCAACTCTCACCGGGATCCTCCTCAGCTGCCTGCTGATCCCCGCTTCACTCTCAGCCCAATCCAACACCCCCGGCCAGCCGGCAAAACGAAAACTGCTCCCAGCTGCCAATCGGCTGCAGCCCGAACGTCCTACTAAAGCCGCTGCCACTAATCGTCCCCGGCCAGCTCCGATGATCACCAGGCATACGCGATTGAACATCCCCTTTGCCGTCAACAAGTCAGTACAACAGGCAACCGAAGTCCAGTTATACGTCTCGGTAAACCAGGGACGAGACTGGGAAATCTATGCCCGCCAGCAGGCCGCCCAAGGCCAGTTCGATTTCCGCGCTCCCCGCGAAGGCTCCTATTGGTTCTGCTCACGAACTATGGATGCCGAGCAGAAGCTTTGGCCCCAGGGAGAAAAAACACCCGAACTGATCATCGTCGTCGACGTCACCCAGCCCCGCCTGCAGTTGAACAGTACTTCCCTGCCAGACGGACGCATCCAGTTGCAATGGACCATCCACGACACCAACTTGCAGCCCGAAAGCTTCCAGGTCTCCGGCCAGGCAGCCGGTGACCAGCAATGGGAAGCAATCTCCAGCTCTCCCCTGGCTGCCACCACGGTAGCAGGCACTTACCAGGGAACCGCCACCTGGCAACCGTCAACGCCCGCACCTGTCCTAATGGTGCAGGCAACTGTTCGAGACCAGGCAGGCAATCGCAGTGAAATCCGTCGCCGCCTGGCAATCAATGAACCAACCACAAAAAAATCACCGCCCCAGGTCATCCCCGATCTTGATCGACAAACAGCAACTGGTAATCCACCAACTGTCGAAAAAACACCGCCCCCACCGGTCACCTCCAAATCCCAGTTACCCGCGATCCCCTGGCCCGTCGATGGTTCCCGACCAACCCCTTCAGCCACTGGCGTCACGGAACC
>CAYYZW010000207.1:0-4463 GCA_964476375.1 uncultured Pirellulaceae bacterium
CCGTTCCACCGGGTAACTGGGACGGCCACTGTGAATCATCCGTTCGATTCCCTTGAGCAGGTAGGCGAAATGTGGATGATGCGGGTCGGGACGCTCCTCAAACTGGGTTGCCAGGGGTTCCGCCTGGCCCTTGAGCTTCACCGCCACGGATGTCCGGTTGACCGACTGCAGCATGAACTGGGCACCAAGGAATCCGTCGTGGTAGCGGAACAGGAAGAGGGCCGCCCTGGGGGCCTGCCTGTAAGGGACACGGCCGTTGGCGTCGGGTACCACGCTGCGTGCCGCATCAAAGACAGCCTGCGGCACCGTGCCATCCCGGAGAGCCTTCCAGACAGCATCGTCCTCGAAGTACTGTACCCACTTGACCCCAGCCTCCGCATGGCGTCGCCGTTCCACCAGGCACTGGTAACTATCCAGCGCGTGGCTGCCATAGATATCCAGCCCGTCATAACCAATTCCCACGGCAGATTCCATCTCGCAGCCCATCGGCACGTCAATAGAAGGGGTACGGTAACTGACCGGCAGGGAGGAACCCGCCATCAAGGGGATCCGCATTGCCCTGGCTCGCCGGTACATCCAGCGGGCATCGGGCCAGGGAGGCCCCAGGTGCTTGTCGTTAAATACCGGTACCACCCGGCGGTACTTTCGAAAGGCATCGGTAATATCCCGAAAAAAGCGGCGGCGGGGATAGAGGTGCTGGCCGCGATCGTTAAAAGGGTAATCGCCGTGCTCGGCGATACTGATCACGCCATCGACCGGGATGCTGTTCCCGCCGACGGTGACTGCCTTCTCAATCGAATCGAATATTGGAACGCCGTGCTTCTGGGCCATCGGCCTGGCGAGGTCATCCTCGGGGAACTGTTCAACATACATGGATGCCAGTTTCAGGGCCGGTCCTGGGCCCCCATCCTGCTTCCAGCCTTCCAGGATCTTCCCCACGATCACGTCGGCGTGGGAACCGGGGCGATAGATCGTGGCGACGACGGCGACGGACCGGGGGGAGGCCGGGGCCTCCTGGCTCCAAAGGTCCTGGCCGAGGGCTATCGTGGTGGCACTGGCCGGAAGTGCTGTCAGGCACTCACGGCGAGTCATGTGGATGGGAGAAGGAGGAGGCATGTTCGTTTGCAGTGTGTTCGTGATGTCTTGCTGTGCCCGGTCCCTTTGTTTGTGCCAGTACAATGCACGTGGTGGGCGAAAAAACCGGAAGGGCAATGCCGCAGGTCAGGCGATCAGGTCATGGATGACATGCCCGTGGACATCGGTCAGGCGAAAATCACGCCCCTGGTAACGGTAGGTCAGTCGCTTGTGGTCAATTCCCAGTAAGTGCAGGATCGTGGCATTCAGGTCATGGATGTGCATCGTGCCTGGCGTCCATTTTTCCTTCGTCGGCTTGGGTCGGATCGGGTCCCCATGCTCGTCTGCGATATTGTAGGCGTAATCATCGGTCTGCCCGTAGGTAATGCCGGGCTTGATGCCGCCCCCTGCCATCCAGACGGTGAAACATCGCGGGTGATGGTCGCGGCCGTAATTCTCCCTGGTCAGGCCGCCCTGGCAGTAGGAGGTGCGGCCAAATTCGCCACCCCAGATAACCAGCGTGTCGTCGAGCATGCCTCGCTGCTTGAGATCCTTGATCAATGCAGCACATCCCTGGTCGACGTCCTTGCACTGGGAACTGTGTTCCCTGGGAAGGCCACCATGGGCATCCCATCCGCGATGAAATATCTGGATATTGCGCACGCCCCGTTCGGCCAGTCGGCGGGCATTCAGGCAACAGGCTGCGAAGGTGCCTGGTGTGCGGGCCGCTTCGCCGTAGAGTTCAAACGTCTCCTTCGTCTCCTTGGACAGGTCCATCAGTTCCGGCACCGATGCCTGCATGCGGTACGCCATCTCGTGCTGTTTGATGCGGGCTAGGATCTCCGGGTCGGCAAAACGCTTGTGCTGTTCCTGGTTGAGCGCGGAAAGGGCGTCCAGCTGGGACCGGCGATCCTTTCGCCGGACACCGGCAGGATTGCTGAGGTAGAGGACCGGATCTCCCTGGCTTCGCAGCAGAATACCCTGGTGATTGGAGGAGAGGAAACCGGTGCCCCACAAGCGACCGAACAGGCTCTGCTCGGGAAAGTTTGTCTTGGCGTGCATCACCACGTAGCCGGGAAGGTTTTCATTCATGCTTCCCAGGCCATAACTGAGCCAGGCGCCCAAGCTGGGCCGGCCGGGGGTCTGGCTCCCTGTCTGGATATAGGTAATCGCGGGGTCGTGGTTAATGGCTTCGGTAAAGGTGCTATGGACGACACAAAGTTCCTTGGCGACGGTGGCGGTGTGGGGCAACAACTCACTTACCCAGACACCCCGGTCGTTGTTCTCCTGCTTGGTAAACTTGTACTTGCTCGGACAGACCGGAAGCGTTTTCTGGCTTGCTGTCATGCCGGTAATGCGTTGTCCGTCCCGAATGTGGGCTGGTAATTCCTGGCCGAACATCTCCAGCATCTTCGGCTTGTAATCCCAGAGGTCGTGATGGCTGGGGCCTCCACTCATGAAAAGGTAGATCACATGCTTCGCCCTGGCCGGGTGGTGCAGGTTGGTCTTGGCGGTACCCTGGGCAGTCGCCAGTTCCGGGCCGAGCAACTGGGCCATGGCGGCAGTGCCAAGCCCCAGCGCACCGCGGCCGAAGAGTTGTCGGCGGGTGAGGTTCAGTTCATGTTCTCGAAGAGGGTGCGGGTCATTCATGCCAGGGGGTCCCGGGGTTTTTATCTGGGGGATTAGTAAAGCAGCAGGGCGATATCACTTGCCAAGACGGTGGTGGTCAGCAGGGACCAGGCAGCATGTTCCACCGGGTCGAGGTTCTCGTTGCGGGGAAGATTGCCGATGGCAAGGAGTGCCAGCGCGTCGGCCTCGGAATCCTGGTACCGTTCACGCAGCGTACCAAGGAGTGTCGTGCAGGCATGGCGTTCCCGTTCGGTGGGTCGTCGTGACGCCAGAAGAGTAAACAGCAGATCGAGGCGTTCGGCGTCGTTCTTCTTCGCAGACAGGAGGCGTTCTGCCAGGACACGGGACATTTCCGTTCGTTGCACCTCGTTCAGGAGCCCCAGGGACTGGAGTGATGTGTTGGTGCGGGATCGTTTCACACAACTCGCTTCCCGGCTTGGGGCGTCGAAGAGCGTCATCATGGGGTGCGGGCTGGTTCGTTTCCAGTAAACATAAAGACTCCGCCGGAAGGCCTTGGTGTCCTTGTCCGGCACGTACTGCTTGGTGTTGCTTCCCGGGTGCATCAGGGCCGACCACAAACCGGCCGGTTGGTATGGTTTCACCCCCTCGCCCCCCATGTGTGGGTCCAGCAGGCCACTGGCCCAGAGTGCTATGTCACGAATCACCTCCGCGTCTAGTCGATGGCTTGGGCCGCGGGAAAGAAGACGGTTTTCCGGATCTTCCAGGCCCTTTCGGCGGGCAGAACTCTGGCAAAATGTCCTGCTGGTGACCATCAAGCGAAGCATGTGTTTTAGATCCCAGCCACTGTCGTGAAGCTCGACGGCGAGCCAGTCCAGCAGCGCGGGGTGAGTCGGCTGTTCGCCCTGCAAGCCAAAATCTTCCGGAGTCCGCACAAGCCCGTCACCAAAAGTCCGTTGCCAGATTTGATTCACAAGAACCCGGGCGACAAGCGGATGGTCGCGGGCGGTAAGCCATTGCGCCAGCCCAAGCCGGTTTCGAGGTGCTGACTCGGGGAAAGGGCTCATCACCGTAACAATGCCAGGTTGCAGCGGGGTGCCGCTTGGAAGGTTGTATTCGCCGCGGGTGAGAACCTGGGTGGGTCGTGGCGCGGCAAGGTCCCGTGCCACGAGCGTGGTGGTAAAAGCCTTTTCCGCCTCCGTCGTCCGCGCCTGCAGTTCAGCGGCCTGCGTATGAAGGTCGAGTGAGGCGAGAGGGCCGGAGGGGTCCGCAAGCAGGGTGAGTTGTTCCCTGGCGCCGGCAGACTGGAACTTTGTCTTTTCGGTATCGGGAATTCCCGGGACATCTTTGAGTTGCTCATTCCCACGCAGCAGCAGGCTCTCCCGCGCCGCCTCCAGGTCTGCCCACTGGTGCCAGGCCGCGATGCTGGCAGGAGCCCTGACCACCGGTCCATACTCGTACTTGTTGCCATCCATCGAACTTTCGGCGGTGCTGTTGAAAAAGGCAAACAGCCGGTAGTACTCGGTTTGTGGGATCGGGTCGTACTTGTGGGTGTGGCATCGAGCGCAGGTAAGCGACATTCCAAGAAACACGGTGCCGAGAGTCTCGACCCGGTCAAAATTATTTTTCGCCTGGAATTCAGCCGGGATAGCGCCCCCCTCGGCGGTGGAGGGGTTCATCCGAACAAAACCGGTGGCAACAAGCTGTTCCAGCGTGGGGTTGGGGAGCAGGTCGCCGGCCAGTTGCCAGGTGATGAAAGTATCCAGCGGAAGGTTCCTGTTCAATGCCATCACGACCCAGTC
>CAYYZW010000208.1:0-13396 GCA_964476375.1 uncultured Pirellulaceae bacterium
CAAACGGTGGAAACGAGTATGCCTGCCAGCAGCGCCTTGAGCAGGTGCGGGCTGCCCAGGTGGAGTGAAACCAGCCAATCGTACATCCCCACTACGCCTCCTCCTGCGAGGAAGTCAGATGCGAGAAGACGCGCAGGCTCCCCTCGTAGACCTCCGCCAGCAGCTCGGGGTGGAGTACCGAGTCCGGTGAACCATGGGCATAGCATCGCTGCTTGAGCAAAACCAGCGAATCAAAGTACTCGGCCGCGGTCGTGAGGTCATGATGGACCACGACCAGCGTTCGGCCCGCCGTCCGGGTTTCTTCCAGGACATCCAGGATGGCCCCCTCGGTCGCCGCGTCTACCCCGGCAAAGGGTTCATCCAAAAGCAGGATCTCCCCTCCCTGCGCCATCGCCCGTGCCATGAAGACGCGTTGCTGCTGTCCCCCGGAAAGCTGGCCGATCTGCCTGTCACGGAAGTCCTCCATGCGGACCATCGCCAGGGCTTCATCGGCGACCTGGTAATCCTCATCCGAGAGATCCCGCCACCAGGGAACCCTGCCATAACGCCCCATCAGGGCGACCTCGCGCACGGTGATAGGAAAATCCCAGTCCACCGCTCCACGCTGTGGTACATAGGCGACCCGTCCCTTGGCATTTTCTGCCGGTTCACCAAATATTTTCACGTCACCAAAATCGGGGGTGACAAATCCCAGGATCGCCTTGAGCAGGGTCGATTTCCCCGAACCGTTGGGGCCGATCACACCAACCAGCTGCCCGCTCGGGATATCGAGCGTGACATCCAGCAGGGCAGGAACCGGTCCATAGCTGACCGTCAGATTTTCCACCTGGATCGCGGGGGCTGTGCTCATCGTCACTCGCCCTCCGGGTGCACATGTTCACCGGCCGGCGTGGCCGCCGATAAGATCTCGATCGTGACAATGCCATCCACCGCCTGGCCCGGTTCCGACCAGATCGTCTTTTCCGCAATCGGCTGATCATCCTGGAACACCCGGATCCGCACGGCCCGGGACTTGTCAGCCCCTCCCGCCACTGTCGATTCCGATGCAACATCCTCTGTCGAGAGTGAAAAAGCATCGGCATCGGTGTCGTTTTCCCCGGTTGCCACCTTGAGATAAAACTCGTTGCTGCCCACAACGATTCCTTCCACCGGGTCCACATCCAGGACGGTCCCGGCTGACACCGGTTCCTCGACCTGCAACAGGACCCTGTCCCCGTGCAGTTTCAGCAGGACCGACTCGGGATTGAACGCATCGCCACGGGCGTCGAAGCTGAGGGTCAGTTCAAGGTGAAAACGCCCCTCGGCGGCCGTCTCCTGAAACTGCTCATGCTCCCGCCCCGTGGCAGAACCAACAAAGCTGGTATACGCCTTGACCGAGCCCAGCGCGACGGCGATGACGACGATTGCCAGGACAGGACGCATCGTAATTCAACTCCCAAGAGGGCATGCCCCCGGTTGTTCAGCGGCCAGGGCCCGGGATCACTTCAAACCATGGACGATCGAAAGCACGTTCTCACGCATCATGCCCACGTAGGTTTCCCCGGCGGTTCCAGGAGCGCCCATCGAATCGGAATACAGCGTTCCCCCGATCCGGACACCGGCATCCCGGGCGATCTGCTGAATCAGTTCTGGATTCACGCTGGTCTCCACGAAAATTGCCTTGACCCCGAACTTGCGGATCGACGCTACCACCTCTCGTCGCTTCTCCGGTGTCACCCCTCCCCCCACCTCGTCCCCGGTGCTCCAGCCAGCTGGTGCGGAGGCGATGAACTTGTACTCATTACAGAAATAGTTGAAGGCGTCGTGGCTTGTTACCAGCTGCCGCTTAGGCGGTGGCACCTGGTTCACCTGGCGCCGGATCCAGGAGTGCAGGGCGGCAAGTTCCGCCAGGTAAAGCTGGCTGCGAGCCTCGTACTCCCCCTTGTGCTGTGGATCAATCTCCACGACACCCTTGAGGATATTACGTACATAAACCGCGGCATTCAGGGGACTAAACCAGGCGTGCGGGTCATGGACCTCGACATCTCCATCGTTGAGGAAATAGGCTTTGGCACCGGTCACGCACGTCACAATCGGCTTGCCTGCATCCTTGGCAAGGCTCTTCATCCAGTCATTGCCTTCCAGGTGCCAGCCATTTTCCAGGCAGAGATCTGCTTGGGCCACCAGGCGGCTGTCCGACGGCTTGATCTCGTAAAGATGGGGATCCTGTCCGGGCGAAAGAACACATAATACCTGCATCCTGTCTCCCACCACCTGGCGAGCAAAATCCGCCACCTGGGTTGTGGAACATACCAGTATCTTGCGACGATCCTCCTCTTCCTGGGCTGACAACTGGCCTACCAGTCCAGCCACGCACCAGGCCACCATTCCAATCAAAGCGCAGCGGCGAATCATAACAACATCCCCTGAAATAAAACCGGACAGGTGCGGAATTCGCCCCCGCCATCTTTTTGACTAATCAAAAAATCAACTCATTTCAGTGTATACCAGCGCGGGGTCCTGTCAATGCAGAGGAAGGCATTTCAGTCGTTCGGCGGAGAGGGGGGAACGACCTGCCATCGGAAGAGAATCAGAACCGCCGGATCAGGCCGGTGCCGAAGAAGTAGTCCGCAGCGGCATCCCCAAGACCTATGCCGGCCCGAATATCCAGTTGCAGGTCGTTGTGGACAAGGAAAGTGAAGCCGCTATCCAGGTAGTGTTCCGTCTTCATTGTTTCTGCCCCGCTAGGGACAAGACAGAACCACTCAAAATAGTAACCGATCCTATCATGGAGACTGGTCTCTAGACTGAGCGCCTGAGACATTTCCGTGTAGGCGTTCCCGCTGGCCGGATCCAGGGCCCGGTTGCCCTGCGTCTGGCCACCGAGTGCCCAGCCATTATCCAGTTCCCAGCTATAGAGCAGGCTGACTCCCGGCAACACTTCCCCATCACTGATGTTGGCCGAACCACTCGGAACCATCATGTTGAACATGATGCCGGTCTCCGGCAGGAACCCTTCCTGGGGGGCAATCGCGATCTTGGCACCCAGGTAGATATCATCACTTCCCCGAAGCCAGGAGGAGGTACCGCCACTCACCGTTTCCTCTTCCAGGAAACTGAACATCAAACGCAGTTCAAACCACTCCTTCCATATCCCGTAACGAAAAAGTGCTTCCGGGTATCCATGGGACCGCACGGACTGGCTGCCATCGTTGTCATAGATAAAGGTGTATCCGATCTCCATCTGGAGCACGCCAAGACCAACCGTGACCGCGGACTCCACAAAATCAGGCCGGTCACCGATCAGGGGGGAATCCCGGTCGGCGGCACCCCCGCCAAAGCCATTCCCCTGACTCCATTGCATGAGTGTCCTCTGAACCGGTTCAACCGGTTCATCGTCCAGGAAATGAACCGCCCGGGCGGAGGAACAGAATAGCAGACAGAGGATGAGCGATGGCCACCACCGGCTGCATTTGAAACCAGCCATAATCTCCCTTTCCGTCCACCTGGTCCTGGAACAGCTAAAAAACAATCACCATCTCACGCTATCGAATTCATCGACATTTCATGGATCAAATATTCAACAGCATCGCAACCTGGCCTACAACTCTTTCTGTCCCCCAGGGGCCAGGAATGATGAAAGTACCAGCAGCCCACTCGCCTCCCGCTTGATTGACCGTCCAGCGGTCACCTCTTACCATAACCGGGGTTCGATAGGTCCAATTCTCGAGAGTGTCCGTTCTAATGAGCCTGACGTATTTCAAGCGATATCGCATGGAAATGAGGCTTGAGGACTTCTCCCGCAAGATCCCTGCTCTGCCGGACGGCTACCGCTGCATCCCCTGGAACGAATCACTCCTTGAACACCATGCCGAAACAAAATACCGCTGTTTCTGTTACGAGATCGACGCCAACGTTTTTCCCTGCCTTGGTGAACGGGACGGATGCCAGCGGTTGATGAACGAGATCACACGGCGAGACAACTTCATCCCGCAGGCTACCTGGTTGATGGAGTATTGCGATTCCGAGGGAACCGTCACTTACTGCGGTACGATCCAGGGGCTCCGTGACCAGGAAGGCCGGGGAGCGGTGCAGAACCTGGGAATGACCACCTCGCATCGTGGCCAGGGGCTGGGAACAATCCTGCTCACGCATGCCCTGAACGGTTTCCTCCAGCACGACCTGGATCGTGCCACGCTGGAGGTCACCGCCCAGAACAGCGGTGCGTTGCGAATGTATCAACGCTTCGGCTTCCAGGTCACCAAGACCGTCTACAAGGCAGCGGAGGTTGCCTTTGCATAACAGCTGCCTCGCCGCGGATCACCATCGTGCAATTTCCATACTCTGCCTCATCCTGACCTTGCTGGATTTTTATTTCTTCCCTTTTCATTGAGCGACGCTGTTGAACGACCACGTCCACGTTCACCGTTTCGAGAATGGCCTTGTCCTGCTCGCCGAGCCCATGGACTGGGTCGAATCGGCCGCCTTCACCTGGCTGTTACCTGCCGGATGTCGCCATGACCCGGCCGATCAGCTGGGCCTGGCAAGTTTCACATGCGAGATGGCCCAGCGCGGCTGTGGCCCCTGGAGCAACCGCCAGTTCGTGGAGAGACTGGATAACCTGGGTATCGTTCGTTCGGCAGGCGTCTCCCTGGGACACACCCGATTCGGTGCCGCGATGCCTCGCCAGCGCCTTGCCGAGGCGCTCCAGGCCTATTCCCAGCTCGTTTGTCATCCACACCTTCCTGCCGACCAGGTCGAGGAGAGCCGCCAGGTCTGCAGCCATGATATCCACAGCGTCCAGGATGCACCGGCACAGCAGCTGATGCAGGCCCTTCGCAGGCAGTATTATCCAGAACCGCTTGGTCGTAGCAGCCAGGGAACCCTGGAAGGCGTGGAAGCGATCGGCCACTCCCAGGTCAGCCAGTTCCACCAGTCCCATTACCACCCGGACGGATCCATCCTGGCCGTGGCAGGAAACATCGAGTGGCCCCAGCTGCTCGAGGAGGTGGGGGGCTTGCTGGAAGAATGGCAGGGGCCAGATGATCTTTGCCCCGAGCCGGAAGAAACGACGGGAGAGGACCTGCACATTTCCCACTCTTCCAGCCAGACACATATCGGTATTGCCTTTGATGCCATTCCCTACTCCCATCCTGACTACTTCCAGCTCCGTGGTGCAATTGGCGTGCTGAGTGACGGCATGAGTTCCCGACTGTTCACCGAGGTTCGTGAAAACCGAGGGCTCTGTTACGCCGTGCAGGCCTCCTGCTCCTCTCTCAAGGACCGGGGCTGCGTGATGACCTATGCCGGCACCACGACCGAACGGGCCCAGGAGACACTCGATGTCACACTCCAGGAACTGGTACGGCTTGGCAAGGGAGTCACGGCGGAGGAACTGGAACGGCTGCAGGCACGGATCAAGAGTGCTTTGATCATGCAGCAGGAATCGAGTTCTGCCCGCAGCAGTTCCATCACCAGTGACTGGTATTTCCTCCAACGTGTCTATTCCCTGGAAGAACTCAACAAGATCCTTGACGATTTGACCTGCGAGAGCATCAACGCCTACCTGGCGGAGAATCCTCCCGAAGATTTCCGGATTGTCACGCTCGGCGAGCAGCCCCTGGAGATATCCCATGCAGTTTCTTGAACACCAGCTTGAAAACGGGCTGCAGGTGATCGCCGAGTGCAATCCTCAAGCGTGCTGCTCGGCGGCCGGATTTTTTGTCCGCGCCGGCGCCCGCGATGAATCGGACTCGCTCTCCGGTGTCAGCCATTTCCTGGAACACATGGTCTTCAAGGGCACCGAAAGGCGTGCGGCGGCCGATGTGAACCGGGAACTGGATGATATCGGCGCCCAGAGCAATGCTTTTACCAGCGAGGAACAGACCGTTTACTATGCCGCGATGTTGCCCGAGTACCTTTCCCGGGGCATCGATCTCTTGGCAGATATCATGCGGCCCTCGCTTCGCGAGGAAGACTTTGCCATGGAAAAGCAGGTCATCCTGGAGGAGATCGCCAAGTACGATGACCAGCCTCCCTACGGCGGCCAGGAGCGGGTGATGGCCCTGCATTTTGGAAGCCACCCCCTTGCCCGCAGCGTGCTGGGAACGTGCCAGAGCGTGGAAGCCCTTTCCAGGGACCAGATGGCACGCTACTGGCAGGAGCGTTACAGCCCGTCGAACATGACACTTGCCGCCACCGGCAAGATTGATTTTGATGCACTTGTCAATCAAGTGGAGACGCTCTGTGGAAGCTGGCAACGGGCAGACGTGGATCGGGCCACACCCTCCGGTGGAACGGGGGGGCAACTGGAACAGATCCACAAGCCCGAGGCAACCCAGCAGTATGTGCTGCAGCTTGCCAACGGCCCGGCGGCAGATGATCCGAGGCGGTTTGCCGCCCGCGTGATGGCCACGGTCGTCGGCGATGAAACCGGCAGCCGCTTGTTCTGGGAACTGGTCGACAGCGGCAAGGCCGAAATTGCCGCCCTTGATTCCTACGAATTCGAGGGGACCGGCATCTTCATGAACTATCTCTGCTGCTCGCCCGAACGTGCCCGGCAGAACGTGGAGACGATCGACGCCCTGCTTGCCACCCTCCACCGGGACGGCATCCGACAGGAAGAACTCAAACAGGCTCAAAACAAGATCTGTTCCCAGGTAGTCCTTGGAAGTGAACGGACCATGAACCGTCTCTTCAGCCTGGGGATCAACTGGATGTTGCGAAAAAACTACATGTCCGTGGCCGAGACCGTGGAGGCCTACTCCCGTGTCACCTGCCAGGACGTGGCATCTCTCCTGGAAGAATTCCCCCTCGACCGGCGTTCCCTGGTGACCGTCGGGCCGCTCTCGACCTGGGATGAATAGGCCGATCTTGCTTGCCGCTTGGGAGTATTTCCAATAGAATTCGCCGCCTGATGAGCGAGCCAGGAAACTGTTAACCACGGAGTGATTCCACCATGCAACGCTCCCTGATCCTGCTTATACCTGACTGTGTCCAGCGTCGACTGATGGGACACGTGCTGTCACGGTTTGAGAACAAGGGATTGAATGTCATTGCCATGAAAATGTTGCGGGTAACGCCCGAACTGGCGGCAGAGCATTATGCCGAGCACGTGGAAAAACCATTTTACCCGGGGCTCGAAGCATTCATCACTGGTGCCCCGGTGGTCGCCATGGTGATCGAGGGGCGCGAGGTGATCCGGGTTGTCCGCGAGATGCTCGGCGCCACCAGTGGACTGGAGGCGGCGGCGGGCACGATCCGGTGAGAGCTGAGCAGTAGCCGCCAGATGAACCTCGTGCACGCCTCGGACGGCCCCGAGGCAGCCGAGCGGGAAATCAACCTGTACTTCGAAGCGGACCAGATCTGCGAGTACGACCCCACGCTCACTCCCTGGCTGAAGGCATCCGACGAGTGATCATCAGCCAGCCGCCCTGCTGACGCCAAGCCGCCGCTTGACGAGCAGGCGAATCCCCAGCGGCACCACCGCCACCAGCAGCAGGGCCAGGCCCAGCATGGGAGAGACCAGCTGCCCGGGCCCTTTTTCGGCAAGCTGACCGAATCCCGGCAAATGGCTTCCCGCCCAGAGATAGAGACAGGTCATCGGTAACATCCCCAGCTGGCTGATCCACCAGAATGTCCAGGTTCGCATGCTGGTCAGCCCCATCAGCAGGTTGACCACAAAGTAGGGGACATAGGGACTCAGCCGAAGCGCAAACAGGTAGTAGGGGCCATCCTCCTGCATTCCCTTGAAGAACCTGCCGTAACGGCCGCTCAGCTTCATCTCGACCGATTCCCGAAACAGCGTGCGGGCCAGCAGCATCGCCAGCGTGGCCCCCAGCGTGGAGGCGATACTGACCAGCACCAGGGCTGGCCAGAATCCCAGCAGCATGGCCATCAGCAGTGAAAGCAGTGTGGCCCCGGGAACCGAGGCGCCCGTAACAAGCACGTAAATCAGGAACAGTGCCAGGTAGGTGGAAAAAGGATTGTGCTGGAGAAACTGCTCAAGAGCAGCCTCGCGGCCCGCCAGCCAGTGGAGCGTCTGCTCTGTCCCGTTCACGCAGACCATCACGACACTTCCAGCCACGACCACCGACAGCAGGGCAAGACCGATCCAGCTTCGCCGTCGCGCCCGGGCCTGCCTCAAATCAGGAGGGGTGACGCTCATTCGGCAAGTTGTCCTGCCGGGGTAAGATCCCGCAACTGGCTGATCATCTCATGCGTCGCCGCCTCGACCGCCTCCTGCCAGCGGGCATCCCCGAACCGGTCCTGGTAGGGATCCCGGGCGTGAGCAAAAATGATCCCTCGCGAACTATTGACGATCGCGCCAAGACCCGACGCATCAAAAGCTCCTGCCACATCTGCCGCGCCTCCTCCCTGGGCTCCGAAACCGGGAACCAGCAGCCAGCAGTGTGGCAGTGACTGGCGGATTTCAGCAAGTTGCTCCGGGTAGGTCGCCCCGGCTACGGCTCCCACGCTTCCGTAAGCACAACCGGTCTCCTCCCCGGGAAGCGTCTGGCTGGCGAGCTGCTCGACCAGTTCTCCCACATGCTCATGGAGTGTCCTACCATCTGCAACCAGGTCCTGGAAACGGCCTCCACCGGGATTGGAGGTCTTCACAAGCACAAAAACACCTCCCCCGTTCTCGCTGGCCACCTCGACAAAGGGCTCAATGCTGTCCTCGCCGAGATAGGGGCTGACGGTCAATGCATCGGCCCCCCATCCATGCTGCTCTGCCGGCCCCAGGTAGGCATGCGCGTAAGCGGTTGCCGTGGAGCCAATGTCATTGCGTTTTCCATCCAGGATGACCAGCAGGCCCTGGCCGCGGGCATAGGCGATCACGTCGGAGAGTACGGCCATGCCGGCCGGCCCCTGCTGTTCAAAAAAAGCCGCCTGCGGCTTGACCACCGCCACCAGCGGTGCCACCACGTCAATCACGCCCCGGCAAAACTCGCCATAGGCTGCCGCCACTCGCTCCGGCTGCCCCAGGTCCTGCTCCGGGAGCAGCCCTGCAGGCAGGCTCCGGGCACGTGGATCCAGGCCCACCAGCACCGGGTTTCCACAGCGCCGAACGGCGCCGGCAAGTCGGACAGCGAAGTGGTTTTCCATCAGGCAGCGTTCTCCTGGCTTAAAACAACAACTCGTCAGTTGCAGCGATCTTACCCAAGAGGGCCGGATGCGAACACCAGCCAATGGCACGGCAAAAGAAAAAGTCCCTTTGAGTATCATGGACAAGCCACGAACCTTCGTCGATATTAATTCATGCCGGCCAACGGGCCCGGCATCGCGGGGTGTAGCGCAGCCTGGTTAGCGCGTTTGACTGGGGGTCAAAAGGTCGGAGGTTCAAATCCTCTCACCCCGACTGGAGGCTGGTGAAACAAAAAGAGCTGGCGGGATCATCCGCATCCGATGCCCACTCGTGCGGACACGCTTCGATGCATCAACACAAATCAGCACACTGTCTTGCCATACTGGCCCTGGTGGCCGTCGCCCTGCCCTCGCTGGCCCAGGACCCGCCGCCCGGCACAGCTCCCCGCTCGACCACATCGGCCGGCACCGAATGGACCTACCGCTCGGAGATCTTCGTACTGGATCTCAAATGGCGACGCCACCTGGAAGCGAACCTGCGCTGGATGATCGCCCGGGAAAAGCTTGAGTCGGGCAGAAAGGCAGCCCGCGTGGCGGTCTTTGCCGATGCCGGCACAAATCACCTCTTGAACCGGAACATTGTCAGGCTGCTGGAGTCGGAGGGGATTCACTGTCTGGTGATGGATCGCTCGCGGATTGCCAGGCAGCAGCTTGCAAACATCGAGGCCTATATCGTGCCGGGCGGTTACTCGACCTTTCAAAACACCGCCACGGGGGACGGTGGGCTGGTGGCGATACGGGAATTTGTCGAGTCGGGAGGCCGCTACCTGGGGATCTGTGCCGGCGCCTACATGGCCTCCAGCGATGTCTTCTGGGAAAAGGAGCATTTCCCCTATCCGCTTTCCCTTTTTGACGGGACGGCCGAGGGGGCACTGGATGACGTGGCTGCCTGGCCGAATGAATCCGGCGTCTCGCTCACGCTCACCGACGCCGGAAAGCGGCGAGGCCTGAAAGCGGACGCGGAGGGGGAGTTCTATTACAAGGGAGGCCCCCGGTTTCATGGCGGGACCAATTCCACGGTGCTGGCCCGTTACCAGGACGGCTCGGCCGCCATTATCACCCGGCCCTATGGGAATGGGGAGGTGGTTTTAAATGGAATCCACTACGAGCGTTTTCCCCCACAAGAGGAGGATGACGAGCAGGATCTGCCGGCTCCCGATCCCTCCAGGGCTGTCTTCCAGGCGCTCTTGCAACTCGACGGGGACTCCCGCAGGGCGATCCCGGTCAGGGTGGACCGAGACCTGACAGGCTGGGTGGAAGGGACCGACCTGGCCGTCGAGGATCGCGTCAACCTCGAGCAGAATCTTCGCTGGATCCTGGCCCGGACATGCCAGCAGCAGCCAGCACGCCCCGCCAGGGGGCGCATCGGGATCTATGCCGACGTCGGCGTGGACCATGCCAGTGCTGTCAGAATCACCACGTTCCTGGAATCCCAGGGCATGCTGGTCCAGCCGCTCTTGCACACCGACATCCAGAAAAACCAGCTCCGAGACTTCCGCGCCCTGGTTATTCCCGCCGGGAATGCTCGTATCATCCAGGAAACGCTGTGGCAAAACCGGGGCAAGGCACTTTCCGGGTTCGTCAACTCGGGAGGCCGGTTCGTCGGTCTCTCGACCAACCGCAGTCCCGGCAGCGGGCCGGAGGAACTGCTCCAGCAGGGCACCGCATCTCCCCGCCGGTTCCCCACGGGGATAGAGGGCGCGGCCCGCAGGCTTGGCCAGGGTGAAGTGGTGCTGGTCGGAAAAGACCTTCATCCTGCACCCGGGGACAACCGCGACGGGCAATTCCTGCTCGAGCTGCTGCCGCCGAGGAAACAGCGATAAGGGGAGATCCCCCGGTACTCGCCAGCCGGGGTCTTACTCCTCATCCAGGATCAGGCGGGCCCGTTGTTGTTCATCCGTTTCCTGTCGCTGCTGCCAGCCGCGGACCCAAAAAACAAGACCACACAGGCAGAGCGCCAGCAGGATTGCCCAGTCCAGCGGCCAGTCCAGCCGGGCCGGGCTCCAGGGAATCACCTGGACCAGGAGAATGAACAGCGAACCGGCGGCGGCCAGTCCGGCAACCAGCGTACCCGCTGCCACACGATAGGGCCTGGGCAGATCAGGCGCCCGGTGTCGCAACCTCAGAAGTGAAAGCGCAACCCCCAGGAAGGCCACGGTAATACAGAAGGAACCGACATCGACAAAGGCCAGCAATGCGCCCCGTCCCAGGCAGGCGGCCAGCGCCGTCACCAGTCCGCTAAAGAGGATGGCCCTGGTCGGGGTCCCGTAGCGTGGATGCGCCTGGCCAAAACGCCGATCAATAATCTGTCCCCTTCCCAGGGCGAACAGGACCCTCGTCCCGGCCAGGAAAAACCCGTTCCAGCTGGTCAACAGGCCGATCAGGCCCGCCGTCAGCACCAGGTTGGCCAGCAGCGGGGACTCAAAAGCGGATTGAAAGGCATGCGCCGTTGGCAGGTCCTCGACCTTGACCGTCTCCTGCCAGGGGGCGGCCATCCCGGCCGCCAGCATGACAAGGACATAGAAGAGCACCGAGGCGACAATCGCCAGCAGGATATAGAGCCCCAGCCGCCTGACCCGCTGTCCCTCGGCTCGCTCCTCGGCAGCCTGGGGAATCGTGTCAAAACCAACAAACCAGAATGGCACGGTAACAAAAACCACGAGGATCCCCTTCCAGATTCCCCCTGGTGCAAATCCCTCCAGCCCGCCGACCGCCGGCTTAAGGTTTCCTGCTTCCCCGAAAAGCAGACCGGCAGCCACGAACAGTGCCGTGCAGGCCAGCAGCAGGCCGGTCAGCAGCACCTGCACACGCATGGCGATGGCAACTCCCCGGTAGTTAATCCACATGATCAGCGCGGTAAAGCCCAGTCCCAGCAGCAGGTGGGGCAGGTAGAGGGTCCAGCCCTGGATCTCGTAAAGCGGCCAGGCATTCAATGCGGGAAACAGGTAAGAGAGGACCATCCCCACGGAGACCGCCTCGAAGGCCGAGATCGCCAGGTACCCAAAGGCCAGGAACCAGCCAACCAGGAATGCCGCACCCGTCCCGTGGGCCTTGTAGGCATAGGCCACCTCACCACCGGTCACCGGGAGCATGGGCGTGAGCTCGGCATAACAGAGCCCGATCAGGAGCATCAGCAGGCCCCCGGCGGCAAAAGCAATCATCGCCCCGCCCGGCCCGGCGTTCTTGAACCAGTCATCGAGCGTGGTGATCCAGCCGACACCGATCATCGAGCCGAAGGCCAGGCAGAAGAAGCCGACACCACCGATCGCCTTGCGAAGCTGGGGCCGGGTTTCATTTTGAGCAGCGGTCATTGGCGTTTCATTTCAAAGACCTGGACAGTTGATTCCACCAGGGCAGCTACCATCTGGTCCAGTTGTTCCAGCTCGGTGACCACCGGGGGAGCAAGGCAAAACACGTCACCTCGCAGGCGGGTAAAGAGACCACGCTTTTGTGTCTCGGCGTGAATCCTGGCCCCGATTTTCTCTTCCGCGGGGAATTCTTCCTTGCTCTCCCGATCCCGGACGTATTCGACGCCGCACATCAGCCCTTTTCCGCGGATGTCGCCCACGTGGGGATGGTCCGCCAGGGCCGAGACCAGCGATTCAAGCAGGTAGGCCCCCTTGCTGGCAGCCTGACCGCAGAAATCTTCTTCTTCGATGATATCCAGGTTGCGAAGCGCCACGGCACAGCCAACGGGATGGCCGTTGTAGGTGAACGCATGCATGAACGGCGAATCACTCTCTTCCAGGGACGCGGCAATCCGTCCACTGATCCCGATTCCCCCCAGCGGAAAATACCCCGAGGTAATCGCCTTGGCAAACTGCATGATGTCCGGCTCCACGCCCCAGTGCTCCAGGCCAAACATCCGACCCGTGCGGCCAAAACCGGTAATAATCTCATCGGCAACCAGCAAAATGTCGTGGCGATCACAGATCTCGCGGATTCTCGGGAAGTAACTATCCGGCGGAACGATAATCCCCCCGGCACCCTGTACCGGCTCGACCAGGAACATTGCCACCGTCTCCGGCCCCTCTGCCAGGATCGCCCGCTCCAGTTCATCGGCCGCGGCGATCCCCGGATCCTGGCCATCGGGGCAACAGTAGCGATAGGGGTAAGGCGAGGGGATATGCAGAAAGCCTGGCACCCGGGGTTCAAAATCCGGCCAGTAAGAATCGATCCCGGTCGCGCTCATCGCTGCCAGGGTCAGGCCGTGGTATCCCCATCGCAGCGAGATGGTCTTGGTCTTCTCCGGTTTCCCCTGCAGTTTCCA
>CAYYZW010000209.1:0-4261 GCA_964476375.1 uncultured Pirellulaceae bacterium
ATCGGCGGTGGACGGGTATATGGCAAGTCGGACAGCCGAGGGGGATCGGTCGTCAGTAACCCCATTCGGCCCGAGGAACTCTCCGCGACCATCTACCACGCGCTCGATATCCCGCTCAACGAGCCGCAGAACAACACTGGCATTTCACGCCCCATCACGACGGGCAAACCGGTGATGGAATTGTTCGGGTAGTGCAGCCGGCAGGTCACCCCGACTCATAATTTCTGAACACTTTCTCTCCATGTCCCGGGGCCGCCTCTCGCTTCTGTGGCCCATGACGCTGGCCAACAGCTCTGGGATTTAACCGGTAGAATAAGAGCCTGTCCTACAATCACCCCGCTCCAGATCCTCCATCTCCAACAGGGAGTTCACCATGGAAGTCTTTCTCTCCTTCATCTCGCTAATCCTGTTAAGCGCTGGCCTGGGGATCGACAACGGGCTGCTGATCGAGTTCTCGCTCAAGAGCCTGCGCCTGGAGCCCAGAAAGCACCTGCTCTGGCGATCGGTGGCCCTGGTCTTTGCGGCCCTGCTGCGAATCGGATTCCTGTTTAGCCTCTCCAGGCTCACCTTCCTGGAAAAGACGCTACCTGAATATGCCTGGCTTCCCAATCGCTGGTTTCCTACAGCGCACGCGGCCCCGTTGACCTGGATGAGCCTGGTCCTCTTCCTGGGCGGCCTGATTATCCTGGCCATGGCACTCTGGGAGTACTACCACAAGCTGCGCGGAGAGCTACGTGGCCACCAGTCCGGTCAAAGCATGGTGCCTTCAGGACGCTTGCGGATTGTCGCCGTGATCGCCTACCTGGTGGGCATGAACATCCTCTTCAGCCTCGACTCGGTCTTCGCTGCCGTGGCGATCATGGACCTGGAGACCCATTTCTGGTGGATGGTCGCGGCGATCCTGATCGCATCACTGATCATGATCTTCGGCATGATCCCGATCAGCGCGATTATCGCCAGGAACAAGCACTTCGGCGTGCTGATGCTGTCGATCCTGGCGGTAATTGCCACCAAGCTGCTGGTCGACGGGACCGGCGCCCATTTTTCCAACGGACTACTGATTTTTATTATCGCAGTCCTGCTGCTGAACGACGCCGCCCAGGCCATGATCGACCGGGCCAGCACAAGCGGGCAGACCCGGCTGGAGAAGGAAGCCAGCTGAAGACACCTCACGCCGATACCGGCGGATTCTGCAGGATGCCGGCCACCACCTTGCCCGGCTGGCCATCTGTCAGGCTGGTCGAGCCGCTCGGGCGATCAAAAGTCAGCTCCCCCACATCCAGGCCGAAGAGATGAAACATCGTCGCGTGAAAATCATAATGCGTGACAACATCGGTGACCGCCCTGTGTCCCATGTCGTCGGTTGCTCCATGAATACAGCCCGGCTTGATACCGCCACCCGCCAGCCACATGCTGAAACCAACCCCGTTGTGGTCACGGCCGATATTGCTTTCATTTTGAATGACCGGAAGGCGCCCGATTTCTCCACCCCAGTGAACCAGTGTCGTCTCCAGCAATCCAATTCGCTTCAGGTCCTTCACCAGGGCAGCTGCCGGTTTGTCAACCTTCTGGCAGGTCTTCGGCAGCGCGCTGACGATCCCGCCGTGATGGTCCCAGTGCTGGTCTCCGGAAAGAACCTGGACAAACCTCACTCCGCGTTCCACCAGCCGGCGTGCGATCAGGCAGCTGATCCCAAAATCCTGTGTCACCGGGTCATCAATACCGTAGAGCCTGTGCGTCTCGGCGGTCTCTTCTGAAATGTCGAGTGCGTCCCTGGCCGCCACCTGCATTCCCGCCGCCAGCCTGTAGGTCTGCATCCGCGCCCGAAATTCACTCTCGCCGGGAAACCGTTCCAGTTGCTGGCGATTGATGTTCTCGAGGAAGGCAAGCAGCCGCTGCTGCGAACCCCGGTCAAGGTTCTGCGGCGGCTGGAGATTGGCGATCCTGGGCTCCTGGGCATGCACCACCGTGCCGGCACATCCCGGTGGAAGCCAGGTATTTTGCCACATCTCAGCCCCCAGGACCGGCAGGCTTCCGGGATCACGCAGCACCATGTAGGCAGGGAGATTCTGGTTTTCTGAGCCGAGGCCGTAAACCAGCCAGCTTCCCATCGATGGACGTCCCCGCCGTGCACGGCCGGTGTTCATGGCACTGATTCCGGTCTCGTGACCACTAATCCCTGTTTGCATCGAGCGGATCAGGCAGATGTCGTCGGCGATCGTGCCCGCATGGGGAAGCAGCTCGCTGAAATCCATTCCACATTCACCATGCCTGGAGAACTTCCAGGGGCCCGCAAAAATCTTGCGGCTCTTCTGGACCACGTTGTCGAAGTGGATCTCACCGCTGAAATCCTTCATGTGATACTTGGCCAGCTCGGGCTTGGGATCACACAAGTCCATGTGACTCGGGCCCCCCTGCATGAACATCGAGATCATCGCCGTCGCCTGCGGCCGGTAAACCGGCGAACGTGGCTCCAGGTCAAAAACACGGCGCTGGAGCGGGGGCTTGGCAGGTGCCGCCAGCAGGCCCTCCTGCTTCATCAGGGATGCCATTGCCAGTCCCCCAAGCCCGAATGCCTGCTGGGAAAGGAAATCACGGCGAGTGAAGCGTGTCATCGTGGTCGACCTTTATTCAACGTAAAGAAATCCATTGGAACTGACCAAGGCCTGGCATAGATGAGCGAGCGCAACCTGCTCTGGGCTGGCACGATCCGGAGTCGCCAGCCGAAGCGATGCCGTCTGTTCTTCCAGGAAAACCAGGGCAGCCTGCTCTTCTCTGTCTGACGGCATACGTCCAAGCACCAGCTGCCAGGCCTGCTGCAACTGGCCGGCAGGATCATCACCAGCCAGGTCTCGAATCCTTTCTGCCAGGCCCTCAACCTGCTTGAGGACAAACGGGTCGTTCAGCATTAAGAGCGACTGGGGTGCATTCGTCGACACGGTGCGCAGCTGGCAGTTTGGTTTCAGCACGGGCAGGTCAAAGGGAACAAGAACAGCCAGTGGCATCGATCGCCGAACCTGGATGTAGATCGACCGACGAAACTCGTCCTCGCCGACAGCTGCCACATCACGCAGTAAACGGCCACTTGGATCGTACTGGTTCACGGAGACGATAACGCGCTGCCCCACCGAGTCCAGGCTGACCGGGGCAGGAGGGCCATGCATCTTCCACAGTAACTGGCCGCTGAGGAAAAGAAGCGAATCGCGAAGCATCTCGGCTTCCAGGCGACGGACCGACATCCGGCCAAGCAGGCGGTTATCCGGATCAATCTCTTCCAGCTCTTCCTGGCGAGTGGCAACCTGGCGATAGGCGGTCGAATTGACAACCAGCCGATGCAGGTGCTTGAGGTCCCAGCCACTCTCGATGAACTCCGACGCCAGCCAGTCCAGCAATTCCGGGTGCGATGGCAGCTCTCCCTGGATTCCAAATTCTCCCGGCGTGTTGACCAGTCCCTTTCCGAAGTGATGCATCCAGAATCGATTGACCAGGACGCGGGCGACCAGCGGATGCCGACCACTTGTCAGGTGGCGAGCGTAAGCCAGGCGACGGCCAGTGGTTGGAAACCGGGGGTCATTGAGCGGTATGGATAGATCCTCGCTATCCAGGACACTCAATTCACCAGGCCCCACCTCCTCGAGTGGCTGGTTGAAATCGCCACGTGCAAACAAGTGCGTGACCGGCACCTGGCCAGGGATCTCGGTCAAACACATCAGCAGGTCTGGAGGCGGCTTCTTTGCAGCTGCGGCGTCAATCTGTGGCTGCCACTTCTTGTCGATCACCGCTTTCGGGGCGCCATCAATCTCGTCCAGCCAGTTGCCCGTGATCTTCAGGAACGGATGCTGTTCGACCAGTTTTTTCTGCTCGTCGGTTCGTTCAGCTTCCGGTGTCTTGCGTGCAGTGCGAGCTTTTTCACGCAGCTCCTCGGGCAGCTTTTTTATGACTCGCTCCTCAATGACCTTATCGGCAGCCGCATCGAGTTCCGCTGTGTGTAACTGCTGCAACCGGGCGACCTCCCTGTCGACCTGTAACGCCAGTTCACGGGTCTCTTTCGTCCATTGCGAAACGATCCGCCCGCCGGGTGCCCGCCAGTTCTTCCAGTTGTAAGCCGGCTCAAACAACGCCCGCAAGCGATAGTAATCCGTATGAGTGATCGGGTCATAACGGTGCGGATGACACTGCGCGCATCCAACGCTCAATCCCAGCAGCGAGGTACTGACAACCTTGATGACTTCGGACACGGCCTGGTTACGAGCCACGTTCT
>CAYYZW010000210.1:0-23779 GCA_964476375.1 uncultured Pirellulaceae bacterium
CGTTTCCCAGCCTTCACCGGAACGCAATAGGACCATGCCGCGATCCAGCCCCACCAACTGAACAACCGCCTGGGCCGTGTCACGGTAGAATTCCGAGGATCCGGCAGCTGCCCTCTGGACAGAGATCAGCGTCTCGAAGACCTGTGCCAGGTTTTCCGCTGACGGTGCACTCTTGGCAGCGACGACGGGAGAGAGTGTCTGGGCATCGGGCGCGCCCTTGATGGGCCTTGCAATCGTCTGGAACGCACTGGGCGGTTCCAGGTCGATCTGCGGGGTGATTTCCAGTGTTGTGAATCCGACGGTAATCCCGACAGGAACACTCACCTCCACGGTCTCCCCTTTCTCGGCCACCGTTCCATCCGAAAAAGTTATCTTGCCACCGCGGTTTTCTACTCTGACATGATCGTTTGGTAGTCTTTCTATCGTCAGCTGGTCACGAGATACATAACGGTCGTTGGTAACGAAGCGGTGAGGGTTCCCATCATCGACCCGGCCGATCAGGATGGGGTCCTCGGCCAAGGAGAGATCCTCGCTCTGGTTATCATTGCGGATTCGAATTTTTAGCATGAGATCGAACGCAAAAAAGAAAACGTTAGGGGCCTGTTATTTCCTGTGCCGACCATCCCTCAGGATGGTTATTTAATCAATCGGGGTCAAATCTTCCATGCTCGACAACTCAAGGCGGTCACACTTGTAGCCAAGGGATTCTTCGAGCGTGGAAAAAGTATTCACCCCGGTGCAGCCCTCAATGTCATTGGAGGTGATCTGCTGCGGATGTTCATAGCCAGCCGCATGCGCCAGGGCTAACAGCTCCTTGCGAAAGGCCCGGATGTAGGACGCAAAACGATTGGCCTTGTGGTGCACGTTCAGGCCCCGTTGCCACCAGCCGCTTTGCGTGGCCACGCCCACCGGGCAATGTCCGGTATGGCACTTTTGTGCCTGGATGCAGCCGATGGCAAGCATCGCTTCCCGGGCAATGCCGATCAGGTCAACTCCCATCGCCATGGCCACCATGGTTCGGTCAGGAAATCCCAGCTTGGCACTCCCGATCCAGGTGATCTCCCTGGACAACTCGGCCTGCTGGAAAACCTGGTAAACCCGTTTGAATCCCACCTTGAAGGGAAGCGCGACGTGGTCACTGAAAGTAAGTGGCGCGGCGCCCGTGCCCCCCTCTGCCCCGTCAATGGCGATGAAGTCGGGTCCCTCGCGGCGATCACGCATGCGCTCGGCAAGTTCATACCAGAAGTCGATTTGGCCGATGGCACTCTTGATGCCGATCGGTAACCCTGTGCGGCTCGCAAGCATCTCGATAAAGTCAATCATCTCGTCGACCGTGTCAAATTCCGAGTGGGCATTGGGAGAATAGCAGTCCTTCCCCTCCGGGATCCCCCGGATACGAGCTATTTCTGCAGTCACCTTGCTCCCGGGAAGAATCCCCCCCTTCCCCGGCTTGGCTCCCTGGGAAAGCTTGATTTCGATGCAACGTACCTGTGGGTGCTTTTCCACCTGCCCGGCGAGAACATCCATAGAGAAAAGACCATCTTTCCGGGCCCCGAAATAGCCGGTACCCAGCTGCCACATCAGGTCCCCGCCAAGACAATGGTACGGACTGATCCCCCCCTCGCCCGTGTTATGTATGCAGTTGGCTTCACGGTCCCCGACATTCAGGGCCGAGATGGCTTTTTCGCCAAGAGAACCAAAAGACATGGCCGAGATGTTGATGATCGAGGAAGGGCGGTAACATCGAGCACGACCATGACGTTCTCCAATCACCTTCAGACCGGGAATCGCCGTGGGGTCATCACCGGGATATTTTGCCTTCGAATCGGGGAAAGGAAAGGTCGAGTGCTTGATGACCGGATAACCAATCTCGTAAATCTGTTCGGTCGTGCCAAAGCCAAATGTGCTGTTCTGTCCCTTGGAGGACGCATAAATCCATCGACGCTCGTCCCGGTTGAAGGGCCGTTCTTCCTTGTCATTGGCAACAAAGTACTGGCGAATTTCCGGGCCAATCGTTTCCAGCATGTAGCGGATATGGCCGATCACCGGGAAGTTGCGGATGATCGCATGGCGTGTCTGGAGCATGTCACGGATAAAAACAAGGAGTATCAATACTGCCAGGCCAAGGAGACAGGACAGCACGACATGATCTGCGAGGTATTCAAGCACGATGGGTTTTTCCTCAAGGTTGTTGAAAGAATGGTGCTAGTTATGGACGGGGAAATAGGACCTGGCATCGACACGCATCGCTGCCTCGTGGGGACACTGGCTGACGCAGGCGGGGCCCTGCCCATCCAGGCCACTGCAGACGTCACAGACGATCGCTCGATCCGTGACGAGTTCCACACTGGGACGTACAACACCATCGGCCGTCGCCGCTGTGATCACACCGACTTCGGGGACCGGATCGAGCCGCGTGGAAAGAACGACAGCGCCGTCCGTAAGCTGGGGGGTCTTCTCTCCATCGCTGGGGGGGCTTAATTGAATCGCGATCCTGTTCTGGCCGGACTGGAGAGCATCGCTGGCATGGAATTCAGCCACATGCTCCCCCTTTTTCTTCTGCTTGGCATCCTGGGTTAATTCAATCGAGGTGCCGTTGATCCAGGCTGTGGCGTCAAGTTGCTCTGAAATCACCTGGAGACGAAGGAGCCCCAGTTGAGAGAACTGGGAGGAGTCCAACTTCATCTCATAGGAAAAGAGAATCGGCTCCACCACCCTGGAACTACCGGGAGACCAGGCGCCCGGTGACTGCTGCGAAAGGTCGGACTGGAAATCAAGCGACCAGCGGAAAGGGGATGCTCCAACAGACCAGTTTTTATGGCTGGAGGATTCCTTCCAGCCTGTTTTTCCAGCGGCACTCTCGTGTGCATATTTCCATCCCAGGGCCTGTTCCGGAATTAAGCCCACGTCATGCATCTGGATTGAATCATAAGGGCACTGCCGGGCACAAAGCGAGCAGCCAATACACCAGTCCCGGATCTCGATCTGGCCATTGGAACCGCGCTGGATAGATCCCACCGGACAGCCAATCATGCAGGACGGGTTGAGGCATAGCCGACAGGCCGAGGGAACGAGAAAACGGTCAAACCGGGGCCCGTCCAGGAACAGCCGGCTGTATCCGTCGTCATGGGTATTGATGCAGGCCCGCACACAGTCTCCGCACCGCGTGCAACTGTCCAGGTCAATCAGCAAAAGGTTTTGGCCCTGGATCAGGCCACTGTCCCGGAATTCAGGAGATGAATCCCATGGGGATGACTCACCAATTGCCGGCCGCGTATCCAGTTCCGCCTGGCGTTCTTGAACCAGGGCCCGGATGGCCCGGTCAAGTGATGCAGATCCGTCTAAAAGCGATCGAAAAACGCCAGCGTCGATGCGGACAATTTCCACGCGTCCCGGGCGACGGCCCGGGTCATCCGTTGGATGATCATAAGCTATACAGCTTGCTGATCGTGGTTGTTCTGCTATCACTCCCATTTCGCCGAAACACTCCCCCCTGGCAAGGTACCCAAGGATGCGAGGGGGGCCGGAAAATCCATGGCGGCCGGGAAGGTGGCTCGGGAAGAGACTGCGAAGAGCAGCAAAATTAGCAATCCGGACCTCAAGTTCCGACCAGTCCTTCCCCGCCCCCTTGATGCCCTTGGGAAAGGAGTTGACATGCTTGGCGACGTCCTCTCGCTGCAAGACCGGCAGGAGATCCTTGGAGGCTGCAAACTCCCGTTTCTTGATTAACTGGTTGAGAGCGGACGTGACAAGCTGGTGGTCTTCCTCGCCGGCAGTCGCCGATGTGATTCGGCGAACCGCCGCCTGGACAGAAGATGTACACCAGTGCCAGACCAGGTCTGCCGCAGAAGTTACCGGTTTGAGGGGGGGGCTGACTAGCTTTACTGGTTGATCCGTATCCTCGTCGGTAACAGGGGAGGATTCTTTTTCGGACGCCCCGCCCTCGCGAGCGGCCGCCAGGATGTCGTCAACGGACCCTGGCTCGGGCTTCTTTTCTTCCTCGGCCGGAACGCTCCCGCGAGCGGCCGCCAGGATGTCGTCAACGGACCCTGGCTCGGGCGTCTTTTCATCCTCGGCCGGAGCGCCCCCGCGAGCGGCCGCCAGGATGTCGTCAACCGCGGAGGAGGGTTGTGTTGAGGGGGAAGCCGTCGGTGTGTCACCGGACCTGAATGCCGTCTCTTCACCTGCCGGGATGAGTGACTGGCAGAAGTCCGGCCAGTCCTGAACAAGGTCTTCTGAGATGAAGGCACTGGCACCTGTGACAACCTGCACGACCCCACTACGGACAATATAGACGCTGTCGGAGGGGTCGTATTCATCGCAGATCACATCGCCCGGATCGTAGACGTGCAGAGTGGCCCCGCTCGTTAATTCGGCGAGTTGATGGGATTCGAGGTCTCGAAAAAACTCCAGTTGTTTGAGATGGCTGTCGAGAACACGTTCCCGGTAGACGAGATCCACCTGCTGGCGATACCCCTGGTCTTTTTGCATCTGGTCGAAGATATTCCGCATGAATTCGATCATGTAGCAATCTCGCGTAGCGACGACCGTGGCGGATCGGGGCGCATGCGTCATGCAGCTCATTTCGCCGAACACATCTCCTTCATACATGGGTGCCCGGCGAGTTTCGAAATCGATGTCGGAGGGGCCATCATTGGGGATAAATCCCGGGTTGTCCTCGGGGGTATCCGCTGTTTTCGGGGAGGAGGGAAAAAGCCTCTGCCACCACGAACGTGGCCTTGCCTGTACCGACGCTCCTCCCAGGATATGCGCGGTTGCAACTTCCTGCTCGGACTGGGTGGTCGATTCGAGTGGCCGATTGAAAAGAGTTTCCAGATCGATAGATCGGGTGATGTAGAAGGCGCTGTTACCGGCCTCCCCCTGTCGGCAGATGACCTCTCCCTGTTGGAAATTTCGCAGCACAATGGATCCGGGGAATTTCTCCACGGATATGGGTTTTTTCAGTTTTCCGAACAGTTCAAGTTTTTCAAGCTCTTCTGAATTAAGCACCATGTCCCGTGGGCCCAGTTCAAGCTCCACTTCCGGCTTCACGACGATCGTTTTCAGGCTTTCAACCTGAGGCACTTCATTCATGGCGGATTGCCGATATGGGAAGCGGATTCTTGTACGACATCATTCTAATTGCGCAGGCTAGTGGAGCAATTGGTCTTTGTGTTCTTTCGGTTTTCCTGTCCTGCTGGCAATTCTCCATGCTCTGTTTATGATGAGTTGTGTTGTCTGGTTTTTACTCCTGTCCTTTTCGATGCTGCTTCTGTGATTATCGATAAAACCCATCGAACGTGGGCCATCTTATCGATCGTAGCCCTGACCCTGCTGGCTGGTCTGTACGGTTGGTATTGTATGGCCACAACGGACGGCCCCCGGGGGGGGAGTTTGCCGGGCCTGGCATTTGGGATCCTGGCAGCTGCGTTGATGACCTTTGCCGGGCTTCTTGCCGCCCGCAAGAAAATGCCCAGGTGGCAGGTGGGGACCGCAGCCTGGTGGCTGAAGGGGCATATCTGGTTGAGTTTGTTGAGTCTGCCGGTCACGCTGTTTCACACCGGTTTTCGTTTTGGCGGGCTGCTTGAACAGGGCCTGATGTGGATTTACCTGGTGGTCATGGTGAGCGGTGTTATCGGACTGTTGATTCAACAATATGTCCCTCGCCTGATGAAAGTAACGTTACCGGAGCAGGCAATTTTCGAGCAACTTCCGGTTGTAACGCGTGGATTGCGAGAGACCGCCGATGATCATGTCACCGGCATCTGTGGGAGTCTGTTTGCTGATCCCGAAGAGGAGGAGGCCGAGGGGTTTGAGCCACAGCGGATCCTGCGGAGTTTTTACCTGAAAACGGCACGCCCTTTCCTTGCCGAGGCCGTTCCGGAGGGTTCCCCACTGTTGAATCCCACACAATCCCAGGGTGTGTTTGCCCAGCTGGGAGAGGCTTTGCCGGAACAGATGTCGACTGCCGTGCAGGCAGTCGAGCAGGTCATCGACGAGCGCCGGCAGTTGATTGCCCAGCTAAAACTGCAGCGTTGGTTGCACGGATGGCTGGTTGTCCATGTTCCGATGTCGATTGCCCTGCTTGTTCTTGGTGTCGCACATATTGTCACAGCCGTTTATTTTTAACTCGCATTGAAAAAACAGAGGGTGAATCCTGGTGGCTGATCGGCGCGTCCATAATTCGATTGGCGATCGGTTCGACGTGGAGTCGACTCGTCATGAAGATCCGATTCGGCGGGTTCGTCGCCAGGTCTGCTGGATTGTGACTGTCATCATGGCGGTGGGGGTCATCGTCATGATCTGGGGAGGAGATAACCAGATTTACCAGGCGAGGCCGGTAGCCGGCCCGCACCGGCTATTTGATGACAAGTGTGAACAGTGTCACCACACGTCCTTTCATCTTCTCCAGCGGACACTTGGCATTGACTCGGCAGATTTTCAACACGGCTGCAAGCAGTGTCATTCGGACGATGCGTCCGACCATCATCCGGCCGCCATGACCGAGGGAGTGCTGGACGACTGCACCGCCTGCCACAAGGAGCATCAGGGGGATGAGGATCTGACGCTTGTCACGGATCAGCATTGCCTTCGTTGTCATCGGGACCTGGCAGCCTTCAGGACGGCCGGGGAAGGTCATTTTGTTTCTTCCATCTCCTCCCTGGCAGATCATCCAGAGATTGCCCTGCTTCGAGAAGATTCGCTGCCGGAGAGTCCACATGGTGTGCACCAGGTAGCAGAGTGGCTGGATGGGCAGTGGCAGGACCGAAGCAGGCTTGTTTTCAACCACGATGTCCACATGGATCCAGGGGGGATGTCGCTTCCTCCGGACCATCGTGATTACGATCCCGGGGAAAAATCCGCGTCGATGAAAAAACTCTCCTGTGCCGACTGTCACCAGGCAGATGACGAGGGTGCCTACATGAAGCCGGTCCGTTACGAGGACCACTGCAAGCAGTGCCACCAGTTATCGTTTTCCCGCCAGTTGGCGACCGTCCACCGGGAATCGGTCGATACGATGAACCCACTGCCTCATGAATCTGCCGAGCTTATCCGGGGTGTCTTGCGGGATCGGTTAATGGATTACATCCAGCAGCATCCGGAAGAACTTGATCTTCCTGTTGAACGACCGCTGGATCCATCCAAGCCGGGAAGGCTTCCGACGGCAAGTAACAACTGGGACTGGGTGGAGCAACGCCTGCCTGTCATGGAGAACCAGCTTTTTGCTGCAGGACCTGTGGCCGGCCAGGGGGACTTGAAGTATGGCTGCCAGCTTTGCCACCAGACCGAAAAGCAATCGCGGGCTGATGCCAGGGTGGACTGGAAGATTGTTCAGCCGAGGGTGCCGGTGCGATGGCTTTCGCACGCCCGCTTCCGTCACGATCGCCATGACACGAAGATCACGCTTGATGGTGAAAAGCCTTTTGCCTGTACCGAGTGCCATGATGTGAAAACAACAGCCTCTGCCGGTCGTAATGACATTGGGAGCGTCCGCGCGGCAGACATCCTCATGCCATCAATTGAGGTATGCCGACAATGTCATGGGGGTCGCCTTGAGACAAATTCCGGGGCCGCAGCGAGCCGCTGTACCGAGTGCCACCGGTACCATCCTGCAGAGCCTGTGGGGACGGCCCAGGACGCCGCACTCCTTGATTACATTCACAAATCAAATGCCAAGCAGAGTTCAGGGAAATGAAACGTCGCTTCCTGTTCATGATGATTGCGATTGCCGGGCTGGCCGCGTTTTCTGCCAGTGAGGGGCAAGATCCTGCCGACCGGACTTCAGGGCTACAGGCACCCCTTCCCTGGGAGGTTGCTGCCTCGCAGGGATACCGGAACCTGGGTGCCCGCCGTTGTGCCTCGACCGGGTGCCACGGGAGCGTGCGACCGGATGCAACAAACGATGACCGCATGCGTCGTGACGAGTACCTGGTCTGGCTCGAAGAGGATCCACATCAGCGCGGGCATGCCGTGCTGTATGGCGAACGCTCGCGGTCGATGTTCAGGAACCTGGGACTCTCGCCGGATGATGGGCAGTACTGGCAGGTGATGCAGAAGTGTGTTGCCTGTCATGGTATGCCGGTTGGGCAGGCTGTAGCCGATGCCGATTGTCGAGAAGGAACCTGGGAGGGGGTGAGCTGTGAGCTGTGCCATGGACCGGCGGAGAAATGGCTCACGACCCATTACCGAACCGATTTCATTGACCAGACGGCCGCGGAAAAAGCCAGGCAAGGATTATTTAATACGAATGATGCACACCAGCGGGCACGGCTTTGTGTTGCCTGCCATGTAGGGGATGAGCAACGGGAGGTGAACCATGACTGGATCGCCGCCGGGCACCCGGCACTCAAGTTCGAGCTCACCGCCTACCTGTCGATGATGCCAGGTCACTGGAAGGGGAGCCGGGACCGGAAAAATGCTCGCAGCCCGGAAGATCACAAGCTGGAGCTATGGCTGGCCGGACAGCAGGTGGCGGCCGATGCATCGCTCTCCCAGCTTGCCCGTCGTGCGACCGCGGCTGCCGAGGGCCATGAGGATGCTGTCTGGCCCGAGTTTGCAGACGTCGACTGCTATTCCTGTCATCATGACCTGGGGTCGCCACGTAGCTGGCGGCAGGTGCGAGGATTTGGTGTCGACCCGCAGCCCGCGTCCATCCGAAAGGTCACGCTGCCGGCCAGTGAGTGGTACCTGTTCATGCCGGCCCGACTGGCGGCTGGTAGCAATGATGCGGCAGGGCAGGAATTCCAGGAAGAGTGGCAGGAACTCCGGCGGGCTATGGCCGCGAAGATCATTCCGGAAAACGAAGAAATAGCGCGCCTGGCCCGGACCACACGCCAGAAGCTCGATAAATGGTTCTCCCAGCGTCCCCTGGTGGCGGATCGAGAGGAGCTGACTGCTATCATGGAGAGCAGCGATGGAAAGGAGCTGGTTGGTAACTGGGATCGCGCGGTCCAGGCCTATCTGGCATTGCATGTGATCACGGAGGAGAGCGGGAAGGAAAAGGCACTCAAGCAGATCCGTGATCTGTTGGCCTTCCCGGTATCGACAGAAAGGCGTTTTGACAGCCCGAAGAAATTTGGCAGCGTATTCAAGCAGGTCCTGGCGGAGATTCTCGAATTCCAGAAGAAGCTCAATGAAAAGCAGGAGAACTAAGATGCGCATTCTGGTAACCCTGTCCTGGCTGGTCCTGGTGCTTGGGGCCAATGTTCTGCGTGCGCAGGAAGCACAGCAGGTCGGTGAGTACCTCGGCAGTTCCGGATGCTTTGACTGTCATGAGGAACCTTCCGGTGCAGCGAAAGCCAGGGGGACCATCAAGTTCATTGAGCTGACCGAGGCGGAAGACTGGGTCAAAAAGGACAAGCATGCCAGGGCTTTCTCCAATATTCTGGAAACCAAGTTGGGGAGAGATATGCTGGATGTTCTGAACATCAAGCAAGATGGGCTGGCACAGGCGAGCCAGTGTACAAGCTGTCATTCCAACCCCCACTGGGTCGCGAAAAAAGGTGCGAATGAGGATCCGAATACGAAATACAAGGAATCCGGTGTCACCTGCGAATCATGTCACGGGGGAAGTTCCCTTTGGGATACGAGGCATCGGTCTGTTGAGTGGCGGTTAAGGTCACCGGTTGCTCCAGATGGCATAAGGCGGGATTTTCGTCATCCGGACGCTACGAAAAAAGACTTCGGGATGACGAATGTGCGTGACCCCGAGCAAAGGGCCAGTCTCTGTTTTTCTTGCCATATTGGGGACGGTTCGAAGAACCGCATCGTGACGCACGAGATGTACGCAGCAGGCCATCCCCCGCTACCGAGCATCGAGCTGGAGACATTCCTTGAGAAGATGCCCCGTCACTGGCGAACGATGGAAGAGAAGCAGGGCACCCAGTTTCTCCATGATGCAGCCTTCTACGATGTCAATCGAGTTACGCAGACCGAGTACCGTCGGCTGGAGTCGGTGGTGATGAGTGCGGCAGTCGCCTTTCAGACCTCCGTCAGGATGATCAAGCAGCAGGCAGAAAACAGCATGGAGCCTGGCGGGCCGGCCTGGCCCGAACTGGCTCTTTTTGACTGTTATTCCTGCCATCACGATCTCAAGCTTCCCAGCTGGAGGCAGGTGCGAGCGAACGAGGTGTTGGGCTACAGGCTCCGCCCCGGCCGTCCGCAGCTTCTTTACTGGCCCACGACGCTTTTACCGCTGAGTGGGTCACTGGACAGGGTGAATGCCAGGCTTGTGAATGTTGGCAAGGAGCTTGATCGTCGCCCCTTTGGCGACGCCGGGCAGATTGCACTGGCGGCAGGGGGGGTGGTGGATGAGGTCGGGGTCCTGGTTCAATCACTGCGGGGGGTCTCCCTCCAGGAGGGAGATGTTGACCGGCTTCTTCTGCAGCTCTGCCAGCAAGCGGAGTCGCCGACCGTCGATTATGAATCGGCGAGGCAAATCGGCTGGGCCTTTGTGGTTGTCCTTGGGCAGTACAGGCCCGTGATCCAGGAGAAATCAGCGGACCTGCTTGAGCGGCTCGCGATCCAGTTGAGGCTGGATCTGCCGTGGGGGCAGGACGAGAAGATCGACGAACAGCTTCCGGCCGCGCTGGAGGCCGTGAGTGATTTCGAGCCGGAGGCATTCCGGGCGGTCATGAGCGAACTGCGCAGGGCCCTGGGGCAGTAGCCCTGGGCTAGTGGCCGTGGCCGCGGTTGATAATGCGCGGTCCGTCGGTCTTGTAGGCACCCTGGCCGCCCTGGTCCCGTCGGCCATTCCGCCAGCCGAGCCAGATCTTCTTGCTCCCTATCAGCCCATGGAAATCCCAGCCCCAGGTCCCCTGGATCTCGCTGCGGGTTTCACCTCGCCAGGCGGCGCCTCCCCCCAAAAAACCGCCGGAATAATGGCGAGATCCGCTGAGTCGGGCCCAGGGAGCGATGGAGGAGGCGTGGCCGCTACGATGTTCGTCATCGACTGGCGGTTCTTCAGCTTTGAGCGAAACGGCTGATATCAGGCAGAGGGTCGACAGGCCCAAAATGTGAAAAAGTAGTTTTCCATGCATGAGAAGGCCTGTTGGGGTCCAAAGTAATTTGCGTGGTTTGCCAAGCCTTCCTGTCTTCAGGCTCCAGGCTGGTCTCACCTTGTACTCGGTGGATCGGACCTAAGCCGTGGTCTGAATTGGTTTTATCTCGCTGACCCGGATAACCGATAAAACCGGTAGAGTTTGACATCGCGGTTTTCGTTTTTGCGGGTGGGATGGCACGGTACATGATACGCAAGGTCCGGATTATTCCTCTCCTGGGTACGTTTCTCCTGCTGGGGAGCTACGCGGCAGCATGGGCCGAGCGACCGGTGCACGTGGTGATCTCCGATAAGGCGGCTCCCGCCACGAAAGATCCACTCTCGCGTTATCTTCAGCAGTGGCGATTGCAACATCGCGGTGTGGCTCCATCGCATCCGATCCCGCCGGACCCGGATGGGACCACGCTGCTTTCCCAGACGCCGGAGCAGGCACACGAGAACAGTCGTGGCTGTGTCGTCTGTCACCTCAATACGGGCGACATGCACACGACCGGGACTGTCAACCTTGGCTGCACCGACTGCCATGGGGGGGATCCGACAGAAGAGAAAGACAAGCATCGCGCCCACGTCGCTCCCCGTTTTCCGGATGCCTGGCGATCCTCGGCCAACCCGGTCCGGTCCTACACGTTGCTGAATCGTGAGTCCCCGGAATTCATCCGGTTCGTGAACCCGGGGGACCTGCGAATTGCCCATGCGACCTGCGGCAAGTGCCACCCGAACGAGGTGCTGCAGGTCAAGAAGAGCATGATGACGCATGGCTGCATGCTTTGGGGAGCAGCCCTTTACAACAACGGGGCTTTTCCCACCAAGCATGCCCGTTTCGGTGAAAGCTACAGCATGAACGGGGTGCCACAGAGAATGTTCACAGTGCCACCGCCAACCGACGACGAGATCCTCAAGAAAGGGGTGCTCCCTTTCCTGGATCCCCTGCCCCGCTTCGAGGTGTCTCAGCCGGGCAACATTCTGCGTTACTTTGAGCGAGGTGGTCGGTTTCGTGCCGAGCTTGGTATTCCGGAGCGATTGGAAGAACCGGGGCGACCCCGGGAGCGATTGAGTCTGCGAGGCCCGGGGACAGAGAACCGGACGGATCCGGTCTTTATTGGTCTTCAGAAGACGCGGCTGCTTGACCCGACCTTGAATTTCCTGGGCACGAATGACCACCCGGGAGATTACCGGTCCAGCGGCTGCACTGCCTGCCACGTGGTCTACGCCAATGATCGGTCGGAGGTGCATTCAGGTCCTTATGCCCGTTTCGGGAACCGCGGGTTGAGCTTTAGCGGGGATCCGACCATTCCTCGTGACGAGCCGGGACACCCCATTACCCACAAGTTCACCGTGGGGATGCCGACCAGCCAGTGCATCGTCTGCCACGTCCATCCCGGCACCAACGTGCTCAATACCTACCTTGGTTTCATGTGGTGGGATAATGAAACCGACGGCGAGTTGATGTACCCAGAAAAGCAGCGAGACCTGACCGCCGAGGAGATTGTCCAGGGATGGATGGCCAACCCGGAGGAGGCATCGCTGCGAGGGAAATGGTCCGACCCGGAATTTCTCGACAATGTCACCGACCTGAACGACAAGCTGCAGCACACGCAGTTTGCCGACTTCCATGGCCATGGCTGGATCTTTCGTGCGGTCTTCAAGAAAGACCGCAAGGGAAACCTGCTGGACCATGCAGGAGAGATCGTTGCCAAGGACAATGCCGGACTGCAGCGAGCGATGGTTCCTCCCACGGCCGAAGAGCGAGTTCACGGTAAAAAGCGGGATGGGACACCGGTGCACCTGATGGACATCCACCTGGAAAAGGGGATGCACTGTGTGGATTGCCACTTCACAGTCGACAGTCACGGCAATACGAAGCTCTATGGAGAGGTGCGGGCGGCCATCGAGATTCGCTGTGTGGATTGCCACGGTTCGCCAACCGAGAGCGTGGTGGGCCAGATCGCAGAGTTATTAAAAAATGGTCGTCCAGTGGTCATGCCGACCACCGGGCCGGCCGCACCTCCTGGGGGCACGAACCTGCTCGGCAAGAGCACTCCTTTCGGGAAACCCCGATTTGAAGTTGTCGACGATGAGTTAATCCAGCATTCGATGGTGGAGGAGGGGCTCAGCTGGGTGGTCGTGCAGACCGCCGCCACGATGAATCCGCAAAGCAGGCACTACAACGTCAAGAGCCACATGGCCAAGACGGTGCGTTTTGATGACGGCGGAAAAATGGCCTGGGGAGGGGACGGGAGTGATCCTCGCTGTGCCCACCAGGGAAGCAAGGCTGAAAGCCAGGGTACATCGATGAGCTGTATCGCCTGTCATTCTTCCTGGAACCCGAGTTGCTTTGGCTGTCACCTGACCCAGCGGGCGAACGTCAAGGCGGCCGACCTGCACAATGAAGGCAGCGTCAGCCGCAACTACACCTCGTACAATTTCCAGACGCTGCGGGATGACGTCTACATGCTGGGGCTCGACGGGGATGTCACCAAGAACCGAATTGGCCCGGTCCGTTCGGCCTGCGCCATCCACGTAACGTCCTACAATGCCCGCCGGGAGTCGATTTACAGCCAGCAGCAGACGATCTCCGCGGGAGGGATGAGCGGGATTGCCTTTAGTCCCAATGTGCCTCACACAGTGCGCGGGGGGCCTGGATACCAGGGTGGTGGGAACACGGCTGGAACACACGAAACAAAGATGTGCAGTGACTGTCATCTCTCGACCGACGACGACAATAATGCGCTGATGGCACAGTTGCTGATGCAGGGAACGAATTACACCAATTTCATTGGCAAGTACTGCTGGATCGCAACGGGTTCTCATGGCCTGGAGGCGGTCGTGGTAACCGAGCAGGATGAGCCCCAGGCGGTGATTGGAAGCAAGCTTCACAGCCTGGCGTATCCGGAGGAATATCAACAGCACCAGGAGGACCATCGCATTCTCCAGCATGCCCACGAGCACCCGGGTATGGATATCTGGGACCAGTTGAAACCACATGGTGAGCAACCCAAGATTCTCGACCTGCAGGCGCGGGGCGAGTATCTTTATGCCGCCTGTGGGCCGGCCGGGCTGCGGCTTTTTGATATTGCCTTTCTCGACGACAAGGCCTTTTCCGAGCGGATCACCACGGCGCCGGTCTCTCCGCTTGGACAGGTGTTTTATGCCGACACACCCTATGCCACGGCAGTCGCGTCACCGTCCACGATCTCGCCGGACCCGACACGCTTTCAGCCGGCAATTAACGCCGAGAACCCAGTCCCGTGGATGTATGGTTTTGTCTACGTGACGGACTTGAAGAAGGGCCTGGTCTGCGTCTTCGCCAGGACGCTTCTGGATGGAAATCCACTCAATAATTTTGTGGATAAAGACAATGTCCTGAACAAGCTTGAACGCGAGAGGGTGCAAAAGGAAGGCGACGATGGGGAGCGGGTTTATAAACCGATTATCATGTTCAATCCCGGTGGAATGCTCAACGATGCGACGAACCTGACCATTGTCGGTCATTATGCCTATATCTGCTGTGAGAGAGGCCTGGCAATTGTTGATATTGAAAACCCCTTTAAACCAAGATTTGTCAGAATGGTTTCGGGGGGGATCGTCCAGCCACGGGCGGTCGAGGTGCAGTTTCGTTATGCCTTTGTCTGTGACATGGACGGCATCAAGGTGCTGGATGTGACGGATCTCGAGGATCCCCGGCAGGTGGCGGCACTTCCGATGAGAGATGCACGCAATATCTATGTCGCCCGCACGTATGCCTATGTTGCTGCCGGAAAGGGTGGTTTGAAGATTCTCGATGTGAGCAATCCGGAAAGACCGATGCTCGACCAGGTCTTTGATGCCGGAGGAAAGATCGATGACCTCAACGACGTCAAGCTGGGGATCACGAATATCAGCGAGTTCGCCTACCTTGCCGACGGCTGTCACGGATTGCGAGTTGTCCAGTTGACGTCGGCCGAGACCCATGGGAATGACGGTTTCAGTCCACGTCCGACACCACGGTTAATCGCCACCTACCCGCTTCCCCATGGCTCGGAGGCCCTTGCAGTCAGCGAGGGAATTGACAGGGATCGGGCCGTGGATGAATCGGGGAACCAGATCGCCGTCTTTGGGCGGGTTGGGTCCGGTCCGCTGCCCCTCGAGCAGCAGCAGAAGATGTACCTCCGGGATGGCAGGGTCTGGAAAGCGAGCGACAACCCGTTCGACAGTGGGACGTACCGGTTTCCCGCCGAACTTCAGCGCCGCGTCTTTCGGCCGCCACCGGCCGATTCACTCCGCCGCTAGTCCTTGACCTCGAAGATCGCTTCGACTTCGACCGCCGGGCCGGTCGGCAGGGATGCGAATCCCAGGGCACTGCGGGCATGGTAGCCGTCCCCCTCCTTGCCGAAGATCTCGTGCAGCAGGTCGGAGGTGCCATTAATCACCAGGTGCTGCTCGGTGAATTCGAGCGTGGAATTCACACAGCCGAGCACCTTGATCACACGAAGCCCGTCGAGGGTGCCATGCTCGGCATGCACGGATGCGAGGATTTTTTCCGCACACTCCCGGGCGGCAGCATAGCCCTGCTCGACCTCGAGGTCATTGCCGAGCTTTCCCTTGATGTCGCTGGTGTGCCCGGACGTGATCAGGAGGTTGCCGGTCCGGATGCAGAGGTTCAGGTAGCCTGGTTCCTGGTCCGGAAATTCAATGCCAAGTTCGATCGCTTTTGCTTCGGCACTCATGCTTGTTTGCTCCATGGAATGAGATTGGTGACAATGCGTTCTTAACCAGAAACGTGCTGGAGGATCACATTGTAGTGTTCCGGCAGTAAGGACTCGAGTGGGGGAGCAGATCATGCCAGTCATGAGCCGCCGTCATTTTACCGCAGCGGCAGCCGCCGCGCTGATGCTGTCCGGGACCGAAAGCTGGTCTGCGCCGCTGCGGCGCCGATTTGCCAGGGGCCAGGATCGCCTGCGGATTACAGGAATCCGTTCCTACCAGGTTTTTCTTCCCTACCACGATTTGAATGCCACCACGCTTTTTCGCTACCACGGTCGTGGCATCCAGGCTCGTGCGATTCACGTGGTAAGCACCAACCTCGGCCTTGTTGGTTACGGGGAGAACTGGGGCATGCTCCAGTTAACCGAGGAAAAAGTGAAGAAGTACATCGGCAGCAGTCCCTTTGACTGGATCAACGATACCGCCAGCCTGGAACTGAACATGGCGATGTACGACCTGATGGGAAAGTACCTGGAGGTGCCGGCCTGGAAGCTGATTGGCCCCCGGGTACGCAGCCGGATTCCTGTTGCTGCCTGGACGGTCTCGCAGGTCCCCGAGGCCCTGGCCAGGGAGGTCCAGCAGGCGCACAGCCTGGGATATCGCTGGCTGAAATACCATTGTGACGAGGTGCAGAATGTGGAAGACCAGGTGGCTGCCATGGAAGCGGTAGCAGCTCCCGACTTCCGTCTCCACCTGGACCTGAATATGAACGCCCCCTTGGAGCAGGTCCTGCCGCTGATGAAACGGCTTGACCGGCATGAAATCGTGGGGCGGCTGGAAGATCCAGTGACCGCGGCAGAGCCGTCCGGCTGGAGCAGGCTGCGTGAGGAACTGGAGACGCCGGTGGTGGCACATCACGGCCCCAGAAATTTTCTCGTGCGGGGTCTCTGTGATGGTTACATGGCGGGGCACGCTCCGATTGGCCATGCGGTGCAGACCGCGGCGATTGCCCAGAGCGTGGGGCTGCCGATCATGCTGCAGCAGTGTGGAGGCCAGATCAACCAGGCGTTTCTGGCTCACGAGGCAGCGGTTTTTCCGGCCGCCACGATGGACCACGTCAACCTGGCACGGCTCTGGCGGGACGATATCACCACGACCATCGCGCCGATCGAGCAGGGTTCGATCGCTGTCCCGGAGGGGCCCGGGCTGGGAGTGGAAATCGATATGGAGAAACTGCACTATTACTCCGAGGTGGCCATGCCACAGTACGAGCCCTTCCTGGTGCGGATTCGCTACAAGCAGGGGCCGACGATTTACTGCCGCCACGACGCTCACCAGCCGGGCTGTACCGACAACCTGCGATTTCTTTCCCGCTTGCTGGGAGACGAGATACCTGGCCCTCCTCCCCGTTATGACAACCAGGTGCGGACCGAGATGATTGATGAAAGCGTTGGGGCTGAGTTCGACCGCTACTGGAAAGCAACCGAGAAGGCCCGCTACGTGGTCCAGTAGCGGATCATTTGCGGTGGAAGCTCCTCGGGGCCCCCTGGTGGTCGGTGATCGTCACCTGGTCCTGGTCGGTAAACAGTGCGGTCCCCTGCTTGCCGTCAATGACCAGGGTGATGGGTGTGGTACTCTCGTCGACGGCGTAATCCCGTGCAGGGAGGGCCTCACCGTCCTGGTTCATGATAACGGTTCCGTCACTACGAAAGGTGAAGGTGGAACCTGGGCTATCGTCCGCTTCCCAGGTCCCCAGGATCGTCGGTTTCCCCCTGATCGCATCACAGCCGGCCAGGCAGAGCATGGTAGCGAGCAGGATCAGCTGGGGTGCACGTTTCACGTCGATGCTCGGTCTCTTGTTCAGGGGACGAATGTAAAGATCACGCAGACCGGCGTGGGGCAGTTAATCCCATGGCCGGTGGGGTCGAGTTCCCCGGTTTCCTGGTTGATGCGAAAGATATGGATATCATTGGTGGACTGGTTGGCCGCCAGCAGGAAGTTGCCGGTCGGGTCAATCCCGAAGCTGCGGGGCGTCTTGCCACCGGTCGGTTCATTTTCAACGTAGGTCAGTTCCCCGGTCTGCTGGTTGATCGAGTAGACGACGATCGTATCGTGGCCCCGGTTCGATCCGTAAACAAATCGTCCGGAGGGATGGCAGTAGATCTCGGCGGTGGACATCCCCTCCCCTTTTTCCTCTCCCGGGGGAAGCGTTGAGAGGGTCTGGAAAGGACGCAAGTCCCCGTTGACCGCCCGGTAATGGTACGCGTTGACTGTCAGGTCGATCTCGTTGATGCCGTAGCCAAAACGGCCGCGTGGATGCAAAGCAAAATGACGAGGACCGGCCGCTCCTTTCGTCTTTGCAGAGCCGGCGAGCACGAGTTTTCCACGTCTCGGGTAAAAACGATAAACCAGCACCTTGTCCAGTCCCAGGTCGGAACAAAAGGCGAAGCGGTTCGCATAGTCCATGTCGATCGAGTGAGCGTGCGGGGCACTCTGGCGAGGAGTCACACTCGATCCCTCGTGCTGGATGAAAGAGGTTGTCTCGCCGAGGCTGCCGTCACGTTCGATTCGCAGCGATGACACGCTTCCGCCGGTGTAGTTGGCGACCAGTACATTTTGTCCTGTCTGGTCCACGACCAGGTGGCAGGGTGCGGCTCCACCGGAAGGTTTCTGGTTCAGGAGCGAGAGACCACCGGTTTCCGGGTCGACCGCAAAGGCACTCACGCCGCCCCCGTCCTGTCCCTGGAAAGTGGATGTTTCATTGACCGCGTAGAGGAAGCGGTGCGTCGGGTGCATGGCCAGGAAGGAGGGGTTCTCCACCTTGGTGACCTCGCCATGGGGGACAAGTTCCCCGGCATTCAGATCCAGGGCAAAGGAGTAGATTCCTTCACTTTCCCCGTTGGTGTAGGTCCCCACGTGAACCAGCAGGCGGGGTGGTCCCTGGGCATGGATGCCAACGGCCATGATGAAAGCGAGGAAAAGAGATCCAGTTCCAGTAAGCCAGCGCGTTGTCATTGTCGTGTCCTCTCGGTTGTGGGGCGGTCAGGGCAGGTGGCGGACGGGGTCATTGTGCGACAAGATCGGTGAAATCTCAAGCGGTCTGCAGTTCATCAGGAACGATCAGACCACCAGTAGTGTTTCTTCAATGGAGACCAGGGGGTCCGGTTCATCGTGGGCCTGGCATTCGCAAAGAAACGTGTATTCCACATCTCCAAAGTCCGCCGTGATGCTCGCCGGCAGGTCGGGCGGCAGGTGAAGCCGTCCAGGCACCATCAGCCAGCGGCCGGCCTCGACGGCCACGCTCACTGGAATGGACAGTTGCTTCTGGAACAACACCTCGGAGGTCTCCTCGGTTCCCGGCCCTGCGGTATTTTCCCGACAGGTGATGTGGGCCGTGATGTCGCTGAAGGAATCGGCCAGCGAACGGTGGATCATGGCAACGAATTGCAGCTCATCGCCCGGAACCAGGGGGTGCGGGGTGATGTAAAGCTGCATGTCATCCCCTCGCATCGAATCCAGCATGAGCGGGAGCATGTAGCACCCGAACCCGAATGCACAGATACCCGTGAAAGCCAGGGAAATCGGATCCGCGTTGCCTGCGAACAGTGGCAGGGTGAACAACCCCAGGGTGTCACTGATTGCCAGCACCACGGCTGCTGCACCGGAGACCAGTGGGATGATACCGAAAAGCACAAGGAAAATCATCGAGCTGCCATGGGAGACCAGCTTTTCAGGCCATCCCAGAGGTGGATCCATGGCATCCTCGATCAGGTGCTGTGTGCTGCTGGCGGCCGTTGTCTCTCGCTTGATGGAAGCGGGACTGCCACGGGTGATCTCGAGCAGATGCAGGGCGGTTGCATGCATCTGTTCTCCGCAATCCGGTTCGAACACGACATGGGCTTGGAGTAACCAGTGGTACTGGAAGTGGCGTCCCAGGTAACAGGCGTTCTCTGGCGCCATCAGCTCAAATGGGTACTCGTACTGTCTGCCGGTGACCCAGGGGCCATTGTACAGGGCACAGGGGTCCACGCCCGATATCCACGAGTTATGCCGAAGTGGGTCGACAACCAGTGTTTGCTGGAAATCCTGTTCCAGCACGACCTCTCCCCGGTCGTCCAGGAGCCGGGAGGTGTTTTGCAGCGCAATGGCAAGCTGTTTACAGGAGAGGGGTTCGTCGACCGTGACAATGACCTGGCCCGTGATCGGTGTCCCCGACCGGTGCTGGTGCTGCTCCACAATCAGCTGGATATCAAGAGGTGGATGCATGGGGCCGTAAATGGAAACCGTCCGGGCCATCGCCTGGCCCGGACGGTGGGATAATGGGAGCGTCGTATTCGTGTTATTACGTCAGGTGAGCACCACGTGTGTTCACATAAACGGCATAGAGTGACTGGCTCCCGGTCATGAACAAGCGGTTGCGTTTGGTGCCACCGAAACAGACGTTGGAGCATATTTCAGGAAGCAGGATCTGGCCAATGCGATCGCCATTCTCCGGTTCGAAGACATGGACCCCGTCGTAGCCCTCGCCGACCCAGCCGGCACTGGCCCAGATATTTCCATCAATATCTGCCCGGATGCCGTCGGCAAAGCCGGCCTTGACTTCCTTCTCGCCATCCTCGTTTTCCATCTCCAGGTCCATGGAGGCAAAGACCCTGCCCCCGGCCAGCCTGGATTCCTCGACCACATTCCAGACCTTGATCACTTCCTTGGCCTCGTCATAGTGGCTGGCTCCGGTGTCTGCCACGTAGAGTTTCTTGTAATCCGGGGAAAAGCAGAGACCGTTGGGCTTGAAAATGTCGTCGCTCATCTTCACGAGTTTGCCGGATTTCATGTCAATTCGGTAGATCGACTCCTTCTGGTAAGGCTGCGGCCAGTTTTCCTTGGTCTCGGCCAGCCGGCCCTCGTAGTCCATCAGGGCCCCGTAACCGGGGTCGGTAAACCAGATGTCCCCGTTGGGATGCACGACCGCATCGTTGGGAGCGTTCAGCGACTTTCCATCGTACTTGTCTGCCAGCACTGTCTTGGTGCCGTCGTACTCGTAGCGGACAACACGTCGCGTGAGATGCTTGCAGGAGATCTGCCGGCCGTGCCAGTCGAAGGTGTTCCCGTTACTGTTTTCGGCCGGGTTGCGAAAGACGCTGACCTCGCCGTTTTCTTCCAGCCAGCGGAGCTGCACGTTGGTGGGAATGACACACCAGAGCAGGTAACGCCCAACACCGTTCCAGGCCGGCCCCTCGGCCCAGATCATCCGCTTGCTGTGGTAGAGCCGCATGATGGCAGAGTTGCCCTGCTTGTAATTCTTGAACCGGTCGTCGAGCACGAGGATATCCGGGTCCGGGTAACGGACCGGTTGCTGTCCTTTCCCGTAATCACGGGCGGACGACTCCTTGCTCAGGGCGGAGACACCGGCGGTGACTGCCGCCGCGGCGATGAAGGAACGACGGCTGACCGTCGAGGTGCTGGTTTGATCGTTCTTGTTTTTCATGGTTCCACTATCGGCTGAAGGGTAAGGGACAAGCGTGCCCGTTGGATCGGGCAATATCACGGTACAAGGATAAACCACCCATCAAGTGATTTCCAGAATGCCGGCCTGCCTGGTCGCTGCCAGGCACGTATACTGTCGGGCGTCTTGGGGTCCTGCAGGAATTTTGGGTGGATTGGTTTGCCCGCAGCAGGATCGTCTTTCTGGGAGGGCCAGTCTCATGGCAGAGTCGAATGTGGCCACCGTCAAACCGGTGGCCTTGGATCAGGCGGAAGGGAAAGTGGCGGAAATCTACGCCGATATCATGCAGACCAAGGGGATCGACTTTGTTCCCAATATCTGGCGCGTGCTGGCAACCAATCCGGATCTCCTGGAAGCGGTCTGGGGAAACCTGAAGACCTGGATGCACCCGGAGCAGGCAGGGCGGACGTCGCTTCTGGATGCCAGGAGCCGGGAAATCATTGCCCTGGCGGTCTCTGCCAGCAACGGCTGCAGCTACTGTATCAATTCGCACACGGTGGCGCTAGAGAAACTTGGCGTGGATTCGGAAACAATGGGGGAAGTGATGGGGATTGCCGGCCTGTTTAACATGACCAATGCCCTTGCCGACGGTTACCAGGTGGAACCGGATGTGCGGCCAAGTGTGGACTAGCCGACCCGTGATTGCCGTGGACAGCCGTGATGGAATCTGCTACTTACGCCTCGCTTGAAGGCAGTTTTTTCAAGGGAGCTATCCAGATGCGCAGATTCACCAGGCTTTTCATGACCGTGGTTCTTGCCGGTTCTTGTGTCGCGCTGACCCATCCCGCCTGGGCCGATTCGCCGGCCGTAGAGAACGGGGAGCAGGCGGGCCAGGAACAGGGGGATGATGGACAGGAGGAGAGTGTAGCAGAGCTGTTTTCCCAGTTGTCGATGAGGGTCAAAGCCGGGGAATGGTCCGCTGCCGGAAGTATCCTCTGGAAGTTGATCGTGATGGGGCTGGTAAAGTTCAGCCAGTTTGCCGGCGTCTTTTTCGGTTTCTGGATCATGGCGGCCATTATCTCCAAGATGATACGCCGGGCAGGAGGACTCAATGCAGTCGACAGTGAACTGGCCACCTTCATGGGGCGAGTGGCACGGACCGCGATGCTGGTGGTGGGAGCCATTTGTGGAGTGGCGACGATGGGAGTGGATGTGACGGCCCTGATTGCCGGCCTTGGCCTGACCGGATTTGCCCTTGGCTTTGCCCTCAAGGATGTGGTCTCGAATGTCGTTGCCGGGGTCCTGATCCTTATCTACCGGCCCGTTCGGACCGGCCAGCACGTCAAGGTCAAGTCATTTGAAGGGAAGGTTCTCTCCACGGACCTGCGTTACACGGTTTTGCAGACCGACGCCCAGGTGATCTATGTGCCCAACTCGATCATGTTTACCGATGCGATCACCGTGGACCGTCAGGGGGAAACGCTGGGAGATGAGTCGGCAGTTCCCGGTGCCGATGCCGGATAGATCCAATCCCGTATCGGGAGCACTCCCTAGCCACCCAGCACCGTGGTGACCAGGTCCTGGGAGACAAGCGGCCGCGTTGTAAAGAACAGCTCTCCTGCTCCCACGCCCGCCTCGGCGCCGGTTGTCCGTGCCATCGATTCGACCCGGTCAAAGACGTATTCTTTCGGGGGTGGAAACTGAGTCTGGTAACAGCGGATCGATGCGATCTTTCGTTCCAGTGTCTCGGTGATGTCCACCGTGAAACGAGCCAGCGGGCTGTCAATTGCCAGCGGCTCAAAGGCAAGCCGGTAGTAAAGCTGCGCAGAGATCACGTGTTCCGGGAGCGAGTCAAAGTGTTCAGGCCACTTGCAGAGCCGCGAGTAAAATACGGCCGCATCCGTGATCAACATCGCCTGCCAGTGATCTGGGGATGCCATCGGGGTCTTGTCTCCGAACCCGATCACGATCCGTGGCCGGTACTTGCGAAACTCCTTTGCCAGGGCCACGCGAGCTTCAAAGCAATCGAAGAGCCTGCGGTTGGGCAGATCCAGGGTGACGCGTTTGACGCCAAGCACGTCGGCGGCTTTCCTGGCTTCCTCCAGGCGAGTCTCGGGGTCGGGACTGCCGGGTGTCGGCTCCCCGTCGGTCAGGTCGATGATGCCAACCTGGTAGCCACGGTCGGCGAGCGAGGCCAGGGTGCCGCCGCAGGCGATCTCCACATCGTCCGGGTGCGCTCCCACGGCGATCACATCCAGTTGCGGGTAATCACTCTGCATCCCGTTTCTCCCGGGAGCCTGGCCGATCCGACGTCAGGATCCGGTTTCTAGATAACCTTGGATTCACCAGGGATGGGGCAGGGATAGGTGCCGTCATCATTCGGTTTGACAGGGGCCTCGTTGTCCATGGACTTCAGGTTGTCAAAATCGGCGAGTGCCAGTTCCGAGTTGATCGCATCGTCCCACTTGATCAGCTGACCGGAATAGGTCGCCATCCTGCCGAAGATCGATGTCATCGTGCTCTTGGCACCATACTCGGCCTCGTTCGGAATCTTGCCTGCTCGCAGGTCGCGGAAAAGATCGTGATGCTCTTCC
>CAYYZW010000211.1:0-1810 GCA_964476375.1 uncultured Pirellulaceae bacterium
CCCGGCGATTGATTCAAGCCGGCATACCGATTGTCCAGGCCAACCTGGGGCACAAGTATTATTGGGACACGCATACTGAGAACTTCAAGGGCCACAAAGAGAGATTGTTGCCGCCCTTTGACCGTGCTTTTTCAGCGTTGCTGGACGATATGGAGATGTCCGGTTTACTGGAAGAGACCCTGGTGGTGGCAATGGGGGAGTTTGGTCGTACACCAAAAATTGGTGGAAATGTCGGGACTCCGATGTATTCACCGACGGGACGTGATCATTGGGTATTCTGTTTCAGTGGGTTGTTTGCCGGCGCGGGCGTACGGCCGGGGCAAGTGATTGGGCGGACCGATAGTACGGCTTCGTATCCGATTACCGACACGTATTTTGCCTCCGATGTCGGCGCGACAATCTTTTCCAACCTGGGGATCGATTTGGCGAGCGTGGTCCATGATCGGTTGGGCCGCGGATATCCTCTCAATGAAGGCCAGGTGATGCAGACACTCTATGATGCTTCTCGTACTTGAAGTTCGACCAGTTAGTTGACCAGATCTTCGCCGGGTACGAGGCGGCGTCTCACCGACTCCTGGCAAGTGTGTCCAGTTCGACGAGGGTGAAGCGGATGCTCACGACGTAGGGCGCGGCATCTTTTTCCCAATGTCCGTACGAGGTCGCAACAAAGGTATCGTCGGGCAGTCGTTCGACACCCGGATAGGCAGTATCGTAGCCCTTGGTGTTGTCTTTAAGACGCACGAAGTACTGGCCGCTACGACCGAGTTGAAGGTCGTCCCAGGTTCCCACCCATCCGACCCAGTCCCCCTCATAGGGCCGTTGCGTGGACTGTGCTCGAGGAGAGTTGCACCGAAAGCTGATGAAGAGTCGTCCGTCCGCTGCGTATTTTCCAGTATGGCGATCCCCGGTCAAACTCAGAGGTAGTTCCCGTGGCGTTGTCCAGGTGTGACCTTCATCGTCGGAAAAAATGATGTGCGAGTTTTTTCGTCGACGGTTTTCCCTTAACAGGACGGCCAGACGTTTTCCATCCGGTGAACGAAGGCAGCCCGGCTCGCAGAGATTCACTGCAGCGGATTGGAAAACGACTTGTGGATCAGACCAGTTGAGGCCACCGTCAGATGACCGTGTCTGAAACAGCTTGAAGGTGGGGACGCGCTTCCCGCCCCGGCTAAAAAAACGACCGTCGTCATGAAACATCGCCAGGTAGTGACCTTGGCCTGTGCGCAAGGCCTCGACGAATCCCATGACGACGATGCCTCCCCAGGGACCCGCGGGTCGCAGCTCGCTCCAGGTCAATCCGTCATCTTCACTGACGGCCAGCCGCGCCGGATAGAGGCCAGACCACATGATGATTCGCCGGGTGCCGTCGGGGCCAATGACACGGTGGAGCGTGGGTACTTCCTGTGAGGTGGACCAGTTCGCGGGAGTCGGCAGCCGGTCGCTCCAGGTGCGGCCCCCATCGCGACTGCGTTTGTACACGATCGCGCCACGACCGTGCCCTTTCGGGTAGACGCAGAGGATCGTTTTGCCATCCTCCAATAGGCAGGTCGAAGGGTGGCCCAGGTATTGTCCGGGTTCGCGATCCACAATGACTTGCCTGGCGGTGTCCTGGTTCAGGTCGATCAACATCGGTTCGGCGGCGGCCGCGGTCGTGGTGTGGCAGCAGACGAACAAGGGCAGGATCTGGAGAAGTCGACGCATCGTGGACAGGCCCTTGTCGAGAGGGAGCGGGAATTGTGAATCCGGCCGCATCGCGGCCCAGTACTGCCTGGAACGTACCAGCCTCGCTTACAGGCTCAAGCCCTTGCTC
>CAYYZW010000212.1:0-8863 GCA_964476375.1 uncultured Pirellulaceae bacterium
CAGCGAGGTCATGGTCCACGACGCTCCGCTTGTCGACATTGCCTTCAGCCCCGACGGCCAGCACCTGGTCACCGCCGCGGCGAACCAGGTAAGAATATGGGATGCCACAACCGGCACACCGATGGGGGATCCAGCCTCGCACCCTGGAAAACTGGGGTTGTGTTGTTTTTCCGGGGACGGCACACGGGTGATCACGGCTATCGAGTCGGGATTTTTCTTCCAGCTTGGTCCGGGTGAATTGCCGCTAAGGCCGGCGCTGGGGTCGGGCGACGCGTCCTTCCGCCTGCCGGTCCTTCGAGTCTCTCCCGGCGAGTCGATGAGCCTGGCCGGCGGCCGGGATGGGCGTTACATGATCAGCAGACCGGATCGAAAACAGGTGCCTCGAGGCTGGTCTTTTGACCAGGCGATCAGCGATGGAAACTTCACCAGGCAAGGCAACGCCATTCTCCTCTCTTCCTATTCCGGTGACGTCGCTCTGATGGACAGCGAGAACGGCCAGTTAGAATCCCCGCCCCTCTCTCATCCGGCGGCCGTCTTCAGCGCCAGCATGTCATCCGACAACCGCTATATCGCGACAGGCAGCCGGGACGGAAATGTTCGGGTTTGGGACACCGCCCTTGCGGGACGGGAGGGGGAAGATTTCCCACAACCATTCACCCTCTACGGCGCATCCTATGCGGAGGATGGGCGGCATTTTGTCCTGGCCACCGCCGAACATAACGTCGTCGCCTGGCGACGGCAGGCACCCATCCTCCCGGCGTTTTCCCTTGATCATCAGGCCCAGATTGGCCTGGTCACCTATGGCCCGGGAAACAACCGCATTGTCACCGCCACGATCAAGGGATCTGTCCATCTCTGGAATGCCACCGACGGGGATTCCATTGCCGATTTAATTGTCGACGACAAACCGTCCACGAAGGTCATTTTCAGTCCTGACGGAGGACAGATCGCCACCACCACGACGGACCGTTACCTGCACCTCTGGAATGCCACAAATGGCATTCATCTCCAGGCGATTGGGCCATTCCCCAGCCCGGTCCTCGAGGTGGTTTTCCATCCGGCGACTCCACTTGTTTCGGTTGTCACCAGGGAACCGTCCGACCCCACCACATCCCTTATCCAACAGCGGGATACCCTGACTGGCAAAGCGATCGGTTCCCCCATCCCAATAGATGGCCAGGTCCGGTCCCTGGCCGCCCACCCTGACGGCCAGCAGATCCTTCTCCGCGTTTCCACCACCATCGGCGATGAAGATCATGCGCAGTTCTGGAATATCCACGACCGCACCGCAGCCCCCACAATCTTCCGGCAACAAAACCCACTCCATGCCGCGATCATGAATTCAACCGGCTCCCTCCTGTTAACCAGCGACCTGAACGGCACCGCCCGCTTGTGGGACAGCGAGGGAGGAACCCCGATTTCCCCTCCCCTCCGTCATGGCAGCCCGATCACCGACATGGCATTCAGCCATCACGGGCGTTATTTCGCAACCGCCACGGAAAACGGCATTGTCCAGCTCTGGAGTTCCGCCAGCGGCACCCCCTTGGTGCCACCCATCGATGTCGGCTCCACGATTGTCGGGATCACTTTTCACCCGAATGACGAGGAACTCATGATCCTGATGAATCGGGCTATCCGTTTCATTGATCTTGGTGGAAGCGGCCTTTCGCCTGCCGGCGCCGGCATTCTTGTTTCCGCTCTCCGCGGCCACAGGCTATCGGATGATGGCCAACGATCCACGATGACCGGCGAAGAGGCTCTCAAGGAAGCAAAGCTGCTGAAAACCAGGTTCCCGGATCTATTTACCCTCACCGACCAGCAATCCTTTACCTGGCACCAACGACACGGACCTGATGTGCCGGCCGCGTTCTGGACACATCGACGCGACACGATTACCGACCACCTGGCCCAGGCAACCCAGGACTACGTCCGGTATTCTCTTTACCTCCAGCGTGCCCGAAGTCATGTGGAACTGGAGAATTACCAGGCAGCACTGGACGACCTCTCGGCCAGCCATCGCCACGCCCGCCCCGAGTTTTCCAGGGGGTCCTACTCCCTTCCACTTTTCCAGCGTGCATGCCTGGCTGCTTTCCTGGACCGTGCCGACATCTATACCGAGACCTTCCAGGCGATGATCAATTCTGTCGATCCGCTCAACCCTGTCGACGCGGCCCGCATGGCAACGGCGATTTGCCTTTCTGCATCGGATCACGGCCCACTCCCCCTTTCGATCCAGCTGGCGGCCCGCAGCGGCCCGCGAAATCCCACTCCCCAGCCCTACCTCGCATTATCACTCGCGCTTTACCGCTCGGATCGTGGTGCTGAAAGCAGAAAGCTCTCCGAACGCACCCTCGCCAGCCAGCCGGGCACAACCCGGCTACCCACTGCCATTCAACTTGTGTCGATACTGGCAATGGTATCCGAGGGGGCCCATGCCGAGGCAACCGCCCAGATGGCGATGCTGCAAGAACGGCTCACCGCCCAGCCGTCACTCTCCAGTGGAAAGCTGGGCGACAACTGGCATGAGCGTCTGATCGTGGAAATCCTCCGGAAGGAAGTCGACCAGGCACTCCTGGCCCCGCCCACGACTCCCTAGCCCCGCAGCGCTTCCATGAAACGCTTTACTCGTTCACCGGCCGGCCCGGGAGACCGCGGCGCAACATCCCCCTCTGCCGGTTCCACATGGAGGCAGATAAAAACCGGCCCTGGCTGGGTAATGGCTTCCGCACACCGGGCAGTCCAGTCGTCAAGGGAAGAGAATTCCAGGACTGTTTTGAACCCACAGGCCCGGGCCATGCTTGCAAACCGGAGTGGCGTCCCGTCCTGCCGCCGGGAAGCTGCCGCGGCCGTGGCCTGACCACCCGTGACCTCGTAAACCCCGTTTTCAATGACCACCAGGACCATGTTCTGTGGAGCCGCAGCCGTAATCGTCACCAGGCTTCCCAGGTTCATTAACATGCATCCGTCACCGTTACAAACTATGACCGGCCTATCAGGTTGCGCCAGGGCCACACCCAGGCCCAGCGATGGGGCCTGCCCCATGCTCGAGGGCACATAGACAAAATCCAGTGGAGACGGTTCCAGCCTGGCCCATTCCCGGGCGGCACCCATGGTGGAGATCACGACAGACTCCTGGCTATGAACCTGCAACACCCGGAGTGCCTCAGGAAGCGGCATTCGTGATGAATTGCAGCTGGCGGTCATTCGATCCTCCGTTTTTTTCAAGCACGCCCTTCGGCCATCAGGACGATACCCGCATCCCCCGCCTGCTGGCACTGAAGGTAATGCTGCCCGAGCAGCGGTTTCTTTTCGATCTCGTCAACGAAAACCGTTGGCACATCCCAGGCCGCCAGTACCGGCTCGGTAAAACGGAGGCAGGTATCCCCAGGAAGGGTCTCCGAGTTCAGGTAACTCCGGTAGCCGACAATACCGAACAGTGGCAGCTGATAATCGTGCACCGCATTGCGCAGTGCATCGCCCGATTCGAACAACCCGGTGCACTGGATCACTACCAGTGGACGGGCACCTCCCAGGTAAAGGCCGGCGGCCACGGCCCATGCCTCCCCCTCCCGGCAGACCTGCACGAGCTGAAGATCCTCACTTTCAGATAGTGCGTCGTCCCATTCCCCAAAAGTACTGTCGGGAATCCAGACCACGTGCGTGACCCCCAGTCCGACGAGCACCCCGACCATCTCCTCACCGCTGTACATTGCTCGATCCCTTCCCGGCACGGGCCCGTCTTGCTGGCTCGCTGAAATTGTAATAGAAACCCGCCCCGTGGGCAGCACCTTGTTCCCCGCTAGAAGCCACCGTGAGCGGCTGATACGATAACGGGCGTTTCCGGGCACGCCGTCCCGGACAGTTGCCCAGATCTCGACTTTTTGAAACGACTTTCCCCCAGGCCCCCCATGACTGACCCACGCTATGCGGATCTTGCCGAAAAGCTTGTAACGAATTCCTGCCAGCTCCAGGAGGGTGAAAAAGTTCTGATCGAGGCCTTTGACCTGCCCGAGACGATGGTCGTGGAACTCGTCCGTGCCGTACGCGCCGCCGGTGGCCTCCCCTTCGTCACGATCAAGAACAATCGAATCCTCCGCGAGCTGTACCGAGAAGCGACCGCGGACCAAATGACGCTTGCCGGCGACGTGGAACTGGCCTTAATGAAACAGATGGATGCCTACATCGCCATGCGAGGCAGCCTGAACATTGCCGAGATGTCCGACGTCCCATCCGATGCCATGCAGCTTTACCAGACACACTGGCTGCAGCCGGTCCATTTTCAGCAGCGCGTGCCGCACACCAAGTGGGTCGTCCTCCGCTGGCCGTCTCCTTCCATGGCCCAGCAGGCAGAGATGTCTACTGAACAGTTCGAGGATTTCTACTTTGACGTCTGCTGCCTCGATTATCAGAAGATGGGGGAAGCCATTGAACCACTCCGCGAGCTGATGAATCGCACCGACCGGGTGCAGCTCACCGGCCCCGACACCGACCTTCGTTTCTCCATCCAGGACATTCCAGCGATTGCCTGTTCCGGCGATCGCAACATTCCTGACGGGGAATGTTTCACCGCACCCGTCAAGGATTCGATCGAGGGGCATATCCATTTCAACGCCCGCACACTTTATCATGGCACCATTTTCAGTGACGTGCGGTTGGAATTTGAAGCGGGGAAAGTCGTCGGCGCGACGTCCAACGACACGGGCAAACTCAACGAGATCCTGGATAGCGATGAGGGAGCCCGGTACGTGGGGGAGTTTGCCATCGCGTTTAACCCCCTCATCCGCGAACCCATGCTCGACATCCTGTTTGACGAGAAGATCGACGGCAGCTTTCATTTCACGCCGGGCAATGCCTACGACGAGGCCGATAATGGAAACCGCTCCGAGGTGCACTGGGACATGGTCATGATCCAGCGGCCGGAGCACGGTGGTGGGGAGATCATTTTTGACGACGTGGTGATCCGCAAGGACGGCCGCTTCGTCCTGCCAGAACTCGAAGGCCTGAACCCGGAAAACCTGACCTAGCCTGCAACGGACAGCCTGTCACTTCGAACTGCCGGCCCCCATTTCTGGATCGGTGGCAAGCTGCTGGATCCATTCTCGCAGCAGGGACACGGCATCCTCGTCCACCAGGTTCGTGCTCAGCTGGGGCATCTGCCCCTTTCCGCGCCGCGACAGCCGTTCCAGTAAACCGGACCGCCCGGGATCTCCCGGTGCAACCAGCAGCGGATCCTTGAGACCAAAGGTGTCGTGAAGCGGCTTGACGTTGACGATTTTCATACCGGAAAGCCCAACGGAGGAAAGCAGGTTCATCTGGGCGTTCCCTCCCCCGGCGGCCACATGGCACTGGGCACAGTTCGATTCCAGGTAAGCCATCACCCGATCTTCAAGCGGATGAGCATCGTTGTAGGGATCCGCCAAGCGGGAATAATACGCTGGAGCATGCGGGAGCATCGTGGAGGACCCCGGTGTTCGCTGGGAGGGTGCCTGCGAAAGCTGATTCACATGCTTCACAATCAGTTCCTCCTTCTCCCCGGCCTGCTGGCGCTCCGCCCGCAGTACCGCCCCGGCCTGGCCAACCCAGTCGACCTGCAGGACTCCCAAACGCTCAAACGACAACAACTGGTTATCCACCACGTTGCCGTAATCAAAGTCACGGTTCAACTGGCGTGTTTTCAGTCCCAGCACGTAATTGGCCGCCCTGCTATGGCAGGTCATGCACTCGGTGCGGCTCGGGTAGTTCCAGGACTGCTGCCGCACCCCTTCCGGGGTCTGGATCCGAAAGACCTGCTCGGCTCCCTCGCGGGCCACCAGCCGGCCGTCGGTTTGCTGTTCATTCCACTGGTACGAGTACCCCACCCACTCCCCCTGCTCATAAAGAAGGAAACGGGTCTCAATCCAGCGTCGCGATGCCACATTTCCCTCTTCCATCTCCAGCGCAAAAGACTTGACCAGCACGGTCCCTTCCGGAAAGGACCAGTTTCCGTCCGCGGAAAATCCAATCCGGTCTTCCGGGGACGTCAGAACCACGTATCGGGATTTAACCGCGCCATCCGACCAGAGCGGCGCATTGACCTCGTAAGGAATCGCTCCCGGATGAAGCTGGTGGTTCCTGACTGATTGAAACAGACCACTCCTGCTGAGCCGCTGGGGGAAGCGGCTGTTTTTCCGGGATCCCTGGTTTGCTTCGAACGTGTAGAAGCCCCCTTTCTTACCGGCCTGGTAATCGACGATCAGCAATTCCCCCTGGCTGTCGGCGCCAAAGCCAACAATCTGCAGCGTGGTATCCGCCACCTCCCTGTGCCACAGGAGCTCGTTGCCATCGTGCCGTGCGGCCCAGATCTTTCCGGTCGAATAATCCCCGTAGATATACGCCCCCTCTAACTCTGGAAACTTTTTCCCGTAATAGACAATCCCCCCGGTGAGTGAACGAGCTTCCAGGTGCGGGTGTTCGAGCGTCGGCTTCCGGATCGGTGTCGGGCCGCGCTTCCGGTTCAGGTAAAACGGATGGCTTCCCTCGTAGACGCTCCACCCGTAGTTCGCTCCCCGCTCGACCAGGTAGGCCTGTTCCCAGAGATCCTGTCCATTCTGGGCAACCCAGATGTGCCCCGTGCGGGAATCCGTCGTCACTCGCCAGGGATTACGAAACCCGTACGCCCAGGTTTCCGGGCGAGCACCCTCCAGGTCGACAAACGGGTTGTCCGGTGGCACCGAATAGGCCGCTCCCTCGTCCGGGTGATCGACATCAATCCGCAACAGCTTGGCAAGCAGATGATCCATGCCCTGCCCGGTCAGGTTCGTATCCGAATCACTCGTCCCGTCCCCGGAAGTGACATAGAGCATCCCATCATGACCGAAGGTCAGTGCCGCACCGTTGTGCCCATTCGATCCCCACTGAATGATCTCCAGACTGGAACCTTCAACCACCCCACCCGTGGCACCCGGAGCCACCGTATACCGGGTCACACGGACCTGTTTATCGTAGCCGTCGGCCCCGGGAGGGCCGCTGCGGGCCATGTAAAAATAGCCATTGGTCTCGTAATCGGGATGAAAGGCGAGGCTGTACGCCACATCACCGGTCTCGAGCAGCGTCTCGACCTGGTCACTCGCCGGATCGCCGCTGGTCCGGCCCACACGCTGTTTCCCGCTGGAAGGGTGCTGGTCGATAACAAACAGCCTCTGGCTGCCAGGTTCCTTTTCCACGTATACGGGATTCGTTAATTCCAATTGCGGGAGAGTTCTCACCACGCGGTACGGGAGTGGTGGCTCCGGCGAACCCGCGACGCGCGACGTGGTGACCGGCTCAAAGGGGGCGAGCCCATACGTCCCCGTTTCGTCACGGTCCGGTCCCGCAAAGTGCAACTGCCCGTAGTGTTCATGCTGGTGATAGTCCTTTTTGGTCAACGGGGCACTCGTGGAAAGATCGGGCTCGGGAAATTCATTGTCATAGTCGTACCGACAGAGCGCGAATCTCCAGGTTTCCCCGGACACGGGACGGCCGCCGGCACTACGAAAATCGGTCCAGGGAATACGCCCCTCCACCTGCCAGCCCTCGTCCCGATCGTTCCGCTGATTGAGCGATCCCCTGAGAACCACTCGCGTGGCGAGATGAAAGTCCCCCTTCTGCACGTTGTCCACAAAGAGGGTTTTGGTGCGCTGGGGAATAAACATGTCCATCATCGTCCCGGCCGCATTGACCTGGAACTCGTAATACCCGTCGTGCTGGGTGGAGGGTTTAAAAAACAGTTCAAAGACATCGTTGTGCCACGTCGTGCCGTCGTGGGTGACAACGTCTGCAAACAGGTCGTGATCCTCCATGTCCGCCAGGAAATAAAGGTACGTGCGATCCCAGAGCAAGCGGGCCTGCGTCCTTGTCTGTGGGGCCTGGTCCTGACGCCAGGGCACACGAAACGATTCAATCTGATCTGCCCGGTCCCAGGCAGCCTCATCCCCTTTTCCATCCAGGGTGATCGGCTGGGTTGTCCAGCGACATGTATAACTCGCCGCCCCTGGCCCATGCCGGGCTGGCTCTTTCGCCGGCAGCGTTGAGAGGGCTGGAAGAAGGAACAGCGTCAGCAGGAAAAGGACGTGGGATTTCATTTTTGTTTCCATGGAGTTTTCGATTATCGCGAATGATCATGATAAAAAGAGACGCTGCCGATTGCCAATCCGCCGCTTCGTGTACCACGTTCACTGGCGACAACACACCCAGCACTTTTAGGTCCGATTGCTGTTACCAGGTCCCTGTCTGTTGGCAGCACCCGGTGCCCACCACTGCATGACTCCCCGCACCAGGAGTGTGGTGCCGAGCGCCCCTCCAGCAAAAGCCGCTAACCAGGCCCCCAGCGAGAGGCCGGCCGTGAAGATCGCAGCCCCGCCGCCAAGGGAACCCAGCAGCCAGAGCGTGCCATAAAAGACATTTCTTCGAGCCTTGTCATCCTGTTTCTGCAGAAGGAACGCCGATAGCGTCTCCACCATCTGGTCGGCGTCCTCCTCATGAATCCCTGCCCCGATAATCCCCTCGCGAATCTCGTCCATCGAGCGACCCCGGCGGTAGGAGAGTTCTGCCTCCGCATAGAGCTGGCTTACCAGTTCTGCCTCGGTCACATCCAGCTTCTCGGGTTCAACTTCTGGTTCTTGAGCCATCACGACGGAACCACTGGTGGATCACGGTTCACTCGCTCATGTTGCGACTTGAGCTGCGACTGGTAAAGGGCCAGGGTCTCGGCGTCCTTCTCGCAGCGGGCGGCGCGATAGACCGTCGCGTAGGCCCGACGCTGCCGGTTTTCAGAACGGTTGGGGTCCGCCCTGTGGATGAGCTGGCCATGGTGTGCCACCAGGTCACCCGGTTCCATCACCAGCGC
>CAYYZW010000213.1:0-7809 GCA_964476375.1 uncultured Pirellulaceae bacterium
TTGTTTGACGAGGATTCTTCTGCCGAGGTTTGGGCTGCCGAGTATTCTGCTGCCGAGGATACTCCTGCCGAGGAAACTGCTGCCGAGGAAACTCCAGAGACGGACGAGGCCGTGCCGGTCGAGGATGCTCCCGGCGAGGATGACTAGACAGTACCGTCATGTCGCTGGATGCCATGGGAACCTTTCCCCAGCCGCTTGTCGATATCACCATCGACTGATAAACTACCCACGCTTTCTCCCCTGTTCAGGGTGGTTTAGATACCACGCTATTTCTGAGCTATTTCTGACAGGGCGCCGAAGTCGGCCGGCATCTCTTGTTGGTGGGAAGCAATCCCATATCGCAGCTTGGAGAAGAAAAGGAGACCAGACGATGGCAAGAAGCTTCAACAAGGTGATCCTGGTCGGTAATTTGACGAGAGACATTGAATTGCGGCATACCAATTCCAGTACGGCCGTCACCGATGTGGGCCTGGCAGTCAATGACCGCCGAAAAACACCCCAAGGGGAATGGGTAGACGAAGTGACCTACGTGGACATCACACTCTGGGGCCGCCAGGCAGAGGTCGCCAGCGAGTACCTGCGCAAGGGGTCTCGTGTCCTGATCGAAGGACGACTGCAACTTGATCAATGGCAGGACAAGGACACCGGCAAGCAACGGTCAAAATTAAAAGTCGTCGGTAGCCAGATGATGATGCTTGATGGACGCGGCGAAGGAGGAGGCCAGCGGGGTTCCTCTGGAGATTCGGCCGGTGCTTATAGTGCTCCAGCCGAGACCATCGCTCAGCCGTCCAGCACCCCGGCGGACGACGACATCCCGTTCTAAGCCAGCCAGGTCAGTTTTCCAACTCGACCTATCAATTCCACACCGGTTCACGATCTACCCCTTTTTGCCAATCCCGGATTGAGGTAATCTGGAAGAGGATCGAAGAAGATCGACCTCATTCACGGCTCGTGAGAGAAAAAAGACATGGCCCAGAAACAGCTTAAAAAGCGCCGCGCCAAGCGGCTTCCCAAGGGACCCAATGGTGGTGTGCAATTGTTGCTCATTCACTCCGTGGATAATCTCGGCAAGCAAGGGGACATTGTTGAAGTCAAACCTGGGTTTGCCAACAACTACTTGATTCCCAATGGATTTGCGACCATCGCCAGTGACCACCATGTCCGGATGGTAGAAAAACACCGGTCCAAGTTACTTGAACTTGAGTCACAACGACTGGTCGGCCTCCGCAATCAGCTGGGGCAACTCATCGAGCAGAGCATCATGATTGAGGCCAGGGCGAACGAAGATGGAAATCTCTACGGAAGCGTTGGCCCGGCGGATATCGTCGGTGCCTTAAAGACCGCTGGCTTTAGCGTTCCGGAAGAATCGATCATCCTTGAAGGAGCGATCCGTGAGCTGGGGCTTTATACCGCCGTGCTTCGCCTTCATGCGGAAGTCGAGGGCAATCTCAAGTTCTGGGTTGTCGCCAGTGAAGATAGCGAACCGCCGGCCGAGGATGCCGATTGATTCTTGCATCCGGCCTGGATCACCTTGTCATTGCGGCTCCATCCGATATGATGGCCTCGGTATTGATCTCTCCCCACGCCTCTGCAGGGACGCCGCGTCATGGCAAACGCACCGAGGATTCGCTCGATCCCGAACGACCCGACCCCCGCGTCAGAAATATTTGATCGTCAACTTCCTGTTGATCTCCGCGCCGAACAGGGCGTCCTTGGCAGTATCCTGCTGAAACCGGACTCGATCGATGACGTCATTCCCATCCTTCGGGCGGAGGATTTCTTCGACAATGCCAACCGTCGACTCTATGAGAATGTCACGGCCATGCATGACAGCGGTCAAAAGATTGACTCCACGTTGCTCGTCGACAAGCTTAAGACATCTGGTGATTTTGATGCGATCGGAGGTGCCGCTTACCTGGGAGAAATTGGCCAAGCGGTTCCCAATGCAGCCCATGCAGTTTATTACGCGAATATCGTACGGGAGAAGTCGACGCTTCGCTCTCTGATCGACACCAGCACTGGAATTCTTCAAGACGCCTACGAGCAGACCGGGGAGGCCAGGGAACTGCTGAACCAGGCAGAGCAGCGAATTTTCAGCATCGTTGACCGACGGGGGTCTAACTCGGTAAGCCCCATCAACGATATCCTGCACCTGGCCATGGACCGCATGGAAACCCGCATGAGTGGCGAACAGGTGGTCGGGAGTGTGGAAACCCATTTCTCGGACTACGACAACCTGACAGGCGGCCTGCACAACTCCGAGCTCAACATCCTGGCGGCCCGGCCCAGTATGGGTAAAACAGCGCTGGCAATGAACATGGCAGAACACGTCGCCGTTCTTGGCCAGCAACCGGTCCTGTTTGTCAGCCTTGAAATGTCAGCCATGGAACTTGCCGACCGTCTGCTCTGCAGTGCGGCCCGCGTTAACAGCCACCGACTTCGTAACGGTACCATCTCGGCAGAGGATCGACAGCGACTGGTGGAAAAAGCCGGCCAGATTAGCCAGGCACCTTTATTCGTCGATGACTCTCCCAGTCGAACCGTGGGAGAAATTGCCGCGGCTGCTCGACGCATCCTCCGTCGCCAGGAGCACCTGGGCCTGATTGTGATCGACTACCTGCAGCTCATTGAACCAGACAACCCGAGGGACCCCCGACAGGAACAGGTCGCCAGGATTGCTCGACGTCTGAAGGGACTGGCCCGTGACCTGGATGTCCCTGTTCTCTGCCTGGCCCAGTTAAACCGGCAAGCCGAAGACGCCCGTGACCATCGACCCAGGCTCAGTCACCTGCGTGAATCAGGTGCCATCGAACAGGATGCCGACGTGGTGATGTTCATCCATCGCGAGGAATACTACCACCGCGGCGAGGAACAAGAACAATACGCCGGGCAGGCAGAATTGATTATCTCCAAGCAGCGAAATGGGCCGGTTGGTGAAATCGAGCTCGTCTGGGAGAAACAGTACACGCGGTTCCACGACAAGGCACCAGCCCGAATGGAAGCCTTCGACGATTACAACGCCGCGGCGGATGACGAGTTCTAGCTCCCCTGGCAGTACTGTCCGCTGTATCGAATCTGGCCGTTAAGCCCAGACAGCCAGGATTCGTCCTATCATGTCCGGCTGGCAGAACCAGAGCACGTTCAGCCCGACGGCCATCAAGAAGAGACTGACAAGGATGAACATCGAGTAAAAACAAAGTGCGGCAGCACCGCAACAACGCCAGGCACGTCGCATGACGATTACCAGGCCACCTACATTCATCAGGTGCACGGCCAGCACACTGAGAAAAGTTCCCAGGGCAAATACCTCAAATTCAACAAACTGGTTGCCACTCTGCCCAGCCCATGCCGGCAGCCGTGCCGCAAGTTCCAGGCCAATTGTTACGGATATCGCGATCACAGCTGCCCCCAGCAGGCAGGCGGGATACCTCGGGTAATCCGCTGGGACCTCATCCCGCGCCATGTAGACCTTCTTGTAGGCCGCATGAAGACAGATGGTCGTCACCATTAACAGAATCACGCAGCCGCCCCCGATAACCACCCAGGCGGCACTATTGCCAAGTTCTGGTTCCAGCTGCAAATGCAGTGACCGGCCCAGGCGGGTGATGGCAAACGAGCCAACCGGCGTCTCTCCAAGTAGTGGGGAAAACCCCATAGCATACTCCCTCGGTTCAGCGCATTAACATGCGAGGGGGTCATAGTAGAGATAGACGAGACGGAAGATCAAGACAAATCTGTCGAAATCCCTCTCTTCGTACGTAACCCGGAACCTTCCATCATGAAATAGATCTTGTCGCGGACAGCCCAATCGAGTATTTCTACGCAGTCCTGAATGAAGACCTGACAGCGAAAATACCCTTCTTCATCGGCAGCCACCATACCCCGCCGATCAATCCCGTCAACAATGCCACGGCAACCGGTGTTTCTCCGATTGCCCGTCCCGTGATTATTCCATGAAACGCATGTCGCATGATATCCCCTGGAAGGGAATCACCTCCCTCCTGGTGACCACCCTGGCCTTGTTTCTGGCCACCGTCCCGGACCAGGTCCAGGCCCAGCAGACGGTAGAAGCAGAACGGGACACCAGCGACAGGGAAGGTCTGCCTGTCGTTGCGATCCAGTTCCAGGGACACAAGGAGCTCAGCGAGCAAAAACTCCGCTCGCTTGTCCAGACCCGGCCCGACCGGGCCTTCGAGTCTCGCCTGGTTCAAGCCGACGTCCGGCGGCTCTTCAATTCCGGCCTGGTACGCGATGTGCGAGTCCTGACCCGCCGAAGTGGTGGAGGACTGGTCGTGATATTCGAAATTTTCGAACGACCGACAATAGCCAGCGTCCGCTTTATCGGGAACCGGGGTCTTGATGACAAGCGATTAGCCAAGGAAACCAGTCTGGAAATCGGTGGATCGTTAAACAGTTATGCCGTGGAGGATGGACGGCGCAGGCTCCAGGAGTTGTACCGGGAAAAGGGATTTCCCCATGCCACGGTTCGCATCCGTGAAGGGACGGAACTTGGACAACGGCACGTCGTCTATTTCATCAGCGAGGGTTATCGACAGAAAATAGCGGAAGTTCGATTTGTTGGAAATGACCCCCAACTGGCCACGGAAGCACGTTTAAAGACACAGGTTCAGACCAAGCCCGGATGGCTGGGTGGGATTTATGGTGGGCATGTGGATCACGTGAAAATCAATGAAGATTCTGACCGGATTACCGCTTACTACCGGAGCCTGGGATTCTTCCAGACCCGTGTCGGCCGGCAACTTGACTTCGACCACACGGGACAATGGCTTACTGTTACCTACGTCATTGACGAAGGCCCCCGGTATCGGATCCGCAATTTGCAAATCCAGGGGCAACAGGTCTTTGAGCTGGACTCTCTTCAGCAGCAGCTGGAACTCACTGCCGGCGACTATTTCAATCTTGGCAAGATGAACCGAGGGGTAAAAAACATAAAAGACCTTTATGGAATGTATGGTTATATTTACGCCACTGTCGTACCGGATCCACGCTTCACCGAGGAACCTGGAGAGCTGGACCTGTACTTCAATGTCCAGGAGGGAGAGCAGTTCCGGGTCGGCAAGATTAACGTCCATGTCGATGGCGAGTTTACCCATACCCGCCAGGACGTGATTCTCAACCGGCTCGCCTTTACTCCCGGTGACCTGATTGATAGCCGCAAGGTTCGTACTGCCGAACGCCTGCTGAAGCACTCCCAGCTTTTTGTCAATAATCCGGCCCTGGGAACACCTCCCAGGATCGTGATTCAGCCACCCACGTTAACACCGGATATTCCACGCGTCGCCAGGCCTCCGGACGAGGACATAGATCAGAATGATGATCCGGAAAAAGAACCAACGTCGGATGAAAACACCCTAAGAGGTCAGAGTCCCGAAACAAATCACGGAGTCATCAACCGTGGCTCCCCCTGGCAACCCGTGCAGCCGTTCACCGGAGGGGGGAGACCATGATGCGAAAAGATGGCATCTCATATCTTCGAATGAAAACCATTCCACTCTGTGGTCATCTTCTCTCAGCGGCCCTGCTGCTCACCCTTATCATCCTGCCGGCAGGGTGTGCAGGACCGTCATCCACCCTTTCAGGTTTCCCAGCGGACATTCCCGACGCTGCCACCCTCGCACCTCACCCGGATCGAATCCAGGCACCGGAGCAGACAGGACCATCGCTCGAGAATTCGCTCCGACCTCCGAAACAAATAACTCCCGCTCCGGCAGACCCACGCGATCATACCGAACAGGGCGCCGCAGCCAATGCCCCCGTCATCCGGGGACAACAGCCCGACGGTACAGCCCGGGAACCGGCAGTGACTCCCAATGTTGTCCTCGCCCAGGCAGAACAACCATCCACCCCCAACCAGGGTGGTTTCGAACTTCGAGATCGCATGAGCGATGATTCGACTGACAAGGTCATTCCCCTCTGGGATCCCCATGCCCCTTTGAATGTCGTTCCCTTTGACATCCATGTCGAGGAAGCCCGTACCGGCCGACTCTACTTCGGTGGGGGTTACAACTCCGACCTCGGTGTCACCGGGAACGTGATGATCGACGAACGTAATTTTGATTATCGCCGACTGCCTAACAGCGTTGACGACTTGATCGGGGGCGATGCCTTTCGCGGTGGAGGCCAGGGATTTCGACTCGAACTCGTTCCAGGGCAGGTCTTTCAACGTTACACGATGATGTTCACGGAACCCTACTGGCGAGGGACCAACATGAGCATGAACGTGAACGCATTTTACCTGAACCGGCGTTACCTCGACTGGGACGAGCAACGCACAGGAGGCCGCATCTCATGGGGCTACCGGTTAACACATGACCTCTCCGTATCTGCCGCTCTCCGTGCCGAGAACATCGAGGTCCTTCGGCCTCGCATTCGTGGAGTGGAAGATCTGGAATCTGCACTGGGAGATAACGACCTGTTTAGTGGTCGGCTTATCCTCTCTCACGATACCAGGGATGTTCCCTTCCTTCCGACCGAAGGACATTTCTTTGAGATGAGTTATGAGCAGGTTTTTGGCAGCTATGATTATCCTCGTGGGGAAGTTGATTTCCGCAAGTACTTCTTGATGAAAGAAAGAGCGGATGGCTCTGGTCGACATACTCTTTCCTATGGCCTGCGGCTGGGCATCACCGGATCCCAGACCCCGATTTTTGAGAATTACTTTGCGGGTGGATTTTCCACGATGCGAGGTTTTGATTTCCGGGGTGCGTCACCAAAAGACCAGGGCGTCGTCGTGGGAGGGGAATTGCGATTCCTGGGTTCGGTGGAGTACATGGTGCCACTCACGGCAGATGACATGTTACGTGGCGTTTTCTTTACCGACTTTGGCACTGTCGAGGAGCAACTTTCCATCCACAGCGAAGACTTCCGGGCAGTGGTAGGCTTTGGCTTACGGGTCTCGGTCCCCATGATGGGCCCTGCACCACTGGCCCTGGACCTGGCATTTCCGCTGGCACGGGAGGACACCGACGACATTCGAAACTTCAGCTTCTTCTTTGGTTTCGGACGTCTCTGATAGGAAAACTCGTTTCCGCCCGGAAGCGGCTAGCCGTAGTGAAGTAAAAGAGCCAGCGCAGAGAAGATCAACGCCAGGCCACCAATCCACAACCAGACATTTCGCCGCCGCCGTTTCGCGGCCCACCCGTCTGCCGGCCTCTGCAGCCATTCCCCGCCCTCCGCGTCCAGCCCCATCGAAATACCGGGATGCTCCGGGGAATGAGCGGTTGAGCGTCTTACCCCGGCACGAGGTTGCTGTAATCCCGCCGACTGGCCCGTCGAACCATCAATGGCCTGGGGGAGAATATCTCCGGTGTCTGATGGCTCCGGTGGCGTGCTGGAAGGGATCGGTCTGGATCGATTCCTGGAAGCCGGGGGGGGAGGAGGCGGGGAAGGGGATGCCTGCGGACTGCCAGGTACCCTGACGACTTCCTGGCAATGTGGGCAGCGAACCTTGCCCGATGATGTGGCCACACCGACCTGGAACAATCCAGCACATTTCGGACAAGGAAATCGTCCGCTGTTCATCATTCCTCACTCGATTCGACGTTGTCTCCTGCCGGAGAATTTCCCGCCTGGTTTTCCAGTTCCTTGCCAATACCAAAAATCGCTTCGGCATCAAGAACCTGGTCGTTGGAATCATATAACCGCTCCAGGGCTGCCTTGTGGATCTTCATCTTGGTCCCTCCAACCCCTATGGCACCGTAACACGTTTTGCCGTGGTTCTCGGTAGCCTTGTCCTGCTCGGCGATTCCGGCGATTCCCAGTGGAGGCACTGCGTTCAGATCAATCGCG
>CAYYZW010000214.1:0-18881 GCA_964476375.1 uncultured Pirellulaceae bacterium
TACGAGAACATCCGCGCGGTCGACTACCTGCAGTCGCGAAGCGAGGTGATCGATAACCGGATCGGGATCACCGGGACCAGTGGTGGCGGCAACCAGACGATGTACGCGGGGGCCTACGAGGAACGGTTCGCCTGCGTCGTGCCGGTCTGCTCGGTAGGGACCTACCAGGCCTACCTGGGAGCCGCCTGCTGTATGTGCGAGATGGTCCCCTCGGCCATGACCTATACCGAGGAATGGGGCGTCCTGGGACTGGTCGCCCCGCGAGGCCTGATGGTGATCAACGCCACGCGGGATGCCTTCCAGTTCTCGGTCGGGGAAGCCAGGAAATCGATTGCCCAGACCAGCAAGGTTTTCAGGCTGTATGACAAGGCGAACCACGTGCGACATGTCGTCGTCGACTCGGAACACGATTACAACCAGCCGATGCGGGAGGCGATGTACGGCTGGATGACGCTGCACCTGAAAGAGGAAGGCAATGGCGACCCGATTGCCGAACCGGAACTGACGACCGAGGATCCTGAATTGATCCGCTGTTACCCGGGGGACTCGCGGCCGGACGATTTTGTCACCGTTCCGCAGTTCGCCGCCAGCCGGGCCCGAGCGATCACAAGCACCAATGGTCCCCCGCTGCACAAGATGCACTGGGAAGCGGAGCGGCTCTGGCGGGGGGACGGCTTTGAGCAACTCTTCCACACCAGCCTGGGCCCCACCGCTGGTCGCCGGACAATTCCTGACCCGGATTCGCCGGGTGAATTTCTGCTGGAGGTGGAAGCGGGTATCTCGCTGCCGGTCCGGCAGATCAAGGCGGGCAAGCGAACGCGGCAGCGGGTGATCCTGCTGGACCTGGATACAGGAACCAGGGCCGCCGAAAGCGAACTCGGGAAAAAAATTATCCAGCAGCAGATCGAGCTGGTCACGATCGACCTGCGGGCAACCGGGGTTACCGCGCCGGCAGGAGATGCCATCTCCCGCACGCTTGACCACAACAGTGCCCAGTGGGGGCTCTGGGTCGGGCAGCCGCTCCTGGTGCAGTGGGTCCGTGACCTCCGCAGCCTGCTCGATTCACTCGAGGAAGCGAAAGTGGAAACCTGCCTGGTGGGAACCGGGCCGGCCGGCGTCGTGGCCGCCGCAGCGGCGATCGCCGACCGACGCGTGGACCGCGTGGCCGCCCTCGACAGTCCCCTCAGCCTGGTCAGTGGTACACCCTATGCAAAGGGCCGGGTGGGAATCCTGGTGCCGGGCATGCTCCATCGCATCGGTGACATCGCCCAGCTCTTCTCCCTCTGTGCTCCCCGTCCGCTGCTGGTCGCCGGTGGCCTGGCCGGAAGCGGCCAGGAACTCACGCCCGCAGAGCTGGCAAAGGTGCTCGATTACCCGCGGGAGGCCTACAAGATCGCCGCCGGGCCGGGAAAACTGAGTATCGCCCAGGAGTCCGGTAGCGCCACGGTCCTCCCTTGGCTTGCCAGCAAGGGTTAAAAGGCCAGAGTCCGCTGTTGGCATTTAATGTTTCCTGTCGATCAAGGTATGATAGAGGGACACCAGTTGACTGGAACCCAGCTGCCATGACACACCAACCCAAGAACCAGGCCCCACTCTCCCGCCGGGACGTGCTGCGCGTGGGGAGCCTGACCGGGCTCGGACTGACACTGCCACAGCTGCTTTCGATGCGGGATCTTTCCGCCGCTCGCAGGTCATCGACTTTCGGCCGTGCCCGCCGGGTCATCATGCTGTTCTTGCACGGTGGTCATCCCCAGCAGGAGACATTCGATCCCAAGCCGGATGGCCCCTCGGCCGTCCGCGGAGAATTTGGGGCCACGGCCACCAGCGTTCCGGGAGTCCATTTCTCCGAGCTGTTGCCCCGCTGTGCTGCGATCATGGATCGCCTGGCAATCGTTCGTTCGATGTCGCACGAGAACGCCAACCATGTTCAGGCCTGCCTGCCGGCCCAGACCGGTCACAAGCATCCTGCCCAGTTCCAGTCACGAGGGGATTTCCCCCCCTCCGACACCGATTTCCCACCCATCGGTGCGGTCCTGGACCACCTGCGACCAGCCCGGTCGGAACTTCCCACCTGGGTCCGGGTCGGTCCACTGATGCGTCGCAGTAACGGGACCACGCTGCATGGCCAGGTGCCAGGCCTGCTTGGCAAACAACATGCCAGCTTTGTTGTGGACCAGGAACTCCTGCCTGCCGACGTGCGGATCAAGGCTCTCGAGCCGCTGGAGGGACTCAATGGCGCCAGGCTCAGCCAGCGGGCCAACCTGCGAGCCGAATTCAACCAGTTCAGCAACCAGCTTGACACGCTGGCGGAACAGCGTGGGCTGAATAATTTCTACCAGCGGGCAGCCAACCTGCTGAGCTCTCCAAGGACCAAGAAAGCCTTTGACCTGGCGCGCGAGCCGGCGGCGCTGCGGGAACGGTACGGCAAGACCGAGTTTGGGCAGCGGTGCCTGCTGGCCCGACGACTGGTCGAAGCCGGCGTACCGATGGTCAACGTCAGTTACTGCCACACACCGTCCGGATCCTGGGATACCCACGGGAAGAATTTCACCAAGATGAAGGACCAGCTCGGCCCGGACCTGGATACCGCCTTCCCGGCACTGGTGGAGGACCTGGCAGAGCGCGGCATGCTGGACGACACGCTGGTGATCGTGAATGCCGAGTTTGGCCGCACCCCAAAGATCAACAGCAATGCCGGCCGGGACCACTGGCCATGGGTCTATTCCCTGGCACTTGCCGGTGCCGGGATCCGGCCGGGGACAGTCTACGGGGCATCGGATGCCTCGGCTGCTTACCCGGCCAGTACACCCCGTGATCCTGCCGACATGGCAGCCACGCTCTACCACCTGCTGGGTATCGACCGGAAAACCCGTATCCATGATGTCCTGGGCCGGCCCCACTCGCTCGTGATCGGGAACCCGATCGAGGACATCCTGGCCTGAGACCGGCCCGGGAAATACGCCTGATGACTTTCAGCCGTCGAGAACTGCTTCGCACCACCGCCCAGGCCCTGGCCTGCCCTGCCAGCTGTGCGATGGCCGCCGAACCCCCGGTCACGGTCAACGACGAACTTGCCAGGTCGGCCAGGGACGCTCGCCTGGCAATGTCAATCGATCCCTCCTCCATGTCCCCCAGGCAGCTTCGGCTCTGGCAACGCCAGTTTCGCCAGCTGCTCGGAAAGCTGCTTGGCAATTACCGGCCGCCGACAAGCTGGAGCGTGACGGTGGAGCAGGTCTCGCGACTGGACGATCACACCCGACACCAGCTCCTGCTGCATGCCGACGGACACCCCAGCCTGCCGGTCTACCTGCTGGTACCACACCGCAGCGGTAGCCAGCCCGTCCCCGGGATCCTGGCCCTGCATGGCCATGGCGAGTTCGGCTACGAGACGGTAGCCGGCCGGGATGACCTGCCCGGCGTGAGCGAGGCGATAGAGAAATCGAATTACGATTACGGCCGCCAGCTCGTTTCCGAGGGATTCGTCGTCTGTGTTCCCTGCATGACACCCTTTGGCAGGCGGGTCGACCGCGAGAAGTACGGAGGACAGGATCCCTGTGCCGTCACGTTTGTCCGCATGCAACTGCTGGGCAAGGTGCTGATGGGCGAGAACGTGCGGGATTGCCTCTGGGCCCACCAGCTGCTGCGTCAGCATGCCCGCGTGGACGCCGACCGGATCGGCTGCGTCGGGCTCTCCTACGGCGGCCGGATGACGATGCTGACAACAGCCATGGAACCGCGGATCCGCTGCGCGGTGGTCTCCGGGGCGCTGAACGTGATGCGGGAACGAATCATGGGCCGCTACAGCTGTGGCGGGCAGGTGATTCCCGGCCTCCTGCCGTACGGGGACGTGGCGGAGATTGGCTCGCTGATCGCGCCGCGGGCCTGTGTCTGGGAAACGGGCAGCGACGATGGCCTGATCGTCAAGCCCTGGGCCGACGAGGCTTTTGACAGGATGGAACAATTCTACCGGGGACTGGGAGCCGTTAACCAGCTCAAGCGGGACTCGTTCGAGGGGGGCCATCGCTGGAACGGTACGCTGGGACTTTCCATGCTCAAACACGTGCTTTCCGCCTGAGAGGATACAACCTGCCATGCAACCAGCTTACGCATGTACCGTGGCGGAGATAGAAGAATCGCGAGAGCGGATTGCGGCCCACGTCCATCGAACCCCGGTGATCACCTGCCAGGCCCTGGACCAGATGGCCGGACGGCAGCTGTTTTTCAAATGCGAGAACCTGCAGAAAGTAGGAGCCTTCAAGTTTCGCGGCGCCACCAATGCCGTGCTTATGCTGACCGACAAACAGGCGGCCAATGGCGTGGTCACCCATAGCAGTGGCAACCATGCCCAGGCGGTTGCCCTGGCGGCAAAGAGCCGGGGAATTGACGCGCATATCGTGATGCCCAGCAGCGCCCCTGCCATCAAGCGAGCCGCCGTGGAGGGCTATGGCGCCCGGGTCATTTCCTGCCAGCCGACCCTGGCGGCTCGCGAGTCCACCGCCGACGAGGTCATAGCCCAGACCGGGGCCAGCTTCATCCATCCCTACAATGACAGCCGCGTGATCGCGGGCCAGGGAACCTGCGCTCTGGAATTCCTGGAACAGGCCCCCGGCCTGGACGCCATCATTACCCCCGTCGGTGGCGGCGGGCTTGTCAGCGGCGTCTCGATCGCCTGCCGCGCCCTGGCCCCCCAGGTCAGGGTTCTTGCCGCGGAACCGGCCGGTGCCGACGATGCCGCACGATCAATGGAAGCGGGCAGGCTGATCCCGCAGGAAGCTCCCAGCACGGTTGCCGACGGCCTGCTAACCAGCCTGGGAGATCTCACCTGGCCGATTATCCGGGACCACGTGGAGAGAATCGTGCGGGTCGATGAGGCGGCAATCATCGCTGCCATGGAGTTATTCTGGCAACGTGCCAAGCTGGTGATCGAGCCCAGCTCGGCGACCGCCCTGGCCCCGCTGCTGGATGATTCGCTGGCCTCGCTGGATGCCGAACGGGTGGGAGTGATCCTCAGTGGCGGCAACGTCGACCTGGAGAAACTCCCCTGGCAGGACGGGAACGGGGCATGATCAGGCGGCCACTTGGAAAAACCGGTATCGAGGTCCCGGCCTGCAGCTTTGGGTGTGGTCCGATCCCGGAACTGATGACCGGCGAGCCAAGAGAGGAACAGCGGATCCTGGTCGAGCATGCCCTGGCGCAGGGAATCAACTGGTTTGACACCGCCGCCAGCTACGGTGAGGGATCCTCCGAGCAGAACCTCGGCCGCGTGCTGAGAGAACTGGGCTGCTCCCGGAAGGTTCACCTGGCAACCAAGGTACGGCTGATGCCGGACCAGATGGCGGATATTCCCGGGAACATCCGCCGTTCACTCGAGCAAAGCCTCCAGACGCTGGACGTGGAACAGGTGACGCTGCTGCAGCTCCACAACGGGGTCACCGGCAAACGGGAAGAAGAGCCGACCTCGGTCTCTCCTGGCGATGTACTCCAGCCGGGGGGCATCCTGGAAGCGATGCAGAAACTGCAGCAGGAGGGCCTGGTCGCACACCTGGGCCTGACCGGGATCGGCCAGGCCGGGGCACTGCGGGAGGTGATTCAAAGTGATGGTTTTGCCACGATCCAGGCGCCATATAACCTGGTCAACCCGACTGCCTGCCGGCCCGCCCCTGCCGGTTTTGAGGAAGCCGATTACGGACAGATTCTCCAGGACTGCGCGGCACTACAGATGGGGGTCTTCGCCATCCGCATCTTTGCCGGCGGGGCGCTTGTGGACCGCTCCCCGGCCGGGCACACGTACAAGACCAGGTTCTTTCCACTGGAGCTTTACCAGCGCGACCTGGCCCGCAGCAGCCGGATTACCGGGCGGCTAGGCGACATGGCACCCGACCAGGCAGCACTTCGCTTCGTCCTTTCTGAACCGCTTGTCAGCTCCGCCATCATCGGCTTCAGCCAGCCGCTGCACGTTGACCGGGCGCTGCGTGCATGCGAGAAAGAAACCCTGGACGAGCCGCTTATCAAGCAATTACTCGAGGCAGCCCATGGTTAACAGCAGGCAAGGGGAAAAGATCATGTCCATGGAAGGCAGGAGCCCATCACGGCGGCAGTTTCTTCGTGGCTGCGCGGCCGGCACGCTGGTGGCAACCGGGCTTGCCGGGACCACCGTTGAGGGAACTCGACGAGGAGAACCGATGGAAAACTGGATTGATGCCCACGTGCATGTCTGGACACCGGATACCGATGCTTATCCGCTTGCCGAGGGTTACACGGTCGAGGGAATGAAACCACCGAGTTTTACTCCCGAACAGCTGTTTTCCCATTGCAAGCCACACGGGGTAGGACGGATCGTGCTGATCCAGATGAGCTTTTATGGTTTTGACAACAGCTACATGCTGGACATGATGCGGCAGCACCGCGGGGTCTTTGGCGGAGTGGCGGTGATTGATGAAAATGATCAGCCGGAGAGGACGATGCGGCAGATGAAACGCCGCGGGGTGCGAGGTTTCCGAATCCGCCCGGGCGACTTCCAGCCCGGCAGTTGGCTCGATCGTCCACCGATGCAGACGATGTGGGAGACCGGGGCACGGGAGGGACTTGCCATGTGTCACCTGGTCAACCCCGAGTACCTCCCTGAAATGGACCGGATGTGTGAAAAGTATCCAGACACGCCGGTGGTGATCGACCACTTCGCCCGCATCGGGATCAGCGGCCAGGTGGAAGCGAAGGACCTGGACAACCTCTGCCGCCTGGCCCGGCATCGGAACGTGTCGGTCAAGGTCTCTGCCTATTATGCCCTGGGCAAGAAACAGGCGCCCTACCTGGATCTGTTGCCGATGATCCGTCGATTGCTCGACAGTTACGGCCCCGAGCGGCTAATGTGGGCCAGCGATGGCCCCTTCCAGGTGGTCGGTGGCCACGAGTACGGTCCCTCGATCAACCTGATTAAAGAGAAGGCGGATTTTCTCTCGGACGGGGACAGGGCCTGGCTGCTGGCAAGAACCGCCGAGAAGATCTTCTATCACTGATCCTCCTTTCTCTGTTGGCCTGGCCGATGCCGTACTGGAAATGGATACGCGGTGTGACCGTCCTGGCGGTCATCCTTGTCACGCTGCGACTGGAACTGTCCCCCGCTGGCAGCGACAGCTATCCCACCAGGCCGATCACCCTGGTGATTCCTTTCGCCCCGGGGGGGGAGAGTGATTTCTTCGGGCGCGAGATCCAGAAAGCGATCCGGGACCACGATCTCTTACCGGTGGAGATCGTGATCCAGAACGTTCAGGGAGCCGGGGCCACCATCGGGAGCGGGCGAGTACGGCGGGCCGCGCCGGACGGGTACACGATGCTGCTACTGCACGAGGCCCTGATCACCGCCCAGTCCTCGGGCAAGGTTCCCTACGGCCCCGAAGCATTTGAGCCGATCGCTGCCACCGGCAAGCTGAACATGGTGATTGCCGTTCGAGAGGATTCCCCGTTCCAGACACTGAGCGAATTGATGGAGGAGGCGGCGGATCGTCCCGACGAGCTTATCTTTGCAGCCAACCTGAACGCCCCGGTACACTATGCCGGCCTGATCCTGGAGAGCAATCAACCGGGAGCCGCCTTCCTCTACACGCAGATTGGCGGCGGATCCCATCGCTTCGAAGCCCTGGTGGGCGGCCACGCCGATGTCTCCGCCTTTTCCATGGGGGAATTTATTGCCTACCGGGCAGGTGGTATCCGTGCGCTGGCGGTCAGTTCCACCGAGCGGCACCCGGATGCACCGGAGATCATGACCACCGTGGAACAGGGCTACAATTTTGTGCATGCCAACATGCACTTCTGGTGGTTCCCGCGGGGAACGGACCAGGCCAAAATCGATACCATCGCGAACGTGATCCAGAAGGCGATGGCCACCAAGCAGGTGCACGAGGCACTCGCCGCGAGGCTCTGTGAACCACTGGTCAAAACCGGCGAGGAGATGAAGTCCCAGCTCCAGGAGCGGATCAGCGCCATCCGGTCAGTGGACGCGACAAGCCCGGATGTGATGCCCAATATCCCTCTCTGGATATCACTGGCCACGCTCCTGAGTCTGGTCCTGGCAGCCTGGAGCCACAGATCCCAAACAGCAGCCGGTGATACAGAAATCCCGCCGGACGAGGAGATCCGTTCGGGATATTTTCACCAGGTGCTTTTATTCTCAACGCTCACGCTCGCCTACCTCGCCTGCCTGGGCCTGTTGGAGATGGACTTCCGCATCCCCACGGTTCTGTTCATGGCTGCCATGGTTTACCTCGTCCGTCGCCGGGAGCCGACGATTTCTCTCTGGCGAGGTTTTCCCTGGGATCTCTGTATCCTCGTCCCGCTGCTGGTGCACCTGATATTCCACGTTTTCTTACAGGTGGATCTCCCCTAAAGGATGGACTGGTGATCGAGGCACTTACCGCACTTCAGGATGTCTTTACCGACCCTATGACCCTGGTCTGGGTGATCATCGGGACGACCCTCGGGATCACGGTCGGTGCTATCCCCGGCCTGACCGGTGCGATGCTGATTGCCCTGACCCTGCCGCTCACCTATAGCATGCAGCCGGAAGCTGCCATGGTCCTGCTGGTCTCGATGTATGTCGGTTCGATCAGCGGCGGGCTGATCACCGCAACCCTGCTACGGATGCCGGGAACACCGGCATCGGTGATTACCACGCTGGATGGATACCCACTCGCCCGCTCGGGCCGCCCCGGCCGTGCATTGGGGCTGGGCAGCATGTCCTCTTTTGTGGGGGGCTGCATCTCCTGGATCTTCCTGCTTCTGCTGGCCAGGCCGATTTCCCAGGTGGCGACCCGGCTCGGTTCCTTTGATTATTTTGCCCTGGTGGTGATGGCACTGGTCCTGATTGCATCGGTATCCGGCAGGTCACTCTGGAAAGGAATTTTCTCGGGCCTGCTGGGAATCCTGGTCACGCTCCCCGGGGAATCTCCCGCCAGCGGGACCAGTCGCTGGACCCTGGGCGTCGAACAGCTGAACGACGGACTGGCACTCCTGCCGGTACTGATTGGCCTTTTCGCCGTCAGCCAGATCCTTCACGAGGTTGGCCGCGGCGCGATGCCGGTGGAGGCCCCGGAGCTCCGGGGCAAGACCTTGCTGCTGGGCCTGGGAGACTGGTGGCGGCACCGGATCAACCTGCTGCGGTCCTCGGTGATTGGAACCTGGATCGGTATCCTCCCTGGCATCGGTGCCAACGTGGGAAGCGTGGTGGCCTACTCCACCGCCCGTGGGGTTTCCAAGACGCCGGAAAGGTTCGGCACGGGAGCCGAGGAGGGGATTGTTGCCAGCGAGGCCGCCAACAACGCCACCATCGGGGGTGCCCTGATCCCGCTGGTGTCGATGGGAATCCCTGGCAGCGTGATCGATGCCATCCTGCTGGGGGCCCTGGTCATGCATGGCTTGCAGCCGGGTGCCGTGCTGTTCCAGAACAATCCGTCGGTGGTCTACACGATCATTTTCACGATGTTCTTTGCCAATATCGCAATGTTTCTCTTGATGCTTGGATCGGTCCGCTGGATTTCGCGACTGGCTCTTGTCCCACGTTCACTCCTGCTTCCGCTGATCATGGTCTTCTGCGTGGTCGGTTCCTATGCCCTGAATAACCGCCTGTTTGATGTCTGGGTGATGCTTGGCTTCGGCCTGGTTGGATTTACGCTGGAGCGTTTCAAGGTACCGCTGGCACCTTTCGTGATCGGATTCGTACTTTCACCGATTGCGGAAAAGAAGCTGGGGGCCGGCCTGCAGGCCAGCAGTGGAAGCTGGTTACCATTGGTCAGCGAACCTTTCTCCCTGGTCTGCTGCCTGCTGGCACTTGGAATATTATGCCTGCCGTTCTGGAAACAGTGGCGTTCCCGACCAAGCGCCTAGCCAGGAATCTTGCCAGAGGCCCAAAAGGGAGCAGCCGGAACCTGCGCCTCCATGGCAGGTTCCGGCTGCTTGATCGACCGGTCGGCAGCTGGAATGGGCATCCATGCCCACCCGGTTCAGCTGCTTGTCCGGCTGCCGATCACCAAGCCCCCCCGGCGATCGGCATCCCCCCTCTTCTGGTTTCAGGCAACCAGGCGCAACATCCCGTTACGTCCCTTCACGCCCGCAACGAATTCTTCCATGATCCGGGCATCCAGGGCCGTGGCGGCCGGGGTTTCCGGATGGAATTGTGTACCGATTGCCAACCAGTTTTCCTGGTTACTTTCAATTGCCTCGATTACGCCATCGGGGCTGTAGGCACTGACCATGAACTCCTCGGCCACCTCGTCAAGTGCCATGTGGTGCATGCTGCTGACGCGAATCTCCCCGTCGCCGTAGACCTCTTCGAGCAGGGTTCCGGGAACCACTTCCAGGCCATGCCGGTGCCCGGGATCCTGCGGATCCTTGTGGGGAACAGCACTGGGCAGATCTTCCGGCAGGTGCAGGTAGAGATTTCCTCCCAGGCTGATATTGAGCAGTTGCATGCCGACGCCGATCCCGTAAACAGGCATCTGTCGCTTGACAATCCGCTCCACCAGCAGCCTGTCAAAAATCTCCCGGCGGGGGTTCATCGTGCGAACGGATGGGTGCCGCATGAAACCGTCACGATTGGGATCGAGATCCTGGCCGCCGATCAGCACGAATCCATGCAGGGTATCCAGCAGGCAGTCAATGTCCTCGACTTCTTCCAGGGGAGGGACGACCACGGGAATCCCACCGGCACGGAGAATACAATCGGCATAGCCGGCCGAGAGGTAAGAAAAGTCAGGTGCCTCATTCTGAGGTTCCCGGTAGTCCGCATTCAATCCAATTAACGGTTTATACTGCATCTATCAAATCCCTTTTCAGATACGCGTTTCATTTGACATGACAGCCCAGGTTCGCCTGGACCAGAAAAAACACCTTCAAGGTCTTTCCCAACTCCTTGGTCCTGGGGTGGGAATCAACCTCTTGGGAAAGCAGGCGCCGAGATGAGCCTGCCTGTGAGTGAGCTGAAGAAAGTACCCGGAAGGTGCCGTGAAAAACTCACTCGGTGCGTGCGACGAATCTCCTTGTGTATTCGCCTGCGTCAAACGATGGGGGGATGCTTAAGACAGGGGCGATTGTGCCCTGTTGGCACACCAGTGACAAACAAACCGTGTTATTTTGCGTTAAGGAAAATTTCGCCCACTATATGCTGTGCAAGCACTTTAAGTGCTAGCACTTTCCGCAGGGAACAACGGGGCCCCTCGCTTCCCCCGGCACCGCCGGGGGATTATTCTGGACATCAGCCACGGGTTCTATTCGCATGGTGTGGGAAAGCAGTTTTCATGCAGTTTCAACGAGTCAGGCTTGCTTCGATCGGTTACACGATCCCGCCGGAAGTCGTCCAGAGCGACCAGATCGAGCAGCAGCTTGCCCCGCTTTACGAGCGCCTTGAGCTTCCCCCTGGTCGGCTGGAGTTAATGACTGGCATCCAGCAGCGGCGACAATGGCCACGTGGCACGATGCCCAGTGATCGCAGTGCCGAGAGCTGCCGCCATGCCCTCCAGGCAGCGGGACTCTCCGGCCGGCAGATCGACCTGCTTGTGCATGCCAGTGTCTGTCGTGACTACCTGGAACCGGCCACCGCATGTCGTGTCCACCACCTGCTGGGGCTTGAAGCGGATTGCCTGACCTACGACGTCTCCAATGCCTGCCTGGGCCTGCTCAACGGCATGATCCAGGCGGCTGCAATGATCGATACCGGCCAGGTTCGATCTGCCCTCGTCGTGGGAACCGAGGTCAGCCGTCACCTCATGGAAACCACCATCGAGTCACTGAACAAGGATACATCACTCACTCGCCAGGATATCAAGCTGGCCCTCGCCTCCCTGACGATCGGCTCGGCCAGCGCCGCGATCCTGCTGGCCCACGAGGACCTTGCCCCGGATGCCAGCCCCCTGCTGACGGCCACGGCGATTGCCAATACAGAGCACCACGAACTGTGCCAGAGCACACGGGACGTGGCGGTCGGTGAACAGATGCAACCGACGATGCAGACCGACAGCGAGACCCTGATGCACGAGGGAATTGCCACCGCGACCACAGCTTTCCAGCGTTTCCTTGACCAATCCGGCTGGTCCGCTGACCAGATTGACCGCACCATCTGTCACCAGGTGGGCGGGGCACACCGGGCCAGCCTGCTCGCGGCCCTGCAGCTTGACATGGCCAGGGATTTTGCGACCTTTCCCTGGCTCGGCAATACCGGCTCGGTCGCCCTGCCGGTCACACTCGCGATGGCTGCCGAACAGCAGTTCCTCGAGTCCGACCAGCAGCTTGCCCTGATGGGGATCGGCTCGGGCATCAACTGCCTGATGCTTGGCACGCGATGGGCCCGGACGGCGGTGGCGGGCAACAGCGGGCTGGTCGATATCCCCCAGGCAACCCTCTCCAGCTAGGGCAGCTCACGTCTCCAGCAGGTTTCGAAGCACCGTTTGCAGGATACCGCCGTTACGGTAGTAGTCCATTTCGACCGGCGTATCGATTCGAACCCGGGCCGGGAACTGTTTCACGGTCCCGTCCGTGGCAGTGGCAGTCACTTCCAGAACGGCCAGGGGCTGGAGGTTATCGTCCAGGCCTTCCACGATGTCATAGGTCTCATGGCCGTCCAGTCCCAGGTCCTGCCAGCCCTGGCCATCGAGCAGTTCCAGCGGAAGGACTCCCATTCCCACCAGGTTGCTCCTGTGAATCCGTTCATAACTGGCAGCGATAACCGCCCGGACGCCCATCAGGTGCGTCCCCTTGGCCGCCCAGTCCCGGCTGCTTCCCATGCCATAATCCGTGCCGGCCAGCACGACCAGTGGAATCCCCTCCTGCTGGTACTTGATGGCAGCGTCATAGACTGCCATTTCCTCCCCGTCGGGCAGGTGGCGGGTCACCCCCCCCTCGGTACCGGGCGCCAGCTGATTTCGGATGCGGATATTGGCAAAGGTACCGCGCAGCATCACCCGGTCATTTCCTCGGCGGGACCCGTAGCTGTTAAATGACTCCGGCGGCACGTTGTTTTCCACCAGGTATTTTCCTGCGGGACTCTCCTTGGCAATCGCCCCGGCCGGTGAAATATGGTCGGTCGTGACACTATCCCCCAGCAACATCAGGACCCGTGCACCACGAATGGGCTCGATCGGGGACACCTCCCGGCTCAGCCCGACCAGGAAGGGGGGTTCCTGGATGTAGGTACTCTGTTCGCTCCACCCGTAAAGGCTTTCCCCGCTGACCGCGATATTGTTCCAGCGTTCGTTGGAGGAGACAGCACTCCCATACTGGTTGACAAACATCTCCGGCACGATCGAGGATTCCACGACCTGCTCCACTTCCTCCATGCTGGGCCAGAGCTCACTGAGCATCACCGGATTTCCTTCCAGATCCTCCCCAAGCGGCTCGCTGGTCAGATCCAGGTCGACGGTTCCGGCAAGTGCATAGGCGACGACCAGGGGTGGGCTGGCCAGGTAGTTGGCTTTCACCAGCGGGTTCACACGTCCCTCGAAATTCCGGTTCCCACTGATCACCGCCGAGGCCACCAGGTCGGCCGAGGTGACCGCATCGGCAACCGGCGGAGGCAGCGGCCCGCTATTGCCGATGCAACTGGTACAGCCATAGCCAACCACGTGAAAACCAAGTTGCCGCAGCGAGTCCGTCAGGCCTGCCCGGTCCAGGTAGTCACTCACCACCCGGCTGCCCGGGGCCAGGCTCGTCTTGACCTGTGGGGCAACCTTGAGCCCTCTTTCCACCGCGTTCCTGGCAAGCAGTCCGGCCGCCACCATCACCGAGGGATTACTGGTATTGGTACAGCTGGTAATCGCGGCAAGGACCACGGCCCCGTGGCCGATCTGGTAGCTCGATCCGTTGTCCTTGACCGTCGACGTCCTCTCGAGCACCTCCCCGGGAAGTTCAAACCCACGCTTGCTGGCAGGCGCTGACAGCACCTCCTGGAAAGCGGACTGCATGGCCGAAAGGGGGACCCGGTCCTGCGGCCGCTTGGGACCGGAAAGACAGGGTTCAATCGTCGCCAGGTCCAGTGAAAGAATCTTGCTGTAAGAAAGCGGTGCGTCCGACGGGCTGCGAAAAATCCCCTGTTCCTTGGTATACCGCTCCACCAGCTGAACCTGGTCGTCCGAGCGCCCCGTCCGTCTGAGATAATCGAGCGTCTGTTCGTCGATCGGGAAAAACCCCATCGTGGCGCCGTATTCTGGAGCCATATTGGCGATCGTCGCCCGGTCGGCGAGTTTCATGCCGACCACCCCGTCGCCAAAAAACTCCACGAACTTGCCTACCACTCCCTCCTGGCGGAGGATCTCGGTAACCGTCAGTACCATGTCGGTCGCGGTCGCTCCCGGCGGAAGCTGGCCCGTCAGTTCCATCCCGATCACTTCCGGAGTCAGCATGTAGAGCGGCTGCCCCAGCATTACTGCTTCCGCCTCGATCCCTCCGACACCCCAGCCGACCACTCCCAGGCCATTGATCATCGTCGTGTGGCTATCGGTTCCCACCAGCGTGTCCGGAACAGCCACCGGCCCGCGGGCATCCTCACGCAGAAAAACACCGCCGGCCAGGTATTCCAGGTTCACCTGGTGTACGATCCCGACGTTGGGAGGCACGACACGGAAGTTGTCAAATGCCTGCTGGCCCCAGCGAAGAAATTCATAACGTTCCTGGTTGCGCTGAAACTCGATCTGAACATTGGCGGCCAGTGCTTCATCCGAGCCGAACTGGTCGACCTGCACCGAGTGGTCAATCACCAGGTCGACCGGGATCAGCGGATTGATCCTGGCCGGATCCCCTCCCAGCCGCTGCATGGCGCTCCGCATGGCAGCCAGGTCCACCACGGCAGGGACGCCGGTGAAATCCTGCAGCACCACACGGGAGGGCTTGAAGGCAATCTCAGAAGGGGACAGGTCGGCGGCAGACCAGCTCGCCAGTTGCCGTACATCCTCCTCGTTGACAATTTTCCCGTCGCAGTTTCGCAGCACCGATTCGAGCAACACACGGATCGAGATCGGCAGGCTCGAAATATTCCCCAGCCCCTGGTCCTCCAGGCAGGAAAGCCTGTAAATACCATACTTCTGATCCCCGCAGGAAAACTCGTCCCGGGCTCCCCACGGATCATTGAGTTGATCTTCATTCATCAGTATTCATTCCCGGCATTCCTGATACAGACAGGATCGTCATTTCCAGCCCGGCCTTGCCGACGGAGGATCCCCGCTGGGATTTTAGCTGATCGATACGAGCCTGTCTTGGGGACAAGTTGTCGGCTTTCCTGTAGCATGTTATGCTTTCCGCGCCGGGCAGACCGCTTTCCCTTGAGCTACCGACACTGGGCTCCCATGACCAACCTGGACCAATTTGAAAGCGTCTTCAAGTCCGCGGATCGACAGCCTTTCAGCGAGGAACCGATCAACCTGGAAAAGATCCTGGTGGTCACCGACGGGGATGCCACGCAGGCAGAAGAACTCAACTACCAGCTTCGGCAGTTTTTCGGCGGGCTCGAGAATGCCATCCAGCCTTCCTATTCCAGTCTCATGGGGGACCAGTTTTCTAACGTCAAGCAGTTACTTGAGCAGGTTGAACTAGTTCAGCCGGACTTGATTTGTACCGTTCGGAACCTGCAAGATCCGATCCCGGAACTCCCTTACAGCCTGGGAGCTTATGTGGATGTCATGACCCAGGTCATTTCCTGCCCGGTCCTGCTCCTGCCGCGGAATGGCCAGTGGTCGAAAACGAACGAGGTGATGGCGATTACCGACCATCTTTCCGGGGATAACCACCTGGTCAGTTACGCTGCGGCACTGACCTCCCCGGGCGGAACACTGGTACTTGCTCACGTGGAAGATGAACAGGCTTTCACTCGTTATATAAGCACGATTGGCAAGATACCGACCATCGATACGGCGATTGCCGAGGAAGTCATCCGGGACCAGCTGCTCAAGGAACCGGCCGACTACATCCTCTCCTGCCAGCAGGCCCTCAACCAACGTCCCGGCCACAGCATGGAGGTCGAGTCCGTCATCACCCTGGGCCATCTCCTGGAAGACTACAAGCGACTTATCAACCGGCACGAGATTGACCTGCTGGTGCTCAATACCAAGGATGAGGATCAACTGGCGATGCATGGACTGGCTTACCCGCTGGCCATCGAACTGCGAGATGTGCCTCTTTTATTGCTCTAGTAAACTTTTCCCTTCTCACCAACTGAGATCCATACCGACCCCATGTTCCTGATTGCCAGCCAAGCGACCGTCAGCATGTCGGTCAAGATCCTGTTTGCCTGCCTGCTCGTGGCCTTGATTATCTGCCTGGCCCTGGAAGAGAAACTGCATGCCAAGAAATCCGTGATTGCGGGCCTCTTCGCCGTGGTCTGCCTCTTTCTGGGAAGTGTCTTTCAGATCCTGCCATTCGCCCCCGTCGTCGTTGGTTCCCAGCCGGCCGCGGAAAGTGCCTCTCCGGAAGTAAACGATTCTCACGCCGGCGGGCAGCACGAGGGGGGGCATCAAATAAGTATGCCGGTCTACATTCCGGCCATTAACTGGGGAGTGATCGCGATCATTCTCGGTTCCAGCCTGTTCGTGGATGTGACCAGCAAGTCCGGGCTGTTTACCTGGATCGCGATTCGTGTCACCAAGGCCTCCCGGGGCGATCCCCTGCTGCTACTCTATTTTTACGGCACGATGACCGTCGTCTTCTCGGCTGTACTGAACAACGTCACTGCCATGATCATTGTCGGCTCGCTCACGGTCGTCTCGCTCGACAAGCTCAATCTCCGTGACAAGCTGCTTGGATTCCTGCTTATCGAGGGCCTCCTGACCAACATCGGTGGACTCCTGACGCTGATCAGCTCGGTTCCCAACATCATCGTGGGGACGGCGGCCCAGATCAGCTTCATGGAGTTCTTCCTCAAGGCCAGCCCCTACGTTGTACTGGCCACAATCGTAACCTTGATACTTGGAGCCCGGCTTTTCGGCATCCGCCGGATCAGGGACGTGGAACAAACGGCCAGGGCCCTGGAGCAGGTGGAGGGGTTTGACGAGACCGATGGAATCGAGAGCTGGGGATTCTTCTGGTTTTCCGCCGTCATGCTTGGCCTGTTCATCATCACGATTGCCACCACCAGCGTGCTCCCCTTTATCAGCGACCTGGAAATGGGATTTGTCGCCCTCAGTTTTTCCGCGGTCATGCTGATCCGTTACAAGGCGGAAGCGGACCAGTTCTACAAGGCGATCGACTGGGACCTGATTGCTTTCTTCATGTCCCTGTTCGTGGTCATCTACGTGATGGAATACGCCCAGGTCCTCAGCGAGATCGGCAACGGCCTCCAGCTGGTGCTCTCGGATATCACCGCCGCGAGTGCCTCGGCCGCCGACACCTCGATGTTGCTGATCGGTTCGGCAGGGTTCAGCAGCGTGACGGACAACATTCCCCTGGCGGCGATGCTTGCCAATATCCTCAACAGCCTGGGAACCCCCCATGAATCAGGCCTCTGGTGGTCGGTCATCTTTGGCGCCAACCTGGGCGGCAACCTGACACCGATCGGTTCCGCTTCCACACTGGTTGCGGTAACGATCATGCACAAGCATCGTGTCCCGATGTCCTTCGGGGGTTTCGTCAAGATCGCCATCCCCTACGCGGTGGTGCAGATCGGCCTGGCACTGGTCTACGTCCTGCTGTTTCTGCGCTAGGATTATCTCCTAGCGGTTGGGGGTCTTGCCAAAATCGATCGTCAGCTGTGGATCTTCTTTTTCCGCATCCGGGTTCAGTTCCTTGTAAAGAAGGCTGGGCTGGATATCCCGGTTATTATGGTACTTGTCACTGGAATATCCGTTGTACTCCCCGGCCAGCTGGTGGTAGAAGATCTGGCAGATCGGCACGCCCGGATAGATTCGGACCGGCTGCACGGCAAACATCTCCAGCGTCCAGTATCCGGAGAAGCCCACATTGCCAAAGCCGGCGGTGACGTTCACAAAGAGCCCCAGGCGACCCACCGACGAACGGCCCTCCACCATCGGCACCAGGTCATGGGTCTCTGTCCGCTCCTGGGTGCGGCCCAGGTAGATCTGATTGGGGTTGAGGACCACTCCGGTCTCCGGAATCTTGAGCCGGCGGACCCGGTTCACTTCCCTCATGTCGAGCACGACCTCCTCGTAGATCAGCAATTCATCATGCAACGAGAGGTTATAGCTGTTGGGATTAAGGTGTTTCTCGTCGAAAGGCTCGATGAGAATCGAATCACCAACACGCCGGAGAATTTCATCGCCCGAGAGGATCATGCGTATACCCCTTCCTGCTTAACCGGTGTTGCTGACGCTTATTCCCGGAGACGGTTTCCCGGCCCCGTTGTACTTCCTCGCTCACGAAATATCCACTCCAATACGGGGGCACATATTTTTCATGCGGCACTCCTCGCATTTCGGTTTCCTCGCATTGCAGACCTTGCGACCATGATGGATCATGCGGTGGGAGTAATTAATCCACTCCTTTTCCGGAAGCAGCTCGATCAGGTCCCGCTCGCCCTTGCCCGGATCCGACTCGCTGGTCAGCCCCAGGCGACGACTGATCCTTCCCACGTGCGTGTCGACCACCACCCCGGTGGCGATCCCCAGTGCCGTTCCCATCACGACATTGGCGGTCTTGCGGCCCACCCCGGCCAGCTCCACCAGCTTCTCCATCTGCTCCGGGACCTCGCCGCCTTGCTGTTCCATGATGGCCTTGCTGGTGGCACGGATTTTCTTTGCCTTGCTGCGAAAATTACCCGCGCTCTGAATCAGCTTCTCCACCTGCCGCTGGGTCGCCCTCGCCATCCGCTCGGCGGTCGGGTAGCTCGCGAATAAATCAGCCGTGACGATATTCACCCGTTCGTCGGTACACTGCGCCGAGAGGATCGTGGCGAT
>CAYYZW010000215.1:0-3975 GCA_964476375.1 uncultured Pirellulaceae bacterium
TGGCCCCGGTTACATCGGTCACTACCAGCCGGCATGCCCAGCGACCCGGCATGTCAGGGGAAAAGTTCCCGTGCCAGGTCCAGTCTCCCCGGGGCTGCAGGGAACTGTGCGTCACCTCCCCGGCCGGATCGGTCCAGCGGCACTCGACCTTGTCCACCAGGATGGCCGAATCGTAGGCTAGCACGACCAGCGGCTGTTTGCCGAGCGTGGCCTGCGGCCCGGGAGCCACGACCCTCACCCGCTTATACTGTCCGGCCACACGTAACTGGGTACGAATGCCACTCGGCTTGACGTGGACCCAGCGATAGGTCCGCGAGTAGGCCCCCCAGTCATTGCCGCGTGCCGGGGCACTGTTGAGGACCGGGACCTGGCCCCGACTGCCTGCCTGGACCACGTGCCAGTGGGCCCCGATCTGGCAGATGACGTTGATCCCCTCCTCCTTCCGCTGATCAAACCAGGCCGGATCCAGCGGGTAATGTGCTACGGCGATCACCGGGGTTCCCCTGGGCAATGCCCCCAGGTCGGCCTGCAACCATTCCCGCTGGCGGACCTGGGCCGGAGTACGCAGGTACTGCTGTTCCACGACCAGCTGGATGAAATGCACTCCCCCGTAGTTCCAGGAATAGTAGGGGGGCCCGATCCTGCGTTCAAAGCTGACCGTGCAGCGGGGATCCAGGCAGTTCCCGTCATGCCCTCCGAATCCCTCGTAAACGGGAATCCGGGAGGAACGGCGAATCCGGTCGTACATGTCCCACTCGAACTGGGATCCATTCATGGTCAGGTCCCCGGCTGTCACCATGAAGGCGGGCTTGCCCGGGGCCGAGGTGATCTGCGCGTAGTCCTTGGCCGTGGGAATCATCTGCGAGTGGCTGGTAAACTGGCTGTCGCTGATGGCCATGAACCAGAAATCCCGAAGAGCGGACTCCGGTTCCGGGGCAAAGCCAAATTCCGCCTGGTACTCGGTCTGCTCCTCGTCATACGGGATACGCAGGAAAAAGCTTGTTGTTGGCCGGTAACCACTCGGACGAGTCACCGCCACGAAACGGTCGTGGGGCGCGTTATCGACCCGGAGGACCAGTTCAAACACCCCACTCGCGGGGCTGCGCATGACTCGCTGGCCTTCGGTCAGCAGCACCCCGGACATGCCCGCCTCTCCGTCATCGTGTTTTCCGTCGCCATTCCTGTCACGGTAGACGATCCCACGGACGGTCACGATGCGGGGAATCGCCTCGCGGAGCGGGATCTCGGGCCTCTCCGGGATGGAACGCCGGGCCTCGGCCAGTTCCTCGTCACTATATCCACGCAGCAGGTCGGCGGTCGTCCTCAGGTCCGTGTCGGGTATCGAATTCTTGTCCGGTTCCTGTCCTGTGACCGGAAGAAGGGTACCGAGGAGCATGGCAACAGACAAGACAGCGGATAAAAGCTTCACGGAACGCATCCCTTGAAAGGAAAATTGGATTAGAACGGCTTAACGATTCGACCGCTGCAGCTGTTTTCTCTCGTACTGAACCTGGTGAACTGGCTGGCCCTTCTTGTCCAGGAACCGGGCCACCAGGCGGCCGGCCGTGCCCTGGCCCTCGACATCCACCAGCAGGAAGGTATTTGGCCGTCCGGTATCGTGGATCAGGCCCGGGTGGGGCGTGTTGGCGGTATCAATCACGCCAGCGTGGACAGGCGAGGTGATCAATTCCGGGATCCGGTAGCCGGCACGGTTTTCCGAATGATGTTCAAGCAGCCGCGTGCGATGGATATCTCCCCCCACCAGCAGGACACCCGGAATATTTTCCCTGCCAATAAAGTCAAACAGTGCCTGCCGTTCATGCGGGTAGGTCCCCCAGTGGTCACGTTTGCCGGGCCGCACCGCCTCGTTCCATATCATCCCACAGGCCAGGATCTTAAACGGCGCCGTGGAATTCTTCAGTCCGCTCATTAACCACTCCCACTGCACCGCGCCCAGCAGCGACGGCTGTCGGGAGTCAAACGGGGAGTTTTCGGTGGCAGCAAAATAGCGCGTGTCGAGCAGGAAGACCTCCACCGGTCCCCGGCGAAAACTGCTGTAGATGCCAGCGGCGCCATCTCCACAGGACGGGTTGGGGCGGTATTCCGCAAAGACCTGTCGGGATTTTTCCTTGCCAGGAAGATTCCCATCGGTGTCATTGCGTCCAAAATCGTGGTCATCCCAGGTGCTGTAGAGTGAGCGAGTCCTTACCAGTCGCCGAAAGTCCGCGACCGCGGCAAACTCCTGGTAACGCTGGCGCTGGACGGCCAGTTCGGTGGAGTCGATATAGGGCGTGTCTCCCAGCAGCACCACCGCCTGGGGGTCGAGGCTGTCGATCCTTCGCCAGACGGCCGACGACCCCTCGTCCTCTTTTGCACAGGAGGCAAACGCCAGCCTGACCGGCCCGGCATGCCGCGCTGCGGCCGTATGAAAGTAAAATCCGCCACCCGCCAGCAGTGCCTCTCCCTGGCTCTCGATCTGGTAATCGTAACGCCGGCCCGGGCGCAGCCCGGAAAGCTTCCACGTCATGCAGCCATCGTGCTCCGGCGCGGAAACCGAGACCTGCTCTTTCCTTCCGTTCTGGCCCGTCACCTTCAGCAGGTATTGGCCAGGGCGCGGGCAGCGGGCCCAGACCAGGGCCGTGGTGGCGGTCACGTCCCCGATCGAGGGACCATGGCTTATTACTGGCTGCACACGGGTCTGTGCCTGGAGGATAAAGCGGACGATGGGTGCAGGATCGGGAAGGCTATGCGGATGATGACCGCCCCCTTTCTTGACGATCACCTCGATCACGCCACCGAGTTTTCGATATCGACGGGCAAATTCTTTCGTATGGTCCTCGAACGGGACGCTCTGGTCCGCATCCCCGCAGACATGGATCAGCGGCACCCCGGCCCGGGCCAGGGGGGCCATGCGGTCCAGCGCATCTCCCCGGAACTTTTTTGCCTCGGCAAGGGTCAATGCATGGGCCTTCATCCAGGCGCGAATCTGGTCCAGTTCCGGGTGATCCTCATCCAGGTCCCTGACATAAGGTCGAAGTCCCAGGGCAGGTGCGTCGGCATAGATGCAGGAGACCTGGCGGGGATGCTCGATCGCCCAGTGATAGATGATCAGGCCGCCGCGGCTCATGCCCTCCAGCACCGGCCGACGAGAAAAACCATGCTCGCCGGTCAGGTAGTCATAGAACCTGTCCCAGCGTTCAATTGCTGCGGCATTCCCCCAGAGATCGGCCACGTCGCAGTAAACCAGGTGAAAACCTTTTTCCAGCAGCGCGATGTCGGTCTGCGGTTCATGGCCCCAGAAACGGGCTCGCCAGATCCATGGCCGCCCCTCGGCAACCTGAATCGGCCGAACAACGCGGCAGGCAGTCTCATCCAGCTCGAAATCAACCTGGTCAAACCCATGAAACGAGGAGACGATTCCCGGAAATTCATCCCCCGCCAGCGAAGCGGATAGTCCTGCAACGAGGATCATCCACACAACCGACATTCTTTTCTTCAGCCAGCCGGATCGCATGGCGGGTTCCTTTTGATTACAGCTGGCGAAACTGGTACGAGTAGAGGTCCGCATCCCGGACCACGAACCGCAGGCGGACCGGCATGCCTGCCAGGCTGCTGACATCGGTCTCCTTCCCCGTCCAGGCCGCCGCCAGGCTGAGCGAATCCCCATACAGTTCATGGGCCTCGCCAAGCGTGTAACCGGGAATCGGTTTCCCGGCCATATCCTGGATCTCCACACGCACGCTGCCGGCCGCCGAGGTCGAGAGGTTCAGCGAGAGCTGATTACCCTCAAACCGGATGGGCCTGGTCACCAGTTCCCCGCCGGCAAGCGGCGCCGCCAGCGAGACGAACCCGTCAATTCGGATCGTGTGCCTGCGAAACTGGCCGGGATGGTCCTGGTGGGAATTCTCACTGACGTAAATGGAGATTTCTGCCGGGGCATCCTCGATCGCGGATTTTGTTTCCACCAGACCATGA
>CAYYZW010000216.1:0-9450 GCA_964476375.1 uncultured Pirellulaceae bacterium
TAGCTTGACTCACCATGCGGGGGGCAAGAAAGCCGGGGAACTGGGAGGCTTTATCCACCCTGCCGCCGAGCCGGCTTACTATGCCAAGCGAATCCCACGAAAAACACTCGATGACAAGCTGACCGCCTCGGGGATTCTGAATTGTACCGGCCGGCAATTCCACGTTGTGATCGGTTTCTTCAACAGCACCACGCTCAATGAGTGGCGCACGCCCAACACCATCTCCCTTCGGCTTTACGGACGCGGGGATGTTTTCTATGCATTTGTGGAATACGCCACATCCCGCTGGCGCGCCGGGGGAGACAATCCCCAGCCATTTCCGTTTATCACCGATCCGGCAACAGGCCGCCGTGGACAGAAAGGGTTTGCGGCCAACACGCCCCATCGCTGGTCGGTCATGTATACCCCCCAGGGAAACGACGGAGGTGGGGTGGTGACCGCCACGATCGACGACGCCACGGCCATCTGTCACCTCGATCCCGGACACAAGCAGGACGGGGCGGTATTTGACCGCTGTGGACTGATGACGGTGATGAAACACTGGGACGATGGGGGTGAGCTGTGGCTCGACGATCTCATGATCAACGGAAAGGCCGAGGACTTTGACCGGGATCCTGCCTGGGAGTCCTTCCAGAACCGGCGTGATTCGATCTCCACGAACGTGCGACCCCGGTTTGACTTTGGCTATAGCCAAACACGGTTTGCCCGGGGCCGTGGCAGGGGAGAAATGGGCGGCCTGGTGTTTCGCGGTGATTGCCGATATCCCGATCGGATGGGGTACTATGCTGACCGACTCCAGGATCTCTCCCTGGATCAACCGCTTACAGCGAGCGGCACCATCTCGCTTCGTCGTGGTGTTTCAGACAGTACCACGCTGATCGGGTTCTTTCATTCCACTCGAAGCATCCAGGTCAGCCAGTCCCAGTCCTCCGGAACTCCCAGGGATTTCCTGGGCATCGCCGTGGAGGGTCCCAGCCGTGACGGCTTTTTCTTCTATCCTCTTTACCGGACCAGCGAGGAGAGCGAGGGAACGGGCCGGGGTAACGACCGACCCCAGATTCTCCCCAACGGCAGATCCCACAGCTGGAGGCTCGACTATGCTCCGGCGGCAGCTTCTGGACGGGGCAGGATTGTCGTCACGCTGGACAGGAAAACGACCGTCCTGGACTTGCGCGAGGGGCATCGTCCTGCGGGCGCCCGCTTTAACCGCTTTGGGATGATCACGACCTGGATCGACGGAAACGGCCAGCATGTCTACTTCGACGACTTGACATACACTGCCAGTCAGGAGTGAATGGCAGGTGGCAGCGTCCTTCACTGCTTGTCTGCGGCCCTGCGAACCGCTAACTTCTGACCACGCACCGACTACTTTTCTTCCTTCTGGAGTTCCTCCCTATGCACCGCATGCTGGCCAGGGCCATTTTTATCCTGCTCCTGTTGAGCACTATCACGCGTGCCGATGAGCGTCCCAATATCCTCTTCATCTTTACCGATGACCACGCACCGCACGCCATCGGTGCGTATGACGGCTGGCTCAAGGAGGTGAACCCCACGCCCAACATCGACCAGCTTGCCGCCCAGGGAACCGTCTTCCTGAACAGCTTCTGCACGAACTCAATCTGTGGCCCAAGCCGGGCCGTGATCCAGACCGGCAAGCACAGCCACAAGAACGGTTTCCTCAACAACGGGAACCGCTTCGACTGGAACCAGCAAACCTTTCCCAAGCTATTGCAGCAGGCAGGTTACCAGACAGCGATCTACGGCAAGTCGCACCTTGCCGGCAAACCCCAGGGCTACGACAGCTGGACCGTCCTGCCCGGCCAGGGGCTCTATTACAATCCGGACTTTATCACCCCCGACGGCCGGACCACGATCGAGGGTTACTGTACCGATATTGTCACCGAGATGGGAATCGAGTTCCTTCAAAGCGGGCGGGATCCGGACAAGCCGTTCCTGCTGATGGTCCAGCACAAGGCACCGCACCGCTGCTGGATGCCGGCCCTGCGGCACCTGCACCTGTACGATGACATCACGATCCCCGAGCCGGACACGCTGTTTGACGACTACGCCGACAATGCGCCACCGGCGCGCTACCAGGAACTGGAAATCGACCGGCACATGGATCCCCACTATGACCTCTTCCTGGATCTGGTACCGGGCGAGGAACCGACCGCCATCCAGGCGCGACAGGACAAGTCTGCCTGGCGGAACCTGCAGCGGTTCACGCCCGAGCAGCTCAAGAAGTGGCGATCTGCCTGGGAACCCAAGGACCGGGCCTTTCACGAGGCACAACTTTCCGGCCGGGACCTGGTCCGATGGAAGTTCCAGCGTTATGCCAAGAACTACCTCCGCTGTATCAAGGGGGTCGACGAGGGGGTCGGACGCCTCCAGGAGCCGCTCAGGGAACTGGACCTGGTAAAAAACACGATCGTCATCTATTGCTCCGACCAGGGTTTCTACATCGGGGACCACGGATGGTATGACAAGCGCTGGATGTACGAGGAATCACTGAAGATGCCCTTCATCGTCAAGTGGCCGGGGATAACCAAGGCCGGCTCACGTGACCAGCACCTGGTCCAGAACATCGACTATGCCCCCACCTTCCTGGAAATCGCCGGAGCGGCAATTCCCGATGACATCCAGGGAGAATCGCTTGTCCCGCTGCTGAGAGGAGAGGCCCCGGGCGACTGGCGGACCTCGATCTACTATCACTACTACGAGTTCCCCAGTGTGCACATGGTCCCCCGCCACTACGGGATTCGGACCGAGCGTTACAAGCTGATGCACTTTTACGAGTTCGGTGAAGAGTGGGAGCTTTACGACCTGAAAAAGGATCCGGATGAGCTCAGCAACATCTATAACAAGCCCAGGAACACCGGCTTGATCGAGCAGCTCAAGGATCAGCTGCGGGGGCTGCAGGAATACTACCAGGACGACAGCGATATCTCGGAAAAGTCCGCCGCCTGGCAACGGGAAAAGCGCGGGGGTTAAGCCCGGGAATCAGTTTTTATTTTCAGCCCCGGGAGTCGGGGTAAATAACCTGAACTCGCCACCTGCACCAGGAAGACGACCAAGCGAAACATCCGCTCGCTGCTTGCCGAACTCGACCTGGTCGACAATGGTCCTGCCACGGATCAGCGTGAGGATTTCCCCCTCCTTGGATAACTTGAAATTCGCATGCAGGCCCTCCTGGCCCCCGTCCTCGTCGGCCCAGATCAGGAGGAACTTGCCGGGAGCCAACCGGGTCCCGGCAGGAATCTGCCACTTGAGCGGATTGGCCGGGTCGTCACTGAGGAACATGCCAGACAGGTCAACAGGCCGCCGGCCATGATTGACCAGCTCGATCCAGTCGTCATGCTCCCCCTGGGGATCCTGGCCTGAACTCGTGTTGGATGCCAGGATCTCATTGATCAGGATCGGTGGCTTTTCTCCCTCGCTGGTAACGACTGGCCGCCGTGGTACGAGCGGCGCCAGCTTCACGCTCTTGAGGTCCGCGATCTCTTCATGGGCCAGCAGGAACGTCCGCCGCTGCTCAAGAAACTGGTAAATATTTCCTGGGATCGGCGCCTCGCCGAGCGGAATGTCCAGTGCCCCAAGGAAGGCATCAAAGCTGCTGAGTTTTCGAGTATCGGCCTTGATCTCCTCGATTACCAACGCCCGGTTGTCGTCGATAAAAGAGACCATCGCGGCAATATCAAAGTCGATCTCGGCAATCGTGCGCACGTAGGCCAGGTACTTCTCGCGGTAGGCCGGAACAGCAAGAACCTTGCTTCGCAGCGGCATGCGGTCACTTTCCACACCCTGCAGGGGATCGAGATCCACGCTCCCATGGCCACCGCCGCCCCGCATCCCACGTCCCCGCCCACCACCGGGGCCACCGAACCCGCCTCGCTGGGGAGGACCGAACCCGGGAAGTGGCTGACCCCCTGGAAATCCACCACCAGGAGGGCCGCCCCGTTCACCACCACCCGGAAAACCCTGCGGACGGCCGAAGCCTCCAGGCCGGCCACCACCCGGCCGTCCCGAGAGCATGAATGCCTCGTTCATGTCATGCGGAATCACGTGGAACATCCCGCCCGTGTCCAGGTACAGGCTGTAGTCACTCGCCCGCGTCCAGTAACCATCGGAATTGACGGTTGCCATGTCCAGGGCCAGAAAACGGAGCAGCCCGTCCACGTCAAGAATCGGTTCCAGGGCCGCGGGGAGGTCCTCACTGGGAGTCTCGTTCAGCACCTGGCAGAGGTTGACCAGGGCCAGCCATGACGGCTCGATGTCCTTGGACTTAATTTCAAACCGCTGCTTGTAAGGTTCCAGTTCATCCCCCAGATACCGCATTCCGCCGTCGGCCTGTGGGGATCCGGGGACCTTCCATCGAGCCCCGGCCTCGGTGCCGTAATGCTCCCGAATAAAATCCTTGTTGAACTGCTGCACGTTACAGTAAATGCCCCAGCTCTCCCCCTGGATAACCACCTTGACCAGGTTGGCCTTGGGAACAGGAAGATATTTCTTTGCAATCTGGGAATAGAGAATGCTGCTGAGAAATGAGGGGTCCCCGTTGCAGTTGAGGAAATTGAGCGTCTTGAACCCGTGAAGCCGCTGGTCACGGTCGACCAGATCCATCGAGAGATTCAGCGACCGCTTGGAACCGGCCGGCACATGGGAAAAGGACGATTGCCCACGAAATTTCAGGCCCACCAGTGGAAAGGATTCCCCATCCACGGTCACCGTGGCAGGCATTTCCACATCGCTAAACTTGAAAGCCGCCATCTCCTCTTCCCAGTTCTCTGTATCGAACTCGATAAAGACGGTCCGCAGCACGTCTGGATCGTAGAGTTCCGCCCCGGGGTAGGAGGGGACATCTGCCGGGGTGATTTTCTCGCCGGCAGTACCGGGTTCCCTGGCCGGCCCGCGCATTGCACCGGGACCACCACGACGGTTCCCGCCACGGTCGGCAAGTGCGGCCAGGGCCAGCTTTCGTTCGGCGGGATCGAGATAGCCGTTGTCGTCCTTGTCGAATTCATCAGCAAGCTTGATTTCCGGCTGGTTCGGCCCCATCCCTCCCCGGCCTCCCGGATCGCCAGGACCACCAGGGAATCCAGGCAGCAGCTCTTCCAGGCTCAGCACGCCGTCCCCGTCCTTATCGAGGCCGGCCAGGATCTCGGCCGCCTTCTCAATTTCTTCGGCAGAAAGTTCACCATCCTGGTCCGTATCCAGCGCCCGGGAAACCGGGTCCAGGGGGGGCGGGAATTCTCCCCCGCGGGGCGGCTGCCCAGGTCCCTGCGCCATCAGGAAAGCAGGAAGTGTGAAGAAAGAAACGAAAAGGAAAAGCCTGGCCATGAAAAATACTCGCCTGGAGAAAAGAAAAAAACGCACGGGCCGGATCAACCACTCTCCGGACAGCCACTTCACATTCAACCCCCCATGATAAGCAAAGTTTCGTTGCTTTGCCCGGGGGACTTTACTCCCGCTCGCTCCTGCGAGGACAGGGAGCAGTGCTGCCGGTCACACGATGCACACTTCACCGACAAAATGCCTAGAATGAGGGCTGGCCCGTTTGATCCTGGGGAGAAAACTCGTGATGACCGCTCACTCATGGTTTCATGGACTGCTGCTGGCGGCACTGCTGCCATGGCACTTCGCGGTGCCTGTGAATGCGGTCGAGCCGTTCCAGCTTGCCGCGGACGACGTGGTGGTCTTCCTGGGCGGTACCAACATGCTGCACCTGCAGCAGGCAGGTTACCTGGAGGCCATCCTGACCCGGTCCCAGGCCGCGACCGCGGGAACCCGGTTCCGTGACCTCTCCTGGGAAGCGGACACGGTATTTCGCCAGGGGACGGTGATTGAACGATGGCGAAAGGACGGTTTTGGCAGCCGGGCCGAGCAGCTCCAGCGTGTCGAAACAACCGTCGTGATTGCCCAGTTCGGCCAGCTCGAGTCAATGGCCGGGCCGGATCATATCGACCGGTTCGTGAAAGCCTACCAGCAGCTGATCGACCAGTTCCAGGCAGATGCCCGGCTGGTCGTGCTGGTGACACCCACACGATTTGAACGATCACCGAATCCCCTGGTTCCGGACCTTACCAGACACAATGCCAGCCTTGCTCTTTACATCAAGGCGATCCGGCAGATTGCCAAGGAACGGGGTCTGGGGCTGGTGGATCTTTACTCCGGTGGAAGCAGCGGCCTGACCGATAACGGCATGCACATCACGGTCGCCGCCCAGCAGCAGGTGGCCCGGCAGATCGCCAGCCAGCTGGGAGTCGCGCTGCCGGGCGAAAAAGAAATTGAACCGTTGCGGCTGGCAGTCATCGAAAAACACAGGCTCTGGTTCGACTACTGGCGCCCGTCAAACTGGATACTCCTTTTCGGAGATGACTCCAGGCGGCAGTTTACCCGCGGCGGAGAAAACTGGGTCCCTTTCCGCGAAGAATGGAAATTCCTCCATTCAAAGATCGCCCGGGCGGAAGACCGTATCTGGAAGATCGCCCGGGGAGATGCGGATCCCGGTCCGGACGTCCCGGGGCCGGAAAAACTCCATGCCGACCCGAGTGCCGATGTGGAAAAAGAACTCGCCTCCTTTCGCGTCCCGGACGGATTCAAGGTCAACCTGTTCGCCTCGGAAAAGGAGGGCCTGACATCGCCACTGAACCTTCGCTGGGACCCGGCGGGGCGAATGTACGTGACGGTCACGACAACCTACCCCCATGTCTTCCCCGGCCGCCTGCCCAACGACAAGGTGATCCTGCTGGAGGACCGGGACGATGACGGCCGGGCGGACAGGTCAACCGTGTTTGCCGAGGGACTGAACATCCCCACCGGGCTGGAGTGGGGCGAGGGGGGGCTCTACGTCGGGCAGAATACCGAGCTGTTGTTCCTGGAGGATACGGACCGGGACGGCCAGGCAGACCGCCGGCGGGTCCTGCTGGGGGGATTCGGGAACGGGGACTCCCACCAGACGATCAACTCCTTTGTCTGGAGCCCGGCGGGCGAGCTGTTTTTTGGCCAGGGGGACGGCTGCGAGTCACGCGTGGAGACTCCCTGGGGCGCGCGGAACCTTTTCCAGGCCGGTTTTTACCGCTTCCGTCCCAGGCGGCTCCAGCTTGACCCGCTGCTGGACGATTTCATGGGACCGGGCAATCCCTGGGGTGTGGGCTTTGACCGCTGGGGGCAGGTCTTCTGTGTGGACGGCGCCGGCGGGGTAACCTTCCTCTCTCCCGGCCAGCTTCCCACGACCCATCGACTGAAGCTCGGCCGAATAGGGGATCCAGGAGGATACTGCGGCGTCGGCCTGCTCGATGGCAGGCACCTGCCTGCTTCGATGCAGGGCCACTTTGTCGTGGGAGATTTCAAGGGAAACCGTGTGAAACGCTTTTCCCTCAAGGACGATGGCTCCGGGTTTGCCCTCAACTGGGAAGAGGCCATCCTGCAGTCGAGCCATCGCAACTTTCGTCCCGTCGACGTGAAAGTCGGGCCCGACGGGGCAATCTACGTCGTCGACTGGTACAACCCGATCACCTGCCACCAGGACGATTCCTACCGGGATCCCACCCGCGACAAGGCCCATGGCCGGATCTGGCGAATTTCCAGGTCGGAACCATCCACCCGGCCGGCCGACCTCCTGCGGGCCCCGCTTGGCGAGGTCCTTGATGCCCTCATGTCGCCGGAAAGCTGGACACGGTACCAGGCAAAAAGGGCACTCACGGTCCGGGATCCGGTCCGTGTCGGCAAGGCCATCGACAGCTGGGTCCGGTCCCTGGATCCCGCGCTACCTGGTTACGAGCACCATCTCTACGAGGCACTCGGCTGCTGCGCGACGCTCGAGATTGTCCAGCCCGCCCTGCTGCGGCGGCTGCTGTCAGCCCGCACCCCACAGGCCCGTGCCTACGCGTCGCGGATCGTCGGCCGCTGGCATGATCGCCTGGAGGATCCACTGGCGCTGCTGGCATCACGGATCGAGGACGAGCATCCACGGGTTCGCATGGAGGCGGTGCTGGCCGCGGCAGCGATTCCCACTGCCGAATCCATCACGACAGTGGCTCGCGTGACCGACAAGCCAATGGACGGCTGGACCGGGTATGCCTTCAAGCAGGCGGTACATCACCTGGAGCCTCACTGGCGTCCGGCGATGGAGTCAGGCAGGCTCTCCTTCAGGTCCTCCGGTCAGCTGGCCGCGGTACTGAACGAGGCGGGAGGCCGCGGCGCGATCGAGAGCCTGAAGAAACTGCTCCAGGCCAAGGACCTGGATCCGGCAGCCCGTGCGGCGGCGATCGGAACCATCCTCTCGGTCGGCACGCCAGCGGAACTTCGTGACTACGGGCTTGATCCACAACGGTTCACGCGGTCGGGGACGTACCAGCCCGGGCAGCATGCCGCGGCACTGGAGAGGCTGCTGGAAGTAACCCGCCCTGGCACGGTGCGGCCGGAGGGGGACCTGCCCCGGTTGCTTGGCCCGCTGGTTTCCGGCGACAACCCCCGGCTGCGGGCTGCTGCCCTGAAGCTGGTCGGCACCTGGAATGTCGACCAGCTCGAACCCCAGGTGCTGGCCGTCGCCAAGGAGGAGACCCTGCCGGTTATGGTTCGGGCCGCGGCGATGGAGGCCATGGCCCGGATGGAACTGCCAGCCGCGAACAAGGTCCTGCTGGCCGCTTCATCGGAATCCCAGCCCTTGCCACTCAGGTCGGCAGCCGTCCAGTCCCTGGCAGAACTCGATATCCAGGCTGCCAGCAGGCAGGCGGTCGCCCTGTTTGCCGATGCACGGCTGGAGAAAACGGATGCGGGTTCCACCTTGCAGGCACTCCTGGGCCGGGATGGCGGTGCGGAAGCGCTGGCCGGGACCCTGCAGGGAACGCCGCTGGATGCGGAGGCCGCCCGCCGAATGCTGGAAGCCCTTTTTGCCAGCGGCCGGTCCGATGCACTGCTGGTGAGCATCCTTGGCCAGGCCATCGGCACGGCCCGCAGGACACCCGAGTACGACCCGGGGTACGTGAAAACACTTGCCGCCAGGGCTGGACGAGATGGAAAGGCCGACCGCGGGGTATTGATCTTCCAGGCGATGGCCTGTGCCTCCTGCCACCGCATCAGTGGTTCCGGCGGGGGGGTGGGGCCGGACCTGACCGCACTTGGGACGACGCTCTCGGCCGAGCGGATCGTGGAGGAACTGCTGTGGCCCAGCCGGCAGGTCAAGGAGGGCTATACCGTACTCGAGGTGCTGACCACCGGGGGCAGGATCTACCAGGGATACCAGCGCACGACCAAGGAGAGCCAGCAGACGGGGGAACTGGTCATCCAGGACCTCTCCAGCGGGAAGCTGGTCACCTTTGCCGAGGGAGAGGTCGAGGAAAAACGTGCTGCCGGCAGTGCCATGCCGGCCGGGCTGACATCGCTGCTGTCCGCCGAGCAGCTCGAGGACCTGGTCCGTTACCTGACCGGGCTGGGAAAAATCGAGTAGCC
>CAYYZW010000217.1:0-65413 GCA_964476375.1 uncultured Pirellulaceae bacterium
CCTGCTGCCAGGAAAGTGACCCGTCCGTCCCATCCACCTCGATCGACAGGTCGTTCTCTCGACCATGGCTGATCTGCGAGGCGGTGACCGTTCCCAGTCCTCCATTTTCAAAGCGAATGACGGCGGTACCATAATCATCCAGCTGTCGACCCTGCTCGAATCGCTTCAGCGTGCAGCTGATCGATTCGGGCAGCAGCCCGGTCATGTAACGGCTCAGGTTGTAGGCGTGCGTGGCGATATCTCCGAAACATCCCGCAGCCCCGCTGCGAGCCGGATCCGTCCGCCAGGCCGCCTGCTTCTGGTCATCATCTTCCAGGCGTGTCCGTAACCAGCCCTGGATATACTGGGCCCTGATCGCCTGGATCTCCCCCAGTTCACCCGCCAGGATCATCGACCGTGCCTGCCGGACCAGCGGGTACCCGGTGTAGTTATGCGTGAGGGCGAAAACCACTCCCGACTCGTCGACCGCCGCCGCCAGCTGTTCGGCCTGTTCCAGGTCGAAGGTCATCGGCTTGTCACAAATCACATTGAAGCCGGCTGTTACCGCGGCATGGGCAATTTCAAAGTGCGTGTGATTGGGTGTGGTCACGGAAATAAAATCGACACGCTTGTCTTCCGGGAGTGCCAGTTCCGATTCAATCAGCTCGGTATAGGATCCGTAAGCTCGATCCCCAGGAATATCGTAATCCGGTGCCGAGGACCTGGCCTTTTCCGGATCCGAGGAAAGAGCACCTGCGACAAGCACGGCACGATTATCAAGCACGGCGGCGGTACAGTGCACACGACCGATAAAAGACCCCTGGCCACCCCCAACCAATGCCATTCGTAGTTTTCGATTGAGGTCTCCGTTTGTCGCCATAGCTGCATACTCCCCTGGTTCAAATTAATTTTCCATGGCACCCAAGTGTCCATCTTGTACAGAAGATCCACCATGGGCTTGTCCTTTTTAGCAGATCCCGACAGGGGTGCCAGTAAGGAGCCTGCCGGGAATGTTCAAAGTTGAATCCTGCTAGCGAGTAATCGCTCAAATCGGTAGCATGGGGTTGAAACAACCCCCTTGCACAGGCACGATCAGGATGGATCCTCACGCTGAAGAGGGTCGCGAGGATCACCCAGGAGAACAAGATCATGAGTAGCTGGCACAAGCTCAGGACGCCCGGGATCTGGCTTAGCGGCCTGGCCACAGGACTGTTGATCGGAATCGGTATGATGATTGGTGCGGTGGTGGCGACTCGCCAATCTTCCCCAGGCGTCGAGTTGCCCCTCCAGCTGCCAGCCCAGTTACAGGCCACGGCAACCAACAGCGCCTCGACCTTTGCCATAGCGACAGGACAGATTTCCGAATCGGAGGGCATCTTCTTTCTCGACTTCCTGACCGGTGACCTGCAGTGCGCCGTGCTGTACAAGAACGGGTTATGGGGCGCCAAATTCGTCGCCAACGTGTTCCAGGATCTGGATGTCCAGGCAACCAAGAAACCTCACTTCCTGATCGTTACCGGGGAAAACGAATTTGCCCGTAATGCAGGGGGCGGACAACCGGGCCGAAGCGTGGTCTACGTGGTCGACTCCACCACTGGCAGTTTCGCAGTCTACGCCGTTCCCTGGAACCGCCAGGCGGAAGCAACACTGACACCCCAGGGTGGTAACCTGGTCGTGCTGCAGAAAGGCCGGGCTCGAAACCTGCAGATCCGTGACCAGTAAACCGGCAGGTGACTACCAGAGAGGTTCCTTTCACGTTAAAAAAGTGACGTGAATATCGTCGTTAACGGAAACTCGATCGATGTGCCCAAGGCCTGCACCGTTGTCCAGTTACTCTGTCAACTGGAAATCGATAACCGTCACGTGGCGATCGAACTGAACAGGGAGATCCTCCCGCACGAGGATCATCCCTCCCGGTGCCTGGCAGAAAATGACAACCTCGAAATTGTCACCTTCGTCGGGGGTGGCTAAGCAAGGATTGCGATGACGACTCCGCTTGACACATCGAGCCAGGTGGCAGGGGACGACCTGTTACAGATCGGAAGCTTTGTCCTGACGAGTCGCTTGATTGTCGGTTCGGGACGATATCACGACGTGCAGGTGATGAGTGAGTCCCTGGATCTTTCCGGAAGCGACTGTGTCACAGTCGCTGTTCGCCGGGAGCGGCTTCACGATCGGGACGGGGAAAATCTCCTGGACCACATCGATCCGCAGCGGTTCATCCTGCTTCCAAACACCGCCGGCTGCTACAGTTCCGAGGATGCTGTCCGGGTGGCAAAACTCGGTCGTGAGATCCTCCGCTCACTCGGAAATCCCGGCGCGGACTGGGTCAAGCTGGAAGTCCTGGGGGACACGAAGACGCTGCTTCCCGACCCGGTAGCCACACTGGAAGCCACCCGGCTGCTGGTGGAGGACGGGTTCCAGGTGCTCTGTTACACCAGCGATGACCCGATTATCGCGCGGCAGCTCAAGCAGGCAGGTGCGGCAGCAGTGATGCCGGCCGGCAGCCCGATTGGATCCGGCCAGGGGATTCTGAATCCCAACAATATCCGCATCTGCCTTGAATACCTCAAGCAGGACGATCCCGATTACCCCGTGATTGTGGATGCCGGTGTGGGGACGGCCAGCGATGTCGCCTTTGCCATGGAACTGGGGGTCGACGGTGTGTTACTGAACACGGCGATCGCCCATGCCCGCGATCCGCTGGCCATGGCAGAGGCCATGTGCAGGGCAGTCCAGGCCGGGCGACTGGCCTACCGCGCCGGTCGCATTCCGCGCCGGCTTTACGCTACCGCAAGCAGTCCGGAAGAGGGAGTGATTGCCACACACCCGTTTCCCCGCAAGAGCAAGTAGTCAAAGATCGTAGCGATCCTCCACCAGCTCGCATCCCGGGAGCGAGTCCAGGAAAACCCGGCCGTAAGGCTTCGTGCGAATCCTGGGGTCCAGGATGACAACCATCCCGTAATCGTTCTGGGAACGGATCAGCCTCCCAAATCCCTGGCGAAACTTGAGGACTGCTTCTGGAAGCTGGTAATCCATAAACGGGTTACCACCGTTCTCACGGATACGTGCCAACCGTGCTTCCAGCAGCGGGTGGTCCGGAACGCCAAAAGGAAGCTTCGGGATAATCACGTTCTGCAAGGCATCCCCGGGGATATCAACTCCATACCAGAAACTATCCGTCCCCAAAAGCACGCTGCGCGGATTCTGCTTGAACTGCTCGATCATCCGTTGCCGCGGTGTGCCGTCGGACTGGCTGAGTAGCTGAAGATCCTGGGCCACCAGCCAGGGTTCCAGGGAGGTGGCCATCGTGCGAATTGCATCGTAGCTGGTCATCAGGACAAAAGCGTGGCCATCACTTTGGCCGACGTACCTCTTGACCATCTCGATCGAGGCCTTGAGGTGGTTCTCCCTGTCCTGGCCGGGATCCGGCATTCCCTGGACAAGAACAAGCTGGACCTGGTCCCGGTAGCGAAAGGGGCTTCCAAGCCGCATCGTTTCCGTGGCAGTCAGGCCGATCCGGGACCGAAAAAAATCAAACGACGGCTCCGGGCCGGTCGAGAGCGTGGCACTTGTCATCACAACCGTGCGAACCTTGTCAAAAAGCTCCGAACGCATCACCGGCCCAATGTCGACCGGGGCTGCCGAGAGCGTGATTCGTCGGCGACGGCGGCCCGTAGTCGTCTCAACCCAGTAAACCATTCCAGGAAGATCCTGGCGATTCCACTGGTCGATGGAGTCCGCCAGGGCACTCAGCCGCTGGTGCATGGAAACCAGGTCCTGCCGTCCTGCCGGATCATCTCCCTCCTCCCCGTGGCGCCGGATCGTGGTCGCCAGCTTGGAAAGGGCAGGGCTCAGCCGGTTGGTAAACTGCCGAGGTGTATCGACCCGGCCATTATCTCCCGCATGCTCCTCGCGCCAGCTGAACAGGTCGGCAAAGAACTCGTCTGCCGCCATCTGGCACATGAAAACTTCCTGCTGGGCATCCCGTAGCCCCAGGTGGACCAGCAGCCCCTTGTTGCTGCGGTCGTTATAGAGCCGGTTCAGGTTATATCGAACCTGGCCTGCCGTGATGTTCAATCCCAGGTGATCCGCAGCCACGTTCTCGACCGTATGGGCTTCGTCGATGATCACCGCATCGTAATCCGGCAGGATACTGACTCCCTGGCGTCTCAGTGCCAGATCGCTAAAAAAAAGCGCATGGTTGACGATCAGCAGCTGGGCATTCTCCATTCTTCGTCGGGCGCGAAAGTAAAAGCAGTCTCGAAACCGGGGGCAATGCCGCCCCATGCAGTTGCTACTGTCACTCACGACCTCGTCCCAGACGGCCGGCTGTGGACCAAAATCCAGGTCACTCCGGGAACCATCCGTGGTCTCCTTGGACCAGGCCTGGATGCGGTCGAGCTCGTCCAGGTCGGCCTGGCGATCAAACAGGTTCCCCTGGCGGTGGACCGCCGATTCCAACCGCCGCAGGCTGATGTAATTGCCTCGCCCCTTTACCAAAATCGCGGAAAATTCACGTGGGATCACGCTGTTCAGGAGTGGAATATCCTTGTTGAGTAACTGTTCCTGCAGCGTGATCGTGTGTGTGGAGATGACGATCCGCCGCATCCTGGTCTCTTCCCCCGGCTCCACATCGGTGGCGGCCAGGATAGCAGGAACCAGGTACGAGAAACTCTTGCCAACACCCGTTCCGGCTTCCACGACCAGATGATGCCCATCGGCCAGGGCTTCTCCCACGGCACGTGACATTTCCAGTTGCTGCGGTCGATGCTCGTAGTTATCCAGCCGGGCGGCGATGCGACCTTCTGGGCCCAGGATATTGAGAGAAGACAACATGGTTGCCCGGTAATGTACCCCAGTCAGAGGATCGGGCAAACCAACAGCACGGTTGATTCATGGATCCAGGATTCCGGCGGACACTGAAATAGGTTGCTGACATGGTTTATACTCCAGCCAGAGGCCCCATCACTTCTTTCCCATCTCGTTTTCCAGCCAGTGTCATGACGATCGATTTCCTCTGCAAGAAATGCCGCAGTCCCATGCAGACGCCTGAATCTGCAGCGGGCAAGAAGGGGCGTTGCCAGGAATGTGAAACCGTGATGATCATTCCTCTCCCTGCACCCGACTCCGGTGCCTGGCATGACTTTGACGAATCCGGCATCTTCCTGGTCAAGCGAACCACCACGGCGACCATGAAAGAGGGAAAAGAGGCTGTTCGCTTTAGCTGCCTGCGCTGCGCCAAGGGGCTCTGGCTGCCCAGCGACAAGACCCACAAGAAAGTGGAATGCAGTGGGTGCGGTATCGTGATGAGACTTTCCAACCTCGCGGCGGCGGGGACATCCAGCACCGTCGCAGACGGGAATAACGAGGATATCCGTTTCCAGTGTCCCCAGTGCCAGCACACGGTGACCGTTGCCGGCCAGCTTGCGAACCAGCAGGGAAAGTGTCCCAAGTGCAAGGCCGTGGTGGAGATCCCCGAGTACTCCAAACTGGTGAGGGCCAGTGACCCGGCCCCCATGACTGTCGATCCGCTCGGGCTCGACAACCTGGGTTCCATGGACCTGGAACATGAAGACCCGTTCCTGGCGGGAAGCTGGGATGCAAGCCTGGGGACGATGGGGAGCGGGACTTCATCCAACTGGGATGGAACCACATCCGGGATGGCCAGTGACTGGAATAGCACCGGTGCCGGGATATCCGGTGGCAGTCCTTTTGGCCAGCAGTATGGACGCACCGGGATGCCATGGGAGAACGATTCTCAAGCCGGTTCTGGATTCTGGGCAACCGCCCGGGGCGTGCTCTTCTCCCCCAGTCGATTGTTCCAGCAGATGAAACTTGAGGGAGGTGTGGGAAAACCGCTCCAATTCTCCGTGGCCGGGATGATGCTTGGGGGAGCCGCCCTGATCCTCTATGGAGCCGTCTTCCTGTTCGCGATAGCACTCTATACCGCACAGTCAGGAAACCTGGAAGCGGGAAAACAGGTCAGTTACGGGGGCGTGATCGCGAGGATCGGCATTGGAAGCGGGGCGGTCCTGCTGGCAACGAGCCTGGGGACAGTGCTGCTGGTCTACCTGCTGGCGGCCGTCCATCACCTGGCGTTGACCCTGACCCAGTCAACCAACAACCATTCACTGGAGACAACCGTCCGGGTCATCTCCTATGCCATCGGCAGCATCGGCGTGACTCTCATCGCCCTGCCACTTTTCCCACTGGCGCTGCTTGTCAGCCTGCCAATCTCGTTGAAGAAAGGGAGCGAGGCTGCCCACGGGGCGTCCAGTGGCCAGGCAACAATTGCCCTCCTGATCACAGGCAGCGTGACTGCCGTTTTCGTGACAGTGGTCCTGGTGCTGGCCAACGTGGTATCCGGTTGAGCCCGTTCCTACTCTAGAGCACACCATACTTGCGGTAGGCATCGGTCGCTTTCATGCCGTCACGGATGGCATCACGCGTCACGTTTTCCGCGTGCACTTTTTCCCAGGCAGCCTGCACTGCCTGATCGTGAACCTCCGCAGGGACAACCACGACCCCATCGCGATCGGCAACAACCAGGTCACCGGAAGAAAATCGGACTCCGTCAATCTCCACCGGTACGTCGATCGCGCTCACCCGCTGGCGATCCTGGCTGTCGTAGACCGATGTTCCACGGGCAAAGACGGCAAATCCCATGGCAGTCATTTTCTCCACATCCCGCACCGCCCCATCGACGATGGCACCGATACATCCCTGGTTCCCCGCGGCGGTGGAGAGCAGTTCCCCCCAGATCCCGGATCGCATCGACCCTGCCGCCGCGGCAATCAGCACATCATCGGACTGGCACTCGTCAACCGCTTGCAACTCCAGTTCATAGGGACTGGGATCCTTGCCCTCCATCTCCTCCCAGAGCGTTGTCTTGCAGTACCCGACAAGCACGCTCTCGGTCGTTAAAGGGGCCAGGGAAACCCGCGGCGACTGGCGGGGATACCCAAGAGCGTCCAGGGCATCGGAAACAACCGCCGAGTAAAAAGACGACCGCATCATTTCGAGTGTTATCTTGTCCGGCATCTCGTTGGACATCTTTTGACTATGCTCGCTTGAGAAGAAGCAGGAACAGACGATCCATGCACGATACCACGATCAGGCCCCGATCGGGAGATCGCTGATTTGAAATCGCCACCTCGAGGGTGTACGATTTCCCCCTCATGGCAGGATCACATGTTTTTTCCATGGAATAGCAATCACCATGCGCGTCGGCATCATTGCATTATTGCACGAGTCGAACACGTTCATCTCGGAACCAACGACGATCGAGCATTTCCGGGAAAACACGTTACTTGTCGGTGACGATGTATGCCAGATGGAAAACAGCCATCACGAAGTAGCCGGGTTCTTCCAGGGACTTGCACAAGAAGACTCTATCGAGCCAGTGCCGATCTTTGCAGGGCGGGCAACCCCTTACGGAACAATCACAGCCGAGACTCATGCACTGTTGATCGAGATGATGACTGCCGCGCTGGACAGCGCGGGGCCACTCGACGGACTGCTGGTGGCCCCCCACGGGGCAACGGTCAGCGAACCCCACCCCGATGTAGATGGTCACTGGCTTGCCATGCTGCGCGATCGACTGGGTGCGGATCTGCCAATCATTGGCACACTGGATGCTCATGCCAACCTGTCACAGCAGATGGTCCTGGCCGCCGATGCACTGGTTGCCTACCGTACCAATCCCCACCTGGATCAGCTCGCGGTGGGCCGGGAGGCGGCACGGCTGATGATCGAGACACTCGCGGGCTCGCTCCGGCCGACGATGGCCGCGGCCATGCCACCGATGGCCATCAATATCGAGAAGCAGCAGACGACGGTTGCTCCCTGCCTTCCACTTTACCAGCTCGCAGACCAGCAGCTCGAGAGGGAGGGAGTCCTCTCCAATAGCATCCTGCTGGGATTTCCGTATGCGGATGTGAAAGAAATGGGGTCGGCTGCGATCGTGGTCACTGACAACGATCCCCAGCAGGCGGAGCAGCTGGCTGGTCAGCTTGGCGAGTACCTCTGGAACCATCGCCAGCAATTCGTGGGGACTTTTCTCACGATCGACCAGGCCCTGGCCCGTGCCGACACGCTGGAGGGACGAACCTGCCTTTTGGACATGGGGGATAACGTGGGCGGCGGATCTCCGGCGGACAGCACCCTGCTGTTGCATGCCCTCGTAGCCGCCGGCCACGATGACAGCTTTATTTGTCTTTATGACCCGCCATCGGTGGAACATGCCAGGCACATCGGTGCTGGAAAAACAGGTTCCTTTTCGCTCGGTGGCCGAACAGACCAGCTTCACGGCAGTCCTTTTGAATCCAGGATGCGCGTGGTTGGATTTTACGAGGACGGCCGTTTTCACGAGGACCGGCCACGGCATGGCGGAATGACCGATGCGGACCAGGGTCCCACGGCAGTTTTACAGTCCTCCGCCGGAATGGTCGTGATGCTGACCAGCCGGAGAATGCCGCCATTTAGCCTGTCGCAGCTGACAAGCTTCGGTGTCGACCCATCGGCCTTTCGGATCCTGGTGGCCAAGGGAGTGAATCTGCCAGTCGCCGCCTACGAGGAGGTCTGTGACCAGATGGTACGGGTCAACACAGCGGGCGTGACGACCGCGGACATGCGACAACTGGAATATCGCCATCGCCGAAAGCCACTTTTTCCGTTTGAAGATTAAAACTGCTGGTAAAACAGAAGGACACGATTTCCCGTGGAATTCCAGGAAATAACCGCTGCCGCCAGCGGACCCCGACTGCTGATCTCCGCCGGGGTTCATGGCGATGAATATGAACCGATTACCGCAATCCATGAACTTCTCCAGCAACTCCCTGGACAGCTTCAGCGGGGAACTGTCACGCTCATCCCGGTCGTCAACGAAGCTGCTTTCTGGCGCGGGAACCGGGTTGCCGAGGATGGACTGGACCTGGCACGTGTCTGTCCCGGAGATCCAGGAGGAAGTGTCACCGAGCGTGCCGCTGACGAGTTAAGCACGATGATTCGCCAGGCGGACTACTATATTGACCTGCACACCGGAGGGACCGCCCTGATGGTGGCCCCGCTGGCCGGCTACTCACTTCACCCCGATGCCGAGATCCTCGACAAGCAACGCCAGATGGCACGGGCCTTTAACCTGCCCATCATCTGGGGCACGGATTATCGCCACAAGGGTCGCTCCCTGTCGATTGCCTGCGAGTCAGCGATCCCCGCTATTTACTGCGAATACGAGGGGGGAAGTCGGTGCAGCCAGGCGGGAACCAGGGACTACGTCGACGGCTGCCTTAACGTGATGGGCTGGCTGGGGATGATCGACCGGGAGGCACCACCATCGCGAGTGGAACACATGGTCGAGGATCCGCGGGAAGGGTCCGGGCACCTGCAGGTCTGCAACCCGTCCCCCTGTGACGGCCTTTTTATCCCGGCAGTAAAACTGGGCGAATACATCGTCAAGGGTACTGCCTTCGGCACCGTGACCGACCTGGCCGGCCAGGTCAAGCAGACAGTTGTTTCAGAACAGCAAGGAGTGGTGATCGTGTTGCGTTCGCGCCCCAACGTAAAACAGGGGGATTCGCTTGCGGTGGTGATGGAGATGGTGGAGGAAAGAGAGCCGCTGGCAGAGGACGATGAAGCGGTGATGGATAAAACAAGGGACCAGCTGAAAGAATAAATCATGGGACTCTGGCATTGGCCTTATGGTGTGGAAGCGGTGGCAGCGCGGCATCAAGTCTCCCTGGGAGAAGGAGAAACGCCACTTGTCCGTTCCCGCAGTATCGGACCCGCTGCAGGTCTCGATCAACTCTGGTTGAAACTGGACCATTGCAACCCGACCGCCAGTTTCAAGGACAGGTATGCAGCCGTGGCAATCTCGCACATGTGTGCTTCCGGACAGACGCACTGTATCGCCACATCCAGTGGGAATACCGGGGCATCCCTGGCAGCCTACTGTGCCGTCGCCGGCATCTCATGTCACATCGCCGTGGTGGAAACGGCTCCCGAGGGCAAGCTCCAGCAAATGCGATCCTATGGGGCCCAGGTCATTCGTATTCGCGGTTTTGGATTAAAGATTGATGTCACGGCAGATGTTTTCGAGCGGCTTGAACGGCTCGCCGGGGTGCCCGAAGCGGCACTCCAGGTAAGTGCTTTTCGATACAGCCCGCTGGGGATGAGTGGTATTCAATCGGTGAGCTTTGAGCTCGACCAGCAGGTGGAGGGGCCGATCGACCATGTTTTTTGCCAGGCCGGGGGAGGGGGCCTCGCCATGGGTACCGCGGCTGGCTTCCTGACCCTGGTCGAGCACCAGCAGATCAAAAGGGCACCGAGAGTCCATGTTGTCCAGCCCAGGGGGAATAACACGATTGCCGGACCCCTCCGGCAGGGAAAGGAACAGGGACAGGACGTCAACTGCACCACCCGGATAAGTGGCCTCCAGGTTGCCAGCGTGACCGATGCCGATGGAACGATCGAGGCCTGCCGGGAGACCGACGGTACGGGTTACCTGGTGGACGATGAGCGGGTCTGGGATGTCCAGAAACGCCTGGCCCGCGAGGAGGGCATATTCTGTGAGCCTGCGGCGGCCGTCTCCGTGGTGGGGGCTCTCGAGGCAATCGAGGCCGGCGAGATCTCGGCGGACGCCCGCGTTGTCTGCATGATTACCGGAAGCGGTTTCAAGGATCCTGGCAGCGTGGAGAAGATGGCGAACGACATGCCCTGCCCGCTGATCGATGCCAGCCAGGTCGAAACGATGATGGGGCTGGAAGACTAGGACAGTAAAAAAGGGCTGAACCCTGCCGCCCCATTCCTGCTGGGAATGAGACGCGCTGGATCCAGCCCCTCTTTATCTGAAACGTGCTGGAACACAAACCGGAAACTACCCATCGCCTGTTAAGCGATCACCGGTCGTTATGGCTGACACCCAGTCACCGCGGAGGAAGTACGGCTCCGCTGCCACTTTGACCTGTCCTGTTTCCCGGCAGAATAAAACATCCCGCCGTCCGGTTCATCCCAATCATCCGGCCAGCCAATTCCCACACGATTCGGCTATCCGGAAGATTGCATGCAGTAGGAAACCTCCCTATTTCCCCTGCATACCCTATTTATCGTAAAATGCCCGGCCAACTCTTATCCACAACCCTGACCTAACCGAATTTTCCTCCTGACCCTCTCCAGCTTCATACATGCTGGAACGGTTATATCGATCCTGCGGCCCGGGAGGAAGAAATGCTCCGTTTGAAGACGGGCATCCGGCAAAGAAAAAGCCCGGCTTTCCTGGCAGGAAAACCGGGCCTGTCAAATCAAAAAACCGGTCGATGCAGCAAATGGAGTCGCTGCGAGAAAAGCGAGGGTCGGGCGTGCTTCTGCACAAGCCACAAGATGACCCTGGCCAACGCGTAAAATTGGTCCCTCTGCCGAAAGTGACCAGTTCATTCGATTTAGCACCTTTCATCGGCATCCAGGGGGCATGAAGTTTAATGCACGTTCTTCGAGAAACACCGGTGTCTGGATTCACCTCGCCGGACAAAGTAACCTGAACTCCCACACACGACACGAGTCCACAGGCAGCTCGTCCCGCGGACTGCCATGCATGCGGATGGGAATTTCCAGCAGCAGGACCTTTTCGATGAATGAAGAAACCAACCAGAGCATTCTCACCCCGCTCAACTACCTGCGTCGTTCCGCCGCTGTCTATCCCGACAAGACAGCGGTCGTTTATGGCGAAACAACTTACAGCTACCGACAGTTTAATGAGCGAGTTCATTCACTCGCCACCGCCCTCCGGGATGCGGGTCTTCAGCACCTTGACCGGGTGGCTATCCTCTGCCCGAATATTCCGCCGATGCTCGAATCGCACTTTGGTGTACCGCTTGCCGGCGGTGTCCTGGTCGCCATCAACACCCGTCTCTCTCCTCGCGAGATCGCATACATCATCAACCATAGCGGCGCCCGGTTCCTGTTGGTCGACAGCGAGCTGGCCGATTCCATTCGCCCGGTGCTCGATGAACTCACACAGGTCGACCTGTTTGTCAACATCATCGACCCAGCCGGTCCCGGGGAGCCACTCGATGGAACCGATTACGAGTCCTTTCTGGCACAAGCAGATCCAGGACCCGTTCCATGGTGGGTAAAAGAGGAAGATGAACTGATCACCATCAATTACACATCCGGCACAACAGGAACTCCCAAGGGCGTGATGTTCAGCCACCGGGGTGTTTACCTCAATGTGCTGGGAGAGATGATCGAGACGGTCTTACTGGCAGACTCGGTCTACCTCTGGACATTACCAATGTTTCATTGCAATGGCTGGTGTTTCACATGGGCTGTCACAGCAGCCGGCGGAAAGCACATTTGCATGCGACGGGTCGATCCGGCGCGGGCATGGGAATTAATCGCGGAACACCACGTCAGTCATCTCAACGGAGCACCCGTTGTGCTCACGAGCTTGCTTGCCGAACCTGCTCGTCCAGAGAAGCTCGAAACACCGCTCACAGTCTGCACCGGCGGGGCCCCCCCCTCACCGACCCTGATTGAACAGATGGAATCACTCGGCGCCAGGCTGGTCCATATATATGGTCTCACGGAAACTTATGGCCCTCACACGATCTGCGCCACGCAGCCGGCCTGGAGTGAACTGGATCTCGTGCAAAGAGCACGCATGATGGCGCGCCAGGGAGTCTGTTTTATCGCCACCGAGCCGGTGAGAGTGGTCGATGAGCAGATGCAGGACGTCCCCGCCGATGGGGAGACCATGGGGGAGGTCGTGATGCAGGGAAACAACGTGATGAAAGGCTACTACAACGAGCCGGAAGCCACGGCAGAAGCGTTCCGGGGCGGCTGGTTCCACTCGGGAGACCTGGCGGTCATGCATCCGGATGGCTACATCGAACTACGAGATCGCGGCAAGGACATTATCATCTCCGGGGGCGAGAACATCTCCTCGATCGAGGTCGAGCAGGTGATCTACCGGCATCCTGCAGTTCGGGAAGTTGCCGTGATCGGAATCCCGCATGAAAAATGGGGGGAATCCCCCAAGGCGTTTGTCACGCTCAAGCAGGGCGAGGAGTTAAGTGGCGAGGATCTCATTCATTTCTGCCGTGACAACCTGTCTCACTTCAAGTGCCCGACCAGCGTGGAATTCATTGAGTTGCCCAAGACCAGCACCGGCAAGGTGCAGAAATATGCACTGCGGGACAAGGAGTGGAAAGGACATGAGCAGCGGATCCAGGGATAGGCATGCGTGGTCGCGACTGCTGTTTCGGCGTCCCCTCAACCTGTTTCCGCGGCAGCCAGACTGGCAGCTTGTTACCTGGAGACCAGCGTGGTGCATTCCCTGAAAGCAGCCGTCCATGAGCCCTGGGAGAAAAAGCTCTTTACAGGTGCGGCCATTGCCGACGAATCTCCAGCCCCAGTTCCGGGTTGACCATCGCAGCCGTGGCAATGTGCACCGCATGGGCCCCTGCTGCCAGGTAAGCCTGTACATCCTCCTGGCTGGCAACACCACCCACTCCTATCAACTGGAGATCAAGCCGGCCGGCCCTGACAATCCCGGCCACCATGCGGGTCTGGTCGATCGATGCGGTGAGCGTGGCACCTCCACAAATCCCCCGGCGCTCCCCCTCAAAGAGCAGGGTGCCGTCATCCCTGGCCACAGTGCAGGCGATGCTGTTGGTCATCGCCACGGCATCCAGGTCGGCGTGGGTTGCAGCAAGCAACTCCTCGGCATCCGCCTGATTCAAGATCCGACCAATCTTGGCAATAAATGGCGTTTCACCAATCGCCTGCCGGATCGCCCGGACAACGATCTGGCAGTCCCCGGGTTGCTGGTAAAGCTGGCCGTCACAGGTACTCACATTGGGACAGGAAAAATTTGCCTCGACGGTGTCCGCGCCACTCTCCACGGCCCACGCTGCACAGCGGGCATAATCCTCGGCCAGGTCCTCAATTGTCCAGTCAGGCAGGACGCTTCCAACCACCGATACATTCAGGAGCTTGCCGGGAGGAAGCAGGTCCCTCGTCCGGCGAATGTCCTCTCGCCAGCAGGCGGGCTCGCTGGAGGGCATTCCATAGGAAACGGCCCAGCTTCCCTCCATCCGCTCAACGGCCGCCAGTTCGGATTCACCGCCATGAAGCTGAGTGCAGCGCACAGGCTGCAGGTTGGGAAGGTCGTAACATTCACGAGAACGGCTTCGGACTGTCTTGTAAGTCACGACATCGAAACCGAGGCTTGCGTAGTAAAGGCACCAGGCTCCATTCAGGAGGGGACCGGCCGGCATACCGAGCGGTGAATCCACCGGTAAACCACAAAATTGCCACTTTCCAGGAACTTCCGCAACCGCCAGATCCCGCGGATCGGGGGCATTCTCGTAATTCCACTCGTAGCTCTTGCTGCGGTCGTAACGTGGTAATGGATCCATGGACTTTCCCTTGTGGATTGTGCACCTGCTGTCAGTATCGAATCAAGTCCCGAAAAATGGAAGCCGGGACGAAAATAGCCTTTTTTCCTGGTTCCGGTTAGGTAGCGCCACGAGGGCACGATAAGCAAAAAGCAGGTCGAGAAAAGGGAAAAACGCTTGTTTCGACTTCCCTGCCAGGCCGAATTTAACCAATAGGCACCATTCCGCCCCTGCTGGCGGTACGCCACCAATCGGAAACATTGCCAATTCAATATTGGAGCACTACGATTAAGCCATATAGACTTCATGGTAAAGTCGTGTTCAAGATAAAATAGCATTCCTAACGAGGGAGCCATCGATCATGGCCAAGTTTTTTGGTATCGCGATCCTGGGACTGGTACTTTTGGGACCGACAGGAGAATCTGTCCAGGGCGAGGAAATCACGCTGGCACAGGTTTATGGTGGTGGCGTCCAGGCCTATTTTAACGGTGAGTACGAGAAGGCGCATGCGCTGTTAAGCCAGGCGATCTCCCTGAAGACACCTGACCCTCGTTGCCATTTTTTCCGGGGCCTGGCAAATACCCAGCTCGGGAAAGCAGAGGAAGCCGCCGCGGACTTCAAGGAAGGCGCCAGGCTGGAAGCCCTGGACGTGGGAGAAAACTACCCCATCTCCAAGGCCCTGATCCGTATCCAGGGACAGACTCGCCAGCTCATCGAGATCAGTCGTCGGCAAGCAAAGATCGACCTGAAGGCACTCCAGGAAGAACGTCGACGGGTAAGGTATGAACAGCTCCAGTTGCGGACCAAGGAGGTCCAGCGAGCGGACTTTAATGACGACAGTGGAGCTACAGCACCGGCAAACCTCCCGGAACTTCCATCCGATACAACCAGGAATATCTCCAACCCGTTCGATACCCCAACGGACAAGCTGAGTTCCTCTGACCTGCTCGGAGGCCAGAACAGTCGCCCCTCTGCTGTGAATCCAGCAGTCACTCAGCCGGTTGCTTCTGGTGGAAATGATCCCTTCGCCAAGCCTTCGGTTGCAACACCGGATGCCACGGCAGGAAATACCGCTGCACCGGCGGGAGCCAATCCTTTTGCCACCAAGCCGGCGGCCGGGGATGATCCAGCCAATCCTTTTGCGACCAAGCCGGCGGCCGGAGCAGATGCCGCCGATCCCTTTGCTGCAAAACCCGCGGCCGGAGCCGATGCTGACGATCCCTTTGCTGCCAAGCCCGCGGCCGCAGCGGATGCCGACGACCCCTTTGCTGCCAAGCCCGCTGCCGGAGCGGATGCCGACGACCCCTTTGCTGCAAAGCCTGCTGCCGGAAACAATCCCGCCAAGCCGGATGCAGGAGACCCTCCCAAGAAGGGTATCCTCGGGTCTCTCTTTCGGGCAGTCGGCGCTGGGGTCAGCAAGACCGCCGAGGGCGAGGACAAGGCCAACGATGACAAGGCAGCCCCCAGTCCGGATGCACCCGCTCCGGCTGAACCGGCAGACCCGTTTGGTGGTAAAGACCCCTTTGGCGGGGGTGCAGCCAAACCGGCTCCCAAGCCCGCGGGTGCTCCTGCCAAACCGGCCGCCAAACCGGCAGACCCGTTTGGTGGTAAAGACCCCTTTGGCGGGGGGGCAGCCAAACCGGCTCCCAAGCCCGCGGATGCTCCTGCCAAGCCTGCCGCCAAGCCGGCAGACCCGTTTGGTGGTAAAGATCCCTTCGGAGCTGCCCCCAAGCCCGCAGATGCTCCCGCCAAGCCCGCCGCCAAGCCGGCAGACCCGTTTGGCGGAAATGATCCCTTCAAGCAATGATCTTGTGCCTTTTGGAAGATCACTCTTAGCGCTGGATCCTATCCGAGGCGGGGGAATCGATTCACCCCGCCGTTCTTGTTAGGATAAGAGCAGTCGTGCCCCTGTTTTGAGGGGGACCGTATCGGCCAGGCTCTACCCTGCCTGGAAAAAGCCTCGCTGTTTGACTCTCCAGGGAAATTTTCCTTATGAAGATCCGCCTGCTTGTCCCCCTGCTACTTGTTTCCGCCTGTATTCCCAGTTCCGTGGTAGCGGCACCGGTCATGAACAAGCTGACTCCCGTTGGCCTGCAGGCTGGCCAGGATGTTGTCCTCACGGTCGATGGCACGGACCTGCTACCCAATCCTCGCCTGATCGCATCGTTCCCGATTGAAACTCAGCAGCTACAAGAAAACCCCACTGCCAACAAGGTTGTGCTGAAGCTGAGAATTCCCGCCAACGTCTCTGCCGGCATCCACACGATTCGCATCGCGTCGGACAGGGGCTCATCCAACTACCTGGCGATTGCCGTCGATCGGTTACCACAGGAACCATTCGGGGAAAAAATTTCAGCGATCCCCATGGCAGCCAATGGTCAGCTGGCCGGGGGGGCCATTCTGAAAACACAATTTAACGGCACAAAGGGCATGCAGGTTGTCGTTGACGTGGAAGCCCGCAGGCTTGGCAGCATGGCCCGTCCGGTCGTTCGCCTCATCGATAGCCGGGGCACCCAGCTGGCCTGGAGCCCCCCCCAGGCTTCGCTCCAGGGAGACGCCCGCTGTGAAGTACAGCTTCCCGCCGATGGAACCTACACGATTCATCTGCACGACCTGCTTTACAAGGGTCCCCAGCCCGGCCACTTCCGGCTCAAGGTCGGCGAGCTCCAGTACGCCGACCGTCTGCACCCGATTGGCGTGCAGCGCGGCCAGTCCGCATCCGTCCAGCCGGTATCGACAAACCTGCCAGGGGGGCAGGGGATGACCATCACCGGCGAGAACCTCTCGGGACAGGCACTGGGCATCGGAACCAGCGGGTTGTTCAGTGGAACACGTCCACCTCTTGTCCTCAGCAACCATGTGGAAATTGTCGAGCTGGCTGGAGATGCCGAGAGCCTGCAGGACGCTCCACTCGCCCCGGTCGCCATCAATGGACAGATCGACCGGGCCGGCCAGGTGGACAAGTACCGCCTGGCGGTCAAACCGGGGAGCACGCTCCGCTTTGACGTGCTGGCCAGCCGTTACGGTGCTGCGATCGACGGGGTGCTGGCCATTCTGGACGAACAGGGAAAACAACTTGCACGCAACGATGACCGCGGCGGCATCTCCGATCCGGGCCTGGATCTCACGGTGCCCGCCAATCTCAACCATGTCATTGTCCAGCTGGAGAATCTCAATAGAAGCGGGAGCCCGGGTCACGTTTACCGGATTTCAGTAGTGGACCTGGGCCAGCCGGACTTTACCATCAGCATGCCAACCAATCGCCTGGGCATTCCCGCCGGGGCAAGCCAGTCAATCAAGGTCCAGGTCGCGAGGCGAGGTTACAACGGACCGATCCAGCTTTCGATTCCGGGGCTGCCAAGTGCCATCACGCTCAGTGGAACCACCATTCCTGCCGGCACCAACGTCGGACTGCTAGGTATCACGGCGACATCGGGCGACCTGAGTCAGCTGGACATCCAGCTGCTGGGAAAAAGCGACGATGGGCAGCTTGCAAGACATGCCCAGTCGGCGGCAACAGCAGCAAGCCGTATTCAGCCCTGGTTACGAGACAACCTGGCCGTGAGTATCGTGGAAGCCGCCCCGATCAGTGCCAGCTGGTCCAGCCCTGCGAGCGGCCCCATCATGCAGGGGAGCTTTTTCTCGCTGCCGGTCCAGCTAGCGCGAGGCGATGGGGTGGCGGGCAACGTTCGCTTCCGTCTCGAGACAACCCAGGTGATCCCCAAGAAGAAGGTAAAGCAAAACAAGAAGGACGTGATGGTTGACGACCTGGACCGGGCACTCAGGCTGGAGCAGCCCCCGATGCTGGATGCCGCCACGAACCAGGCTGTCCTGAAGCTATGGGTTCCTGTCGATCTGCCGATCCGCAACTGGGATCTTTCCGTGGTTGGCGAGCTCCTGGCGGCGGATAACAAGACCGTGGTTGCCTCGGTTGCTACCCCGGTAACAACGCTTGAAGCCCGTGTCCCCATGAAGATCACCCTCTCGAGCGAGGCCACGATCGAGGCACGGGCAGGGGACGGGGAGACCGGTCACCTGAAAGGAACGATCCAGCGGGAGGCCGGCTATGCGATCCCCGTCAGTGTGACCCTTCGAGGCCTCCCCGAGGGATACCCTGCCCCCAGCGTGGAGATCCCAGGCGACGTATCGGACTTTGACCTGGAAGTCCGTTTTCCTGAAAGTGCAAAGCCGATGGAACTAAAGAACATCCAGCTGGTGGGGGTCGTCACACCAGATCCAGCCAGGCAGGAGATCACTTTCAGCTCCAATGCCATCCCGGTAACGATCAAGGTCGTCGCGCCGTAGAGATCGATTCACTTCCTTTTTTCCTGGCACACGAGATTCACCATGAAGTACCTACTTTCCATCCTGTTGACCTTGAGTATTCTCCTGGGCCTTGCCAGCCCCGCTTCCGCCGCGGATGAGAAACGGCCCAATATTCTCTTCATCATGTCCGATGACCACGCGTACCAGGCCATCAGTGCCTATGGCAGCGTGGTCAACAAGACACCCAACCTGGACCGGATTGCCCGGGATGGGATGCGTTTTGACCGCTGCTATGTGACCAACTCGATCTGTGGACCCTCGCGGGCGGTGATCCTGACCGGCAAGTACAGCCACCTGAACGGCTTCGTTCGTAACGGCAACACATTCAACGGGAAGCAGCAGACGGTCGCCAAGCTGCTGCAAAAAGTCGGCTACGAGACAGCGGTGGTAGGAAAGTGGCACTTGAGAAGTGACCCCACCGGGTTTGACTACTGGCACGTGCTCATTGGGCAAGGCCCTTATTACAATCCCCCGATGAAAACACCGGAGGGCGTGGTGAACCATACCGGTTACACCACGGATATCATTACCGACCAGGCACTTGATTACCTCAAGGACAAGCGGGACAAGGAGAAGCCATTCTTCCTGATGTACCAGCACAAGGCTCCACATCGGAACTGGCAGCCGGGACCAAAATACCTCAACAAGTACGACGATGTGACCATTCCGGAGCCGGCAACCCTGTATGACGACTACTCGGGTCGTGGTTCGGCGGCCTCCAGCCAGGCGATGACGATCGAGCGGCATCTCTCTCCCAACGACCTCAAGCTGGTTCCACAGCGGGGCCTGACTGACGAGCAGAAGAAGGTCTGGCACAAGGCCTACGACCCGAAGAACAAGGTCTTCTCAGATGCCAAGCTGGAGGGACGGGCACTGACAAAATGGAAGTACCAGCGGTATGTGAAGGACTACCTCCGCTGCATTGATTCTGTTGATGAAAACGTGGGACGGGTGCTGGATTACCTTGACGAGTCAGGGCTGGCAGAAAACACCGTTGTCTTTTACACCTCGGACCAGGGATGGTACCTGGGAGAACATGGCTGGTACGACAAGCGCTGGATGTACGAGGAGTCATTCCGCACGCCACTGATGGTTCGCTGGCCAGGCGTGACGAAACCCGGGAGTGTCGACCGGCATCTTGCCATGAACCTGGATTTTGCCGAAACGTTTCTGCAGATCGCGGGTGCGGAGATCCCCGGGGACATGCAGGGCCTGGGGCTCAAGCCGATCCTGGCCCAGGAGGAACCAGCCGACTGGCGAAAGAGCATCTACTATCACTACTACGAGTTTCCCGGAGCGCACTCGGTCCAGAAACACTACGGTGTCCGCACCGACCGCTACAAGCTGATTAACTTTTATGAGCTTGGCGAGTGGGAACTGTTTGACCTGGAGAAGGACCCCAACGAGCTCCTGAGCGTTTACTCGGATCCCGCTTACGACAAGACGATCAAGGAACTGGAGACTGAACTGGAGCGGCTGCGCGAGCAATACAAGGATGATGGCACGGTCGTTGATTTTGGCACGCTGCAAGCAGCCAAGGTCAAGCAGCAGCTGGTCAAGCGGTTTAACTTTGCCGATCCTGAAAACGAACTGACCGGGGGAAAGGTCGTCCCGGGACACAAGGGCCGTGCCCTGGAGCTGACGGGCACCGGGGCCGTGTACAAGGTGGACAGCAGTAACCCTCGCAACCCGGCACTCAAGCCAATCGTGCTCGGTGGCTGGGTCTACCCGCAAAAAGAGACCGGGGTAATCCTGGCCCAGGGCGGGGAGGGCCAGGGCTACAGTCTTTACCTCCAGGCCGGGGCACCGGTTTTTGCCGTGCGTAACTCAAGTAGCCTGAAACAGCTGGTAGGGCCGAAAATTCCGCTGGAAAAATGGACGCACCTGGTCGTGGTTCTTGCGGCCGATGGCACTGGTACGCTTTACCTGGACGGCAAGCCAGCCGGGAAGCCGGCCAAGCTGCACCTGGTCGGCAGCCAGCCTGCGGACAATCTCAACCTGGGTGCCGACTCAGGCTCGCTGGTCGGAGAATATGACAACCCACTGCCTTTTGTCGGCAAGCTGGAGGACGTGCGGCTTTACTGGGGTACGTTACGTCCCAAGCTGATCCCCGCCTGGTCCCAGCCACCAGGGGAGTGACGGTAATCCTTACTTCACATCGGTGTAGGAAAATGCCTGCCTGGTGCTTTCCCTGGGCCAGGGCTTTCCATCCACCTCGATGTAGGGATAGACGAAGTAGTTCAGTGGCGGGCCGGCCTGTCGAGGAACCAGCTCGATGTCACGGCCTGTCGTGAAGCTCACCCGATCCTCCGTGAGATTACCGAAGTAGTATTCTTTCATATCCGGATGCTTGTCCGCCTCGGAAATATCGACCGGAACCCAGCCTCGCCGAGCCGTGTGAAAGAGAGCCCAGCAGTGGTAGCCACCGATCGTCCCTTCCCCTCGCTGCGGGGGAAGCGGAAAGCCGATCTCAAAGCGGGCCGGCAATCCCCTTGAGCGTGCCCAGGAAATAAACAGGCTGTGGAAATCCGTGCAGTTACCGAACTGGCTGTCGCAGACCCAGAGCACATCGCCATTGCCATAACCCGGCTGGGACTTGTCATAGCGAACGTGCTGATCAACGCGATCATAGAGCAGGCGGGCGACCAGAAGCGGATCGGTGGCAAACTCCACACCGGCCAGTAAATCCAGCGGCTTGCCGGCCAGGGGGACCTTCTGGTTGGCCGACAGGTAGAGCTGCTTTTGATCGGCCGAGAGCCGGGTCCGGCTGGAGACACCGTCCAGCGCCTGGACCTCCTTTCGCCGGACCAGGTAGGACGTGTGAAAGGCCAGGTTTCCGGATCCCGGGCAGGTGGTTTCAAAGTAAAGGATCCTGTTGCCATGAACCCTGTCCGTATGGATCTGTCCCCTGGCAGGCAGGTCCATCTTGAGGGACCTGATCCGCTGGTGGCCATTGGTTTGTGGAACAGGAAGCCAGACCTGCACCTTCTCCCCGGCGGGTAAATCGAGGAGCGTGGCCCCGTAATTCAGCTGGAAGGTCCTGGCGGGCGCCCGACCCGGCCGTAATGACTTCACCTCGTCCGCATCCAGCGGCAAAACAGTCAGTGGAAACGCCACGATCAACAAAGCGTGCAGGATTGTTCTCATCAGCCCCGTTCTTCCCCGGGTGACATGACAGCCGACTCGATAAAATACGCTTGTGACCATGATGGATCCTTTCGCTGAACTCTTGATCATGTACCAACGAGCTTCCAGGGGAAAGCCCCTCTCTCCCGGCAGAAACAGTCATGATGGAAAGCCATCCCTTCGCCACACATCCAGCGGTTTATCCGCCAGCTGGCTGATTTCACGACCCTAGCGGCCCTGCATCCAGAGCAGAAACAGGACCAGCAGCGCGAACATGGCCGTGATAATGATCTGGGGCCACCAGCTGCTCAGCCGCCGCACACGGATTCTCCGTATCACCGCACCACAGTGCGGGCACTTGCTGCGGAGGGGACGCTCGAGAACCTCCCCGCACTTGCTGCACTGCATGGTCTCGCTGCGCGGCATTAGCGGGCTCCCTGGTCGGCCATGGCCTTGCGAACAGAAGCTCGCATTTTCTCCAGGCCAGTACGGGCCACCTCCAGGGCATCCTGCTCCCAGTAAGTGCGATTAAACAGCTCCAGTGAGAGCATCCCGCGAAAACCGTTCCTGTGGATCGTCTGCAGGATGGTGCTTGTCGGTGCCACACCGTCACCCATGTGGACCCGGTCCGCGTCCGAGATGGTCTCCCGGGGTGGTTCAGCCGGGTAATCATTGACATGGAACACATGGACCCTCTTGCTGTTGATCAGCTCCAGTCCCTGGAAATCCGAGCCTCCCTTGTAGATGTGATAGATATCCAGCAGCATGCAGGCGTCCGGGTGGCCGCTCTCCACCGCAACGAACATCAGCTCACCAAGCCGGTGGATCGACTTGGAGAAACCCCACAGCTCCAGCTGCGGAGTCACCCCTTCCTGTGTGCCCACCTCCAACAGGTCCCGGTAACGCGCGGCCGCCTTGAAAAGGTCCAGGCCTTCCTGGTTGGTCGCCCCGGCCGGGGGCGCGGCAATCCTCGTTCCTCCGATTGCCTTGACCAGCTTCATATCGCGCCGTGCCACCTCCAGGGCCTCGGCCCGCTTCTGGTCATCATCCACAATCCAGTTGGCAAACCCGATTGCACTCTCGACCGTGATCCCCAGCTCCTCGATCCGGCTCTTGAGCTTGTCGAGATTTCCCCCCTTGTCCACGAACGCCTGGATATCCCGGATCCACGGTTCAATCGCATCGTAACCCGCCCTGGCGGTCAGCTCGACCTGCTCATCAAACGCCAGTTTCTGACCACGAATGGTGCTGGTGTTGAAGCAGTAGCCAAACGGTTCCTGCTCCGATCGCTTGGAACGCCGGGGGGCTGCATCAACGGCACTGGCGACCGTTCCCACGGTCAGGGCTGCGGTTGCCAGTGCCTCTCGACGATTCATCATGGCAGTCATTTCGTTTTCCCTTCCTGGTCTGGCTACTTACTCATCCTGCGTGGCCAGGCTGTAACAGATAATTTCACGATCATTTCGAAGGTAAATACTCCGGTTGGCAAAGGCCGGGTGCGACCAGACCAACAGCCGGCCTGCCACGCGGTGGGTCGGCTCGATCAGCCGTGCCCGGCTTACCTCATCGTAACCCTCCGGGGTGAGCCTGGCGATAATCACATCCCCCAGGTCATTGACCAGGAAGAACCTATCCCGGTGCTTGACGGTAAACACATTGGCCCAGCTGGCGGGCCGCGAACCGGTCGACGGGGCAAAGCTGGTCCAGAGCCTCTCCCCATCCGCCAGGCGGGCACAGATGTACCTGCCATTCTGTCCGCAGGCATAGATGTGGCCATCCTCTAAAAAAGCTGTGTTCATAACACCCCCGATACCCCGGGCCGTGTTACCTCGCCAGAGTAACTCGGCCGACCTGCCCCCGCGGGCCACCTCGATACAGGCCGAAACACGATTGAAACTCATCATGTAAATGCGATTGCCATCCACCACCGGATGGCCGATCGACATGCCATAAGTCGGCTTCACGTCCACCGACCAGTAGACCTCGCCGGTCACAGGATTGAGCCCCTCCACCCCATCGCCGTGCCAGATCAGTAACTGCCGGCTGCCGGCGACCTGGTGGATGATCGGCGGGCAGTAGCCGGGCTGGGTCGCGGAAAGGGCTCGCCAGAGCTCCTTCCCGGTCCGCTTGTCAAAGGCCACGCAGGTGGTCCCCTTGCCCCCCACCACGCAGATCAGTTTCTCTCCATCCACAAGAGGATGGGCAGCGGTCCCCCACTCGGGGATTTTCAACCCGTAGTCCTTCTTGAAGTCCCGTTTCCAGACCACCGATCCGTCCTTCACGGCAAGGCAGAAAAGATCTCCCTCGGCCCCCAGGACATAGACGCGGTCACCGTCCACCGTCGGCGTCACGCGGGGACCAATCGCATAGGCAGCCACCGTCGTGTAAGGACAGTCCCACTGGTACGACCAGATCTTCTTTCCGCTGCTCTCCTCCAGGCAGACCACCCGCTCCTTACCCGGCAGCAGCTTGCGGAGGAAGTTCACGTTGCGCGGAGGTGGGCCATCATGCAGGATCTTGGCCGTGGCCAGGTCCACATCGCCGGCCAGCCGGTCCATGACAAACACCCGTCCGTCGGCAACAGCCGGCCCCGAGTATCCACCACCCAGCTCGGCTTTCCATCGCAGCGGCGGGCCATCCTCTGGAAACCGCTCCAGGATGCCATCCTCCCGCCAGACCGCATCGCGGGCCGGGCCAAGCCACTGCGGCCAGTCATCGGCCGCCACCGGTGAAAGAAAAGCAAGACAGACCGGCACCACGAGCGCCCCTGCCAGCCCGTTCCAGTTCAGATTCCACACGCCGGGGTTCCTCCGGGGCAACCTAGATCGTCGGCAACTCGTAGCCCTTGCGGTATTCCCGGCTGAGCAGCTGGTTGGCCTGCTCGTCCCCAACAAAGGTCTCCGACTTGGGGTCAAACTCCAGTCGTCGACCGGTCCGGTAGGCGATATTGCCAAGGTGGCAGAGCATTGCCGAGTAGTGACCTTCCTCGATATCCGCCACCAGCTTTTCCTGCTCCCGGCTCTTCACGCAATCGATGAAGTTCTGGTAATGCGCCGGGGAGTCGTTCCATTTCTCTTCAAAAGAGGGGCCCGCCTCGTTCTTGTAAAACACGCGGTAGCCATCCCGGTCGACCATCAGGTATCCCTTGTCGCCGAAAATAATATTGTCATTGTCGAGCCGGTGCCCTTGCTGGCGGTAGGGAGTAAAGTCCCGCTGCTCAAACACGTAGAGCAGCTCGTCATACTCCCAGGTGACGACCATGCTGTCAGGCGTCTGCTGTGCATCCCCGCGAGATCCGAGCTTGGCACCACTGCAGCTGACCGCATTGGGAGCCTTCAGCCCCAGGGCCCAGCGGCCGAGGTCAATCTGGTGCACGCCATCGTTGCCAAGATCGCCAGTCCCGTAGTTCCACATCCAGTGCCAGCTGGAATGGAAATGGTTCCGATTAAAGGGGCGGTTTGGTGCCGGGCCCAGCCAGAGGTCATAATCGCCCCCCGACGGTACCGGGCTATCCTCACGAATTGGCAACCGGCCACGCCGCTGGTATTTGATCGCCTTGACCATCATCGGAGTGCCGATCACACCCTCCTTGACCAGTTGCCAGGCCTTCTTGTAATGGGGTGCCGATCGCAGGTTTGTCCCATGCTGGACAATTCGCTTGTACTTGCGAGCCGCCTGGACCGAGAGACGGCCCTCGCTGACGTTGTGCGAGCAGGGCTTTTCCACGTAGACATCCTTCCCCGCCAGGCAGGAATGGATCGTCACCGGGGCATGCCAGTGATCGGGCGTGGCCACCACCAGTGCGTCAATGTCCTTTCGCTCAAGCAGTGTTCGGAAATCTGTCACCGACTCGGGGCGACGCCCGGAAATATCCTGGATTTTCTCGCAGAGCGCCCCGGCGCGGTTCTGGTCCACATCACAGATGGCCGCCACCTGGCTATCCGGAAGCCGGGAAAACCAGCTGGCCAGCGAACTCCCCCGGCCGCAGCCGAGCACTGCCACGGTGACTGTCTCACTGGCGGCGGCCCTGGCCGTTTGAACCTGACTGGCAGCGATCGCTCCCACGGCGCCTCCCACGAACGTACGGCGGTTGATTCCGGCCATTGGTCTTTCTCCCTGCTGGGGGTAAACGGATCCTTTTCTGTCGCGGCTGCATCGTAGCCCAGCAGCCCGGCAGATTCAACAAAACCGGCCGTGGACTGGCCTGCTGATCCGCCGGCGCGGTATTCTGGCAACTGGTTCCTTCTCCTCACAAAAATAGTCCGCCATGCCAGACTCTCCTCCCACCGCTGTCCCGGCAGAACTGATCGAGCAGCTTCGGGAACTGCTCGCAGACCGCCTGTCGGTCGACGAGCAGGTGCGCCGGGACCATGGCCGGGATATTTCCCGCCACCGGACGGCGCCCCCGGATGTGGTTGTCTTTCCTGAAAACAACGACGAGGTCCAGCAGATCGTGCGGGCCTGTGCCACATACGGCGTACCGATCATTCCCTTCGGAACCGGTACGGCCGTGGAGGGAGGGGTGCTGGCAATTCGTGGCGGCGTCTCGATCGACCTGGGACGAATGAACCGGGTACTTCGTTTCAGCCGGGATGATGCCGATGTCACCGTCGAGGCCGGTGTCACCCGCCTCGAGCTCAACGAGTACCTGGCAGAACAAGAAAGCGGCCTGCACTTCCCGGTGGATCCCGGCGCCGATGCCTCGCTCGGGGGCATGGCCGCCACGCGGGCCTCCGGCAGCACCGCCGTGCGTTACGGGACAATGCGCGAGAACGTGATCGGCCTGACCGCGGTCCTGGCCGACGGCCGGCTGATCCGGACCGGTGGCCGGGCCCGCAAGTCATCAGCCGGCTATGACCTGACCCACCTGCTGGTCGGCTCGGAGGGAACACTTGCGGTGATCACCGGGGTCACCCTGCGCCTGCAGCCAGAACCGGCCGCCATCTCCGCGGCGGTCTGCCAGTTTGACCAGATCGAAGCGGCAGTCCGGTGCGTGATCGATGTACTCACCCACGGTGTCCCGATGGCCAGGATCGAGCTGCTGGACGAGATCCAGGTGGCGGCGGTGAATAGTTACTCGGGGCTCGAGCTTGTGGAAAAACCGACCCTGCTGATGGAATTTCATGGTTCCGAGAACCACGTGGTGGAACAGGCCGAAACCGTCGGTCAGTTCGTCCAGCAGCACGGTGGCAGTGACTTCCAGTGGGCCACGGATCCGGAGCAGCGGGACAAGCTCTGGCAGGCCCGGCATGATGCGTACTACGCCTCGCTTGCCCTCCGCGAGGGGTCGATCGCCTATATCACGGATGTCTGCGTACCGATCTCCAGGCTGGCCGAGTGCATCCTGGCGACCAAGCAGATCCTCCAGCAGACCAGCCTGCCGGTTCCTCTCTTCGGCCATGTCGGGGACGGGAACTTCCACGTGCTGATCCTGATCGATCCGGAAAGTGACGAGGAGCTGGCCGAGGCACAGGAAATCAACCGGCAGATTGTCCAGCTGGCCCTGCAGATGGACGGGACCTCGACAGGCGAGCACGGGATCGGCATCGGCAAGCAGGAGGCCCTGCTGGAGGAACACGGCCAGGGAGTGGAGGTAATGCGGGCGATCAAGCAGGCACTGGACCCGCAGAACATCATGAACCCGGGCAAGGTGCTCCCGGGTATTGGTTAGCGTCTACTTCCCCTTGAGCTGCCAGTTCTCATCGAAAAAGTCGGCTGCCACCACCTTGCCCGGATACTGCGATCCGGCCGCTGTGCCCAGGTCAATCACCGCCCAGTCAGGAAGCATCGGAACCTGGCGGGCGTTGTTCAGGTAAGCATAGTCGCGGAAGGTAAAGCTGCTGTTCAAGACCACGTAGCGATCGGGGTTCAGGGGGTTGGGGTAAATCCCAACCAGGGCATGGGAAGCGGCCGGATAGGCACGGTCACCCACCTGGATCTGCGTGCTATCCCAGCCGATCGGCAGGGCCGCCGCCACTTTCCCCAGCAGGCTGTTCATCTGCGGCGTTCCCCAGAGGACCAGGTTGGCACTGGCGATATCCTCCGCCGTGATCTCCGTCTCCTTTTTGACCCTCGCATGGCCGCGGAAGTGCCGTCGCCAGTGGACGATCGCCCGCTCCATCTCCGCGTCCACCCACTTGTTCACCAGCTCGCTCGAATCCCGGCCAGCCGGTGCCACGAAAATAAAGCTGTCCATCAGGGCATCATCAATCGGGCCCTGCAGTCCGCTGCGCTTGGCAAGCCCCTCACCGGGCAGCGGCCCGGCGCGCCAGTGGCCATCGGCCAGGTGGACCGTGAATGTCCAGGACCGGTCCGATCCCGGGGCCGGCGCCTGCAGTCGGTCCTTGCCAACCCGGACCTGGACCGGGCTGGTCACCCCGAGCATCCTCTGGCCGGCCGGCAGGGAAAATGTCATCTGGGTCACATTCTCGGCAGCCACCTCCAGCTCGCTTAAAAGCCCCACCCTGGCATCCACGCGTGCCCGCTGCCAGTGTTCGCCCATGCGGTCAATCGTCAGCCAGTACATGCGGTTGTACTTGAGCGTGTAGGTCACCAGGTGGACCTCCCGCGTAAGCACAGCAGCGTCGTTCCCCGAGCGAGCCAGCTGATCCATCCGCCGCTCGACCTCGCGCTTTGAATCGGGATGGATCTTGTGGCCGGTCTCCGGTCCGATCACGTGGACCATGTCCATCCCTTCTTTCTCCATCGCCTCGGCCATGATATCCGCCGCCTGTTTCTGGATATCGATTTCCCCGCTGTAGGCAACCGTTGGACAGTGAAAGAGGTTGATGGCATAGTCGGTGCAGTCATAGAGACGCCACAGCTTCTTTTCCGCCGGCGTCGGCGAGAGGGTCTCCTTCTGGAAGAAGCGAAGAAACTCCGGGGTCTCGGAAAAACCCGCGCCCGGGTTGGCAGCAAACCAGCGATCGGCATAGTGCACGGCAAACTGCCAGCAGGCCGCCCCCCCCATCGAGAAGCCACGCACGGATATCCGCTGCGAATCCACCCGGTAATGCTGCTTGACGTGCTCCAGTGCCTCCAGCACATCCACTTCCCCGGCAAACTTGAAGGCATTCGAGTAACGGCCGTAGGGATGCAGCACGATCGTTCCGGCCGGCGTGTACTGCCCCGCCTGGCGGCCACGCTGGTCAATAAAACTCGTCTCACTGAGTGTCTCCCCACGCCCGTGGAACCAGATGTCGACCCGGGCCGGCAACTCCCCGTCGGCCCGGTAGGTCGCCGGAACCACCAGCCCGTAGGGCTGAACCGTCTGGTCCAGCCTGGAGATGAACCCTCGTACCACCAGTCCATTCTGCCGGGTCCAGGGGGCATCCCCCCCGGCAAGCTGGCCGGCCCGCTCGATCCCCGCTGCCAGCAGGCGATGGGCTTTCTGGATATCGCCGGGGGAAAAGAACTCCTGGTGTTCAAGGTTATCCTTGACCGCCCGGTGATAGATCATCACGTCGGGCAGCAGCGAACGGGCCTGCTGGTTCCCCTCGTTCCGCACCTGCTGGATCATCCCGGCCAGCCTGGCAAGACCCTCCCTCAGTGTCTTCGCCTCCTCCTCCGGCACCTCCACGCCCAGGCGGGGGACGCGGCGGACAGTGGCCGGGTCGTTATCTCGCGGGCCATCGGCAGCAAGGGGCAAGACCGGCAGAAGAACAATACCGAGGCAGAGCAGTCGTATCATGGTCGATTTTCCTGGTGAGAAACTACGAGCCGGCCGGCGGCACCGCGGGCTCCACTGCCGGTTCCTGTTGGGGCGGGTTACCAGCATCATAATCTGACGTCCATTTTTCGAAATCCTGTCGCCATTCAGACGGCGCCCTTTCCCCTGGCGGATACCTTTCACGCAGCTCGGCAACAAGATCCACGGACATACCCACCGCCTGCCACCAGTTGGTATCGGTAAAGTCTGTCTCCAGCAGCCCGCAGCCGCTGAAATCCGCGCCCGCCAGATCCGACCCCTCCAGCAGTGCCGCATCCATATTCGCTCCTGTCAGGTCCGCACCAACCAGGATCGCTCCAGTCAAATCGGCAAGCATGATATCGGTTTCCGCCAGCATGGCACCGGAAAAATCTGCCCCGCTCGCTGTCACCTGCTGCAGCGAAGCCCCCACCAGGTCGACCCCCGCCAGGTTCGCTTCGACCAGGCTGGCTCGCAGCAGCCAGGATTCACGCATGTTACTTCCCTTCAGGATCGCACCGTTCAGGTCCGCCGCTTCCAGCCCGACCCGGTAGAGGTTTGCCTGCGTGAGATCGGTATCCACGAGCTTGCAGTTATCCATCGTGGCATCGGCAAGCTCTGCCCCGGACAGCTCCAGGCCGCTCAGGTCGAGTCCCTTGAGCTGGGCGATCCGCCACTCCGTGTTCCCTTCGTCCACCAGTGCCAGGAAGGCCTCCAGCCGTTCCTGCTGGGTCCCCCCGTTATGCGAGAGCAGCCAGAACATCTCCTTGACATCCTTGCCGCCCTGGGACGTCCCCTGACGAAGCACCATCCCCAGCAGCACAACAATCACCACGGCAAGACTGACACCCAAGATGGAAAGACGACGGCGGCCGGCTTCCTGCTGCGCGAGTTGCTGCTGCAAGGCATCCATGCGATCGGCTAGACTTTTTGAATCGACCATGGAAAATAACTCTCACCGGTTTGAACGACGAGGACTCTTCCCTTGTTTTAGATCGAGATGGCACGAACTGCCAGCAGGTTAACAGGTGATGAATAAAACAAGCAGCACTTCCAATGCTCGCAAGGCCCCCCGGGGTCGCCGGCGAGGGGTGTTTGTACTGCTTGCCGTCCTGCTGGGAATCAGCCCCTTCCTGGTCCTGGAAATTTCCCTGCGGATCCTCGGGGCCGGCAAACCGACCACCCTGGTGGATCCTTATTTTGGTTTTGGGCCACTGCAGCCGCTTTTTGAACTGGATCGCGAGGGGACAAGCTACCAGACGTCCCGCTCGCGGTCGCTTTACTTCGGCGACCAGCAGTTCCCTGCCGAAAAGGCAGAAAACACGTTCCGCGTCTTCTGCCTGGGCGGCTCGACTGTACGGGGACGTCCCTACACCACCGATACCGCTTTTGCCAGGTGGATGCAGGTGGAACTCGGCGCCCGGGATCCGTCCCATCACTACGAGGTGGTCAACTGTGGCGGGCTTTCCTACGCAAGCTATCGCTTGAGCCTGATGCTCGACGAGATCCTCCAGTACGAACCGGACCTGGTCGTGATCGCCACGGGCCAGAACGAGTTTCTTGAGGACCGCACATACAGTGATATCAAGGAAAGCTCCGGCGGGATCCTGGCCTGGCTTGGCTCGCTGCGGATGGTGACCCTTGTCCGTTCACTCTTTTCCGATGCGGATGTCGAGGAGGCCCGCCGTCATTCTGAAAAGAAACTGCCCGGCGAGGTCGCGGTCCGACTGGACGAGGATAGCGGCTACGGCTCCTACCACCGTGACATCCAGTGGCAAGCCGACGTGAAGGAGCATTTTGAGCATTCGCTGCGGAGCATGATCCTTCGCTGCCAGGAAAAAGCCGTGCCGCTGGTGATGGTCTCCCTGGGAAGCAATCTCCGTGACTGCCCGCCGTTCAAATCGGAATATGCCGCGGGGATCTCGACCAGCAAGCAACAGGAATGGCAACGGCTCTTCCAGCAGGCAACCACGATGAAGGGGGACCCGGAAAGTGCCCTGATCCTCTACGAGCTTGCCGCAGCAATCGATGACCAGCATGCCCTGCTGCATTATCGCATGGCCCGCTGCCATGACCAGCTTGGCGACCACGAAGCGGCAGAAGAAGCTTACCGGGCCGCGAAACAACTGGACATCTGCCCCCTGCGGATCCTGGACGAGATGCAGGATTTTGTTCGGCAGCTGGCATCCGAGACAGGAGTCCCGCTGGCCGATGCCCACGAGCGGCTCTCGGCAGAATCCCCCCAGGGAATTGCCGGTAACGATGTCTACATGGACCACGTGCATCCCACCATCCGGTCCCACCAGCTGATAGCAGAAACAATCATCGAGGCAATGCAGGTTCACCGGATCGTGGATATTGGAGAAGACTGGACCGGAAGAGACCGGCGGGCCGCCTACCGCGACCATATGGCATCGCTCCCCCGGGCTCACATGGGTAACGGCCGCAGGCGAGTCGGCTGGCTGGAGGGATGGGCCCAGCGAGATCGCATGCAGCAGGAACTTGCGGCGGTGGATGCTCGCGGTTATGTCCATGCGGGACAAAGAAAATTCAACTTTGCCGAATACCAGGATGCCTGGCAGGACTTCAATATCGCCCTGCTGATGGACGAAGGAGCGTGGGACCTGCTCATGCAGTTTGCCGCGGCACTGGTCACCGAGGGCCGGCCCGCAGATTCCCGCCGGCTGCTGGACCAGATGGCGACGATACCAACCGGCGAAGACCGGCAGCCAGAAATCCATCTCGGGCAGCTGGTCACCATGCTCGAACTGGGGCTGCAACAGGACGCGGACAGGCAGAGGGAGTTGTACGGCGAGCAGATCCGATCCGTAGCGCCCGGAAATCGCTGGCACTCATTTCTCAGGGATGACATGGAAGAGTAACCAGGGAGTGGCACAATGGTTGGCGAGTATCCCCCGGTGATGGCGTCCGAGACGGACATGGACCTGCCGGCCGGTTTTCAGAACGGTTTCGACAAGTACTCGAATTTCAAGCCGATGGGGCAGGGGGGCAGGGCGGATATCCTCGCCTGCCGCGACACCGCCCTGGGACGCACGGTGGCGATGAAGCAGCTGCAGGCCAGGTACGCCGACAACAGCCAGTTGCGGCGGCGATTCCTCCGCGAGGCCCGCCTGACCGCCCAGCTCCAGCATCCCAGCACGGTTCCGGTGTACGAGATCGGCTACCAGCAGGATGGCGAACTTTACTTCACCATGAAGAAGGTGGCGGGCCGGAACCTCTACCAGATCCTCGTTTCGCTTTACCGGAAGGAAGAGGATACCGTCGCCGATTTCTCCATGGACCGGCTGCTCGATATTCTCATCCAGGTCGGTTACGTGCTGGATTACGCCCACATCCATGGTGTGATCCACCGGGATGTGAAGCCGGAGAACATCCTGGTGGGCTTGTTCGGCGAGGTGGTGCTGCTGGACTGGGGAATCGCCCGGATCTGGGGCATGCCGAACGAGGATCCCTCGCCCGGCACGGCACCGGAAGATTACGAGACGCTCGACGGTACCGGCCAGCGCCCGGGCACGCCACTTTACATGTCGCCCGAGCAGGTGCTGGGGAGGATCGTGGACGAGCGGAGTGATATCTACAGCCTGGGGGTGGTGCTTTACGAGATGCTTACCTTCAGCCTCCCCTTCCAGGGACCGAACGTCCGCAGCACTTTCGAAAAGATCGTGGAGCACCCGCTGCAGTCGCCGTCGGAGCGGGCCCCCGGGCGGGCGATTCCTGCCGGGCTGGAAGCGATCTGCCAGCGGGCACTGGAGAAGAACCCGGCCGATCGCTACCAGTCGATGCGGGAGCTGATCCGGGCAATCCGCGAGTTTCGTACCCGGGCCATGCTCTCCGGTGAGCAGGCAGAGTAATACTCCATGTGGAGCCGGTCTCGTTTGCGAAGTTGCCGGGAGCCTGCGAAAATAGTCCACCATCCCAGCATGATGCTGTTTCCAATTTTCCCGCCCAGGGTCATTACCATGAAACCGCTGTTCCGACTCTTCCTTGCCGCCGCTCTCTGCCTCGCCATCCAGGCACCCTCCGGCTCGATGGCAGCCGACGACTGGCTCCAGCTCCAGGGCGACGCCGGCCGTTCCGGAAACGCCCCCGGGCAGTCGCTGGCAGACTCGATGGGACTGATCCAGGCCATTCCACATGGCGATGCGATTTTTACTTCTCCTGTTGTGGGTCTTGGCAAGGTTTTTACCGTGGACGGATCCGGTGAGGTTCGGGCCCTGGACCAGCAGACCCTCGAGGTCGCCTGGCAATTCACCACGCGTGGCGGCACGGGGAACTGCAACAATGTCGCCTCTCCTGCCCTGGTCGGGAAATACCTTCACCTGGGGACGATGGCCGGTTATTACTATGTCCTCGATGCCGAATCGGGCAGGCTGGTTAAAGAACTCGACTGGGGTGAGCCGGTCTTTTCCGCCCCGGCCGTCGGAAATGGCAGGGCCTACTGTGCGACACTCGGTGCCCGGGTGCACGCACTGGAACCTGCCGGGGAGGTAGTCTGGACGTGGGATTTTGTCGAGGAGGTAATCGGCTTTACCGGGGATCGCTGGAAGGGCGCCGACTGGCTCGCTTTCCGTGGTGACCGGGTTAACTGGAAAGATCATTTCATCTGTTCCAGGGACATCTGCCTCGTCGATCGAACCGTGGTCATGCCCGCCGGGGGTCGAACTATCTTTCTGGATGATGCCGGGGACCACGCCACGCTCCGCACGGTTGCCGAGATCCCCAACTACGTGGGAAGCGAGTTCCCGGCGACCTTTGGCCAGAGTGCCGACGCCCTGGGGAATGTCTTTGTGCAGTGGCACCGTCGTGACAACGCTGGACGGGTGGAGGTGATGCGACTGGAGTAGAATGAAGTCCGTACCGTGGTCGTGCCGGGCACCGAGACATCGATCGACAAGTATGGCCTGCTGAGCTTCACGTCGGTCAGCATTCGCGGCGACAACATCTATCGAGTCCGCCCCCAGCAGGGGCACGGACTCTGTCGCCACCATGCGGACCTGGACCAGCCGGAGGTGCTCTCCGCGGCAGGTTCCATTTCGCCGGCCATCCTGACCGACAGGCAGGCGGTCTATGGGGGGCTCGACGGGAGCCTGCATGTTGTCCCACTTGGCGACGGAGAGCCCCGTTCCTACCGGACCGCCTTTGGCGCGTCGATCACGGCACCGCTGGCGATTGCCGCCGGACGCGTCTACGTCCCCTCGGAGGACGGTTACCTGTATGTCTTTGGTCCCGGCGGGAAAGCCCCGCTGCCGACGAAGGACCTTGAGGTCTGGAAGATTCGCAGCCCACTCTCTGGCCCCCTGGCAGATCCAGAATTTGACTGGTACACGAACTACGGCGACTTCAGCGGCACCAACGCCAATTCCCAGGGACTCGAGCCGCCGCTCCGCATGCGCTGGGCCAGGCGACTTGAGGGAACAGTGAAACACCTGCCGGTCTGCGGGGGAGGGCGGATGTACATGCACACGGCCGAGGGCCAGGTCCTGGCGGTGGAGCAGGATACCGGCCGGCTTCTCTGGAGACGCTACGCGCCGGATGTCTACCTCTCCTTCACCTCGCCGCTTTACACCGGCGGCAAGCTGATCATCCCACAGGGGGGGATCAAGCGTTCGCTGATGCGCTGCCTGGATGCGGCCACCGGCAGGCTGCTCTGGGAGGCCCCCTTTACCGGCTCCCCAAGCTGGAGCCGGCAGTTCCCACCGGTCGTCGAGGGGAACGTTGCCATCTACGCATCGGGGTCGGGGCAGTACGCGGCCCAGGGCACCGAGCGGCCGTTTATTTTTCGGGGCACGCCCGTCAAGCGGGAGGGCAAGGAAGTCATGAGCTGGATCTATTCCAATGACAACCCTTACTACCCCAAGGACCATCGGCCCCGCATCTGGGCCTGGGACCTGGAGACAGGCAAGGTCGTCTGGGAAAAGGACTTTTCCGAGCACGGTCGCGGTGGCAATGACTGTGGCATCTGCCTGCTCGACGGCAAACTCTTTTACTCGGTCTTCTTTGGCTATGCCGAGGCACTCCGCAAGCGCCGCGGGCTGCCGGCCAAGAACAACGGCCTGACCGCCTGTATTGAACCGGCAACCGGTGAAATTCAATGGCTGACCACCGATTTCTATGTGACCTCCAAGTGCACGCTCAGTGCCCGTGACGGCCGGCTCTACCTTGGCGGCTTTAACCGGGCCAGGGAGGGAACGGACGACCGCTTTGTCTGGTGCCTGAATGCCTCGGATGGCTCGCTGGCCTGGAAGTCCGACCCGGTCACCTCGGCGCTCAACGTGGTCACGGTGGGTGAGCGGTTTATCTTTTCCAATGCCCTTCGCGGGAAGGGCAACGTCTTTGATCGCACGACCGGCAAGGTCGTCAGCAGCATCGGGCACAACTATGCCTGTTGCCGGTTCACGCTTTCAGAACCCTACGTACTGGGCGCGAACATGGACATGATTGATCTGTCCGGTGAGGGGAAGCTGGTCTCCACCGGCCCGGCAATCGACTCGCGTGAATGCCTGGGTGCGGTAGTCTCCAATGGCCGCATCTATTACATGTCCCAGGCCAGCGGTTTCGTCGTCTCGCAGACCTTCGGCCCGGCCTCCGGGAAACTCCCTGCCCCCTGGGACAGGAGGGAGTAAATCCCCTTCAAAGTTAACCGCTTCACAAAAAAACCCTCCGCTGCCTGCCGGCAACAGAGGGGTAGTGGGCGTTAGAGGACTTGAACCTCTGACCTCTTCCATGTCACGGAAGCGCTCTAGCCAACTGAGCTAAACGCCCATGCTCCTGCTGACAATCTGACCGTTCCCCCGGCGGGAGTCAAGATGCCCGCCACCTTCCTTAATACTCGTTCTCCGAACCCCGTTCGGCCAGTCCCGCGCTGCCCGTGTAGGTCTGACGTACCGTCCGCTCGGTAATCTCCTGCTGGAACTTGGCAAGCGCCTCGGCAATCGGCATCGCACCCAGGTCCCCCTCGATGCGATCCCGCACGCTCACCTCGCCGTTTTCCATCTCCCGGCCACCGACCACCAGCATGTAGGGAATCAGCTCCAGCTGGGCATCCCGGATCTTGGCCCCGATTTTCTCCGGCCGGTAATCCCCGCTGACCCGTAAGCCCGCATCCCGCAGTTGCTGCTCGACCTGCTGGGCATACTCGTCGAACTTCTGGCTGACCACCAGCACGCGGGCCTGCTCCGGTGCCAGCCAGAGTGGAAAGGCGCCAGCAAAGTGCTCGATCAACATCCCGATGAACCGCTCCATCGACCCCAGCGGTGCCCGGTGGATCATTACCGGCTGGTGAGGGGCATTATCAGAACCGATGTACTCCAGGTCGAACCGCTCGCTGCTGGGCAGGTTGTAGTCCAGCTGAACCGTCCCCAGCTGCCACTCCCGGCCGATACAGTCGGTCAGTACAAAATCCGCCTTGGGACCATAAAAGGCCGCCTCCCCCTCCTCCACGGTTGGCTCCACTCCCAGCCCCTGGCAAACGTCGACCAGCGCCGCCTGGGCCTCCTGCCAGCGACGATCATCTCCCACGTACTTGTCGCTGTCCGGATCCCGGAACCCCAGCCGCACGCGGTAGTTGTCCAGGCCCAGGCTCTTGAGAACAAACTGGGTCATTTCCAGGCAGCCGTGAAACTCGTCCGCCACCTGCTCGGGCGTACAGAAAATGTGGGCGTCGTCCTGGGTAAAACCCCTCACGCGGGTCATACCGGACAGCTCGCCGGACTGCTCGTAACGGTAGACGGTGCCAAATTCCGCCAGCCGCAGGGGAAGGTCCCGGTAACTGCGCGGCTTGCTCTTGTAGATCATCACATGATGGGGGCAGTTCATCGGCTTGAGCAGGTACTGCTCTTCCTGCTCCATGATGATCGGGGCAAACATGCTGTCCTTGTAATACGGGTAATGGCCCGACGTCTCGTACAGCTCCACCCGGCCGATGTTCGGGGTATAGACCGGAAGGTACCCGCGTCGCCGAAGTTCATCCTGCACAAAACCTTCCAGCACCTCACGGATAATCGCCCCTTTCGGCTGCCAGAGCACGAGGCCGGAACCGACAAGCGGGTTGACGGAAAAAAGTTCCAGCTGCTTGCCCAGCACCCGGTGATCCCGCTTCTTGGCCTCCGCAATGGCTTCCAGGTGCTGATCCAGGTCCGCCTTGGAGAAGAAGGCGGTTCCGTAGAGCCGTTGCAGCTGCTGCCGCGCCTGGTCCCCTTTCCAGTAGGCACCGGCCACGCTCAACAGCTTGAAAGCGCCGATCGCGCCCGCGGCGGGGATATGCGGGCCACGGCAGAGATCGAGAAATTCTCCCTGCTGGTAAAACGACAGGGTCTCGTGATCTGCCAGCCCATCCTCGATGTGTTCCACCTTGAACAGCTGGTCCAGCTCCCGGCAGACCTGCAGCGAATCGTCCCGCCCCCGCTCGATCCGCTCAAATGGCTCATCCTGCTTGATGATCGCCGCCATCTCCTTTTCAATCGCGGCAAAGTCCTCCTCGCTGAGGGGATGCTCCAGGTCAAAGTCATAATAAAAACCGCTGTCGGTGGTGGGGCCAAAGGCCAGCTTGACCCCCTCGAACAGCCGCATCACGGCGCGGGCCATGATGTGGGCACAGGAATGGCGCATCACGCCCAGCGCTTCACTGTCGCGGGAGGTCAGAATCCGCAGGGCAACCTGGCCTTCCTCGGGAAGCGGTACATCGAGGCCGACAATCGTGCCGTCAATCTCCGCAGCCAGCGCGGCCTTTGCCAGGCCCGGGCCGATATCCGCGGCCACATCGCCAGCCGTGACGACCTGGTCAAACTGCTTTTCCGAACCGTCGGGGAGTCCTACCGTGAGCATGGGAGAAACTTTTTCCGTGAAGGGCAGCTCCGGAAGCAGCCATCGATACAAAGGACGACCCGTACCAACTTCCAGTGCCGTGCGGGGGTCAAGTATAAGGGCGAGAGGCAATCGCGGCGACCCCAGCCGGGCCGCCCGGGGCACCCCAGGAAGGCGATCGTAAAGATCACTAAAAATCAAGTGTCGAGAGTTGACGATCCTGCGCCCTGCGGTTCATACTCATGCATGAAGCGTGTGACGTTCGAGTAAACACTGTTGTGCAGGAAAGGGTTCTCCAGATCGACCGCAATCAACCGAGGATTAACGACCAGATCCGTCTCACTCCCATCCGTCTCATTGATGCCGAAGGCGAACAATGCGGCATTGTCGAAACCGCGGATGCTCTCAGCAAGGCAGAAGAAGACGGGCTTGATCTGGTCGAGATTGCCCCTCACGAACGTCCCCCGGTCTGCCGGATCATGGATTACGGCAAGTACAAGTACGACCGCAAGAAAAAGAACACGCAGCACACACACACCACCAAGACCAAGGAAATTCGGCTGCGTCCCAAGACGGGACAGCACGACATCGATTTCAAGGTCCGCAAGGCCAAGGGCTTCCTGGAACACAAGGACAAGGTCCAGGTCTCGGTGATCTTTCGCGGCCGCGAGATGGCCCATATTGAAGAAGGCCGCAAGGTGATGGACTCGGTGATCGAACAGCTTTCCGAGATCGGCAAGATCGAGCAGGAACCATCGCGCATGGGACGACGCATGACCTGCCTGATCGTTCCCAAGTAAGCCCCTAGCGCGAGGCAGCAATTCGTGCCAGGACCTCGAGTGTCTCCGCCCCCATCCGCTCGGCATTGAAACTCTTGTGGACCGTTTTTTGTCCGGCATCCCCACGGGCCTTCCGGCCAGCTGGATCTGAAAGCAACCCGGCCATGGAGGCTGCCAGTCCACCGGTATCCCCGGGATCGACTAGCACTCCACCACCGGTCCGGGAGAGCAGTTCCGGAAAAGCACCGTGCCGGGGCTGGACCACGGGAACCCCGGCCGCCAGGCTCTCCAGCACGAACAGCCCTTTCGGTTCCTCGTAAACCGTGGGAACAGAAAGCAGGTCGATTGAATCAAGGAAGTCGAGCTTTCCCTGGCGATCAACCGCCCCGTCATACTGGAACTGGTCTTCAAGTCCCGCCGACTGCAGCTTGTCAAACTGCTCCTGCACATAATCCCGGCGGTGTTCCCCCAGCCACCCGGCAATCCGTAACTGCACCTGGTCCATGCCTGGCATCTGGTGAAGTTCCAGGAAAGCATCCACCAGCACGTGTAAGCCTTTTTCCGGCGCCAGCCTGGCGAGGTACCCCACGGTCAGCGGACGGTCCTCCGACGGAGAAGATCCGGTAAGCGACTGGAAGTCCGTGGTATCGATGCCCAGGGGCACAAGGTGAATTTTCTCGCGGGGGATCTCCAGTAGTTCACCCATTCGCTCGGCGTAGAACTCGCTGTTGACGAGGAAGCCATCGACATGGGCCACCAGTCCCCGCATCAGGTCAATCGCCTGCTGCCGGTAAGGAGAGCGCAGTTCATCCAGGAAAATATCGTCCCCCTGGAGTGTCACGACTACCGGCACATCAAGCTCCTTCTTGATCGAGGGGATACAGCCCCCGATCAACAGGTTAGGCATCATCACCATCTCGGGCTGCCGATGCCGGGAGAGCCACCGGCAAAGCCTGCGGACTTCCTTGCGCTGGTTTCCCCGCTGGCCCTTGAGCATGGAAACCGCCAGTGCCCCGAGCTTGCCTGAGTCAATCGTGGACGTCCCGCTGGTCACCTTTCGAATCAGCCAGGGTATATCCAGGAATCGGTCAAGCAGTGGCGGCAGGTAGCGGAAGAGGAAAATCTTCTGCTGCAGGTAGACGTTAATCCCCCCGAAAAACACCTGGTCCACGCTCTGGTCTTCCTCATCGGTGCGGATCGGTGTGTAAGTCGGGATCAGCTGGATATCGACTCCCTGCCTGGAGATCGCACGGGCCAGGGTGTTGTCATGCAGGCAGCTGCCACAGTACATGCTGGCAGCACCCGATGTCAGGTAGGCGATTTTCTTGGGAAGGGATGTCATGAAAAACAGTCCGGATCAGGGTCTTTCTGGCTGCGAGACCTGCCTCGGCCGGCGAGCGGCAGATACCCAGAAGATACCCAGCATCCCCAGCACCAGGAGTCCCACCCAGCGGGTCGGTCCCGTGGCGAAAATAATAGCCCCATTGACGACAATCGTCAGCATGAAAATATGCAGAACCACCGTTATGGAGGGAGCTCGCTTTTCCCGGCTCATCGGGCCAAGCCACATCCAGGCCACGTCCAGGCTCCACAACAGGGTAAAAGCATAACTGAAATAGATTCCCTCACCGAACGCCCAGCCAACGACCTGCTCGGACACCTCGGCAGTATGTTCTGTCGCCAGCCGGTGACTCCAGTCATGCTGAAAGTGAAAGGCCGAGGCAACATGGACAAGAAAGACCAGGCATCCAAGCGTCCAGCAAATGCGCTGCCACCGGCGGATCGGCACCCCTCTCTCCCCCGTGCGAGTCACCTGGATCTCACCTGCCATGGCAGCCACGTACAGCAGCATGGCAATCCTCACGGACCAGCGTACCAGGTGATTTTCCACGATCATCAGCTCCTCGTCAGGATGCACGTCCGCTTCAGCCTACCATATGGCCGCCAGGGTGTTTTTCTGCCTGCCTGATAGTCCTGTAGCAGGCCGGACAGCCCTTGATCTTTGCTGATTCCCCCTTTCACGCTGGGCATGGACGTCCTAGAATCAACTGCTTGTTATCGACCCTTTTTCTTCACCATGAAGGCGCCAGACGATGCCGAAGCAGAAAACCCACAAGGGAACCAAGAAGCGATTCAGGCTGACGGCATCCGGCAAGGCAAAGCATCGCCACGCCGGAACGAGCCACCTCGCTGGCGCCATGTCAAAAAAGCGGAAGCGGAACCTGCGAGGAACCAAGACCGTTGACAAGACGGTTCTGAAGTCGATTCAGACGGCACTCAATGGCAATAGTAATTGAACGATAACGTCTAAGCACGTAACGCCATACGGGCTGGCAACGCTTCCCCTGTCGGGAAGGGCCTTGATGTGGCCAGGAAAGGCAGACTGCAATGAGAACCAGGAAAGGTGCAGCTCGCACCAAGGCAAAACGGCGTCTCTTTAAACGGACCAAGGGCTATCGTGGCGGGCGAAACAACCTGCTTCGCACGGCCAAGGAAACGGTCATCCGGGCGGACGCCTACGCGTACCGTGATCGTCGTCAGCGAAAACGGGATTTCCGCCGACTCTGGATCACCCGTATCAATGCAGCCACCCGCCAGCGCGGTTTGCGATATAGCGAATTCATGTGTGGGCTTGGAAAAACCGGTATTGAATTGAACCGCAAGATGCTTTCCGAGATGGCAATCCACGATCCGGCAGCTTTTGACGCCGTCGTGGAACAGGTGAAAGAAGCACTTGCGGTCTAGTCCAGGATCAGCCATCCTTCGGATCCATTGGGCACGATACGGCGGCTTGAACACCCCACTTCCATCCACGGTTCCTGGCGACGATGGCTCTTAACGAATTCCTCGAGCAACTCCAGCAGCTTGCCACGGAAGCGACCGCCGCTTTTGAGCAGGCAGATTCTCTCGATACCCTGGAAACGATCCGCGTCGAATTCCTGGGGGCCAGGCAGGGCCGCCTGAAGGCTGCCCAGAAAATGATGGGCCAGGTGGAGAGCGAGGACAAGCCGGTTGCAGGCAAGCAGTTCAATACCACCAAGCAGGAGATCGAGGCGGGCTTTGAGAAAGCCCAGCAGCGCCTCAGCGGAGGTGGCGGGGCTCGAGCAGCGGATCCCACTTTTGACAACACGCTTCCCGGGGAAGCGATCGGCGGTGGACACCTGCACCCCATCACCCAGACCATCGAGGAACTCAAGGACATCATGGGACGGCTCGGTTTCTCGGTGGCCGACGGACCGGAAATCGAGGATGCGTGGCACAATTTCGAGGCTCTTAATATCCCCGCCGAACATCCGGCACGGGATCCCCTGGACAATTTTTACCTCTCCACCGCCGCCGCGGGTTCCACCGCCGGGGGAGAAACGCCACTGCTGCTGCGAAGCCAGACAAGTACTGTCCAGATCCGCGTGATGGAGAGCACCCCTCCCCCGATCCGGATCATCTCACTCGGTCGGGTCTATCGGCCAGACACGGCCGATGCCACGCACTATCCCATGTTCCACCAGATGGAAGGGCTGCTGATCGATGAGCAGGTGACGATGGCAGATCTGAAAAGCGTGCTTCGCCTGTTTGCGACAAGCTACCTTGGGGACGATGTCCACATCCGCTTTCGACCCTCGTTTTTTCCTTTTACCGAACCGAGCGTGGAAGCAGATTTCAGCTGGAATGACAAGTGGATCGAGTTTGGCGGCGCCGGCATGGTCGATCCCAACGTGCTCAAGGCGGTCAACTATGACCCGGAAGTGCTCAGTGGTTTTGCTTTCGGCCTGGGAGTGGAACGCCTCTGTATGCGGCGCCATGGCGTGACGGATATCCGTGAGTTTTACAAGAATGACGTGAGGTTCCTGCACCAGTTCTAGTGGCGACCCCCGCCTGGAACGAACTGGCAAGGTAAATGAGAGAATGCTTGTTTCCTGGAATTGGTTGAAACAGTACGTGCCGCTTGAAATGACCCAGGCGGAGCTGGAGCACCGTCTTTCCATGTCGGGCTTGAACCACGAGGGAACTCGTCCGGTCGCCGATGACCTGGCGATTGACCTGGAAGTTACCAGCAACCGGCCTGACTGCCTGGGGCATATCGGTGTGGCCCGCGAGATCGCGGTGCTCTGGGAACAACCACTCACCCTTCCGGACCCCCGGCCATCGAGCAGCACACCGGCTGCTGCCGAGCAGGTCTCGGTGAGCCTCGAGTGCCCTGAACTATGCCCTCGCTACACGGCACGGGTCATACGAGATGTCTCGGTCGGGCCAAGTCCCGACTGGCTCATCCAGCGGCTGGCCACCGTCTTTCAACCTCTCAACCCCGACTGGCAACCGGTCAACAATGTTGTTGACATCACCAATTTCGTGCTGATGGAATCCGGCCAGCCACTTCATGCGTTTGACCTGGACAAGATCGCCGGCGGCCAGGTCCTTGTCCGCCAGGCAGACAAGGACGAACCATTCACGGCCATCGACCACCGGGAGTATTCCCTGGGGCCTGGCATCTGCGTGATCGCGGACAGCGAGAAGGCGATCGCGCTGGGAGGAGTGATGGGAGGGGCGGACTCGGAAGTCTCCGGCTCGACCAGGAACCTGCTGATCGAATCAGCCCGTTTTGATCCCCTCACAACCCGAAATACCGCCCGTGCCCTGAACCTGCACAGCCCCTCCTCCCATCGTTTTGAAAGGGGTGTCGATCCGGTCGGCGTGGAGTGGGCAAGCCGCCGATGCTGTGAGCTGATTCTCGAGATTGCCGGCGGCGAGCTGGCCGAGGGGATCATCGATGCCGGGGAACCTGTCTCTGAAAACGAACCTGTCGTGCTGCGTCTTTCCCAGCTCAAGAGGATCCTGGGAATCGACGTGGATCCTGGAGAGGTAGCGAGAATTCTCATCTCGCTGGGAAACCAGACGGCGACGGCCGGGGATGGCGAGCTGAAGGTCACGGCCCCCAGCTGGCGACGGGACCTGACAAGGGAAATTGACCTGGTCGAGGAAATAGCCCGTATCCACGGTTATGAAAAGATCCCCGAGGACGTTGGTGTGCCCATGGCGCCTTCCCATCGGACGGACAGGGACCGGGTCGAATCGACCGTGCGGCAGACACTCCTGGCCACCGGGCTGGACGAGGCAATGACTGCCAGCATGGTTCCGGAAAGCTGGCCCGAGTGCTTCACTGCCTGGACCGACCAGCCACCGATCAGTAGCCAGACCCCCATGCTCAAGGGAGCGGACCGGCTCAGGACCAGCCTGGTGCCAAGCCTGCTGGAAGCCCGGAGAATCAACGAGTCCCTGGCCAATCCCGTGATTGAAATCTTCGAGACCGCCAGTATTTACTTTCCCACAGAGAGCCAGCTTCCGGCCCAGCAATGGACACTCGCCATCACCAGCGGTGGTGATTATTTCCGGCTCAAGGGAATCGTGGAGGGGCTGCTGGCAGCTCTCAAGATCAACCTCCCGCTCCAGGTGAATGAGGTGGACCTGCCCCTGCTGGCCCTCAGTCGCAGTGGGGAATTTTCCCTGGGAGATCGACGGCTGGGATTCGTTGGGGAAGTTGCCCCACAGGGACTCAAGCAGTTCTCCCTTCGTAACCCGGCCAGCGTGCTGGAACTCAGCCTGGATCTGCTTGCTGAACTGGCGGAGCTTATCCCCCAGCACCGGAACCAGAGTGCCTATCCATCGATTTCCCGGGACCTGAACATCGTTCTTGCCGAGGGAATTCGCTGGTCCCAGCTTGAACAGCTTGTGCGGGCCGTTGCCGGGAACGAGCTGGAGGCAGTGGATTACCAGGAGACCTACCGGGATAGTGAAAAAGATGGAGCGGATACCAAGCGTATCCTGTTCTCCATGACACTGCGGTCCCAGGATGCAACAATGACCGGAGAGCACGCCGACGGGATTCGTGAAAACGTCGTCGCGGAAATCGAAAAACAGCTCGAGGGCCGCCTGCTCTCCTAGTCATCACCCACCCTTGATGCCATCGATAAAATCCCTTTCGCCAAGGAGCCTGATAAGCCATGAGTGCTGAACAACGACTCGTTGAACTGAACCTTGAGTTACCAACCGCCCCCAAGCCGGGAGGTGTCTACAAGCCAATCGTGATAACCGGCAACATGGCCTACGTCTCCGGTCACGGTCCGCTCTGCAGCGATGACACCATGCTCACCGGCCGTGTCGGTTCCGAGGTCGATCAGGAGGCCGGTTACCAGGCAGCCCGCCAGACCGGCCTGGCCATCCTGGCGACATTGAAAGCAAACCTGGGAAGCCTGGACCGGGTCAAGCGCGTTGTCAAGACGCTCGGAATGGTCAACTGCAGTGCCGACTTCGGCAACCAGCCCGCCGTGATCAACGGATTCAGTGACCTCTTTGCCGAGGTCTTTGGGGAGGAGAACGGGGTCGGTGCCCGCAGCGCTGTCGGTATGGGCTCCCTGCCAGGGAACATCACAACCGAGGTGGAAGTCATCCTCGAGCTCAATGACGGCTAGCCATTCCGGCAGGAACGGTAGAGCACGTCATCACGAAGGCGCCGGTCGACGGCACGACCCATCTCGTCCAGCCCGCGACGCTGGCCAAAAGCATGCCATGGCGTGACTCCCTCGAGTTCCGGCATCAGCTCGGTCAGCTGGTCGACCATCATCTGTGCCATCCGCTGGATACCCTCCGATTCTGCCCGCTCGGCAATCGCCGAGGCCGTTTTCATCAGCCGAACAAATCGCGCCCGTTCCATGACGGGTGCTGACAACTGGGTATCGGGGGCTTCAAGCAACTCAGCCATCGGTACATCGAGCGCATCCTGCCACTTGCGTAAATCACTGATCCGTAGATCCGCATTGGCCTGCTCCTGTTTCCGCAGGATCTTCACGCTGACGCCTGTCTGGCGGGCCACGCTCCGCATCGACATTTCCTGTTGCTGTCGAACCTGCTGAAGCCGGTTCAGCGGCTGGTCCGATTCCGGGGCAGGAGAATCTGGGCAATCGTCCACTTCCTGCCGAACCGGAGGGGAGATACGCCTGTCCGGAGAGGGAGGAGCGAGAGAATCAACAACACCGAAGTGATATTCGACCGTGGTCATAAGCCTGTCCTCCACCTGACATGAAACATCATGAAATGCGTTGCCGGTGGGGAACGGGTCGAAAAAACAAGCGAAAAAATACCAGGGAAACCCCAGGACTGCTTGAATTCGAAGAAAAATGATTCGCTTGGATTTTCTTGTTACCCACCAAACAGTAGACGTTTGACGCATGAGGACCCCGAAAAGTTCCACGAAATCCCCCAGATTAACACCATTTTTATGGTCCCCATGCCACCCCTTCCCCGTCCGGCAGCTTGTTAGAATGCGTGCCATACAGCGAGAGACCCTATCGTGATAAAGGATCCTATGATGACCAGCACCTTGCCCGGCCCTGATTTCACCCTGCCTGGTGGATTACTACCTGCGATCGCCCAAGATTCCGAAAGTGGCGAGGTCCTGATGCTGGCCTACATGAACGAGCAGGCATTTGCCGAGACCCTCCAAACCGGCCAGGCAACCTACTGGAGCCGCAGCCGCAAGAAACTGTGGCGCAAGGGCGAAGAGAGCGGCCACGTGCAGACTGTCAGCGAGATCTTCGTGGACTGTGACCGGGATACCATCCTGCTCAAGGTCCAGCAGCAGGGGCCCGCCTGCCACGAGGGATACCGCAGTTGTTTTTCCCGGCAGGTCACCCCACATGGGCTGGTGCGGGTACTGGAATGCCTGGTCGACCCGGCCGACGCTGAGGATAACTCCGGGGACAATGCCGGGACGTGAAACCCGGCTGGTCAGTCGTTCGACTGTCCACGGATCAGCGGCGGTGACTGTGGACTGGCAATACCGTTTGGGAGCGGACTGATGGAGATTCCGACCGCCTGTCGAATTCCCTCTGGAACCATTCCACCCTGGCTCCGTGCCTGCTGAATTATTTCCCGCAGGCTACTGACCGATGGATGATGAAGCAGAAGCTCCTCCCCGTTCGTCCCGCGCACGATCACCTGGAGTGTTACTGGAGCAGGAACATTGTCAGAGGCCGCGACAACAGCCGACCGGTTATTTCCAGGAGAATTCAATACGAATGAGAGCCCGGCCAACTGCAGCTGCGCATGGATATTTACCAGGCTGCTGTAAAATCCCTCGTTGTCCAGAGGATCCGCGGCATTGCAGACACCGATCAACTCCCCCCCGGCCGTGAACAGGCCACCACCACTGCGGCCGTCCGCCGGCAGACCAGCAATCTGGATATTATCGGGACCATGGTACCGGTTCAGCGAGTTGATATGGGTTCGCTTGAGGGATGGCTGGTCCCCATGGTCACAGCCGGTACTGAACACCGCGGCACCTTTCTTGATCACCGATAGCTCGCGGGCCACGGGAACCGGCTGGACCGAGACACCCGGCTGGATCTTGACCAGGGCGATATCGTGCCGGACTGCATCAAAACGAACCAGCTGCCCGGACACACGCCGGCGAACCGAATCCACAAACAGGTCGACCACGATCTTCCCGGTGCCACCTGAATCACGGAAAAGGTGTCCACAGGTAAGGACCAGTGCATAACCGCTGCGGGCGTCGATGATGGTTCCGCTTCCATAACTTTGCCCTTCCGGATCATGAACTTCCAGACGAACGGTGGCCTGCAGCAGGCGTTTCGTCAGTGGAAGACCAGCAGCATCCGAGCGCTCTGTCTCAACCTGGGGGATTCGCGAAAGTGTCTGCTGTTTCGCCGGGACCTGGCTGACCTGTTCCGGTGGCCGGACTCGCCGGATCATCTGTTCCAGTCGCGTGTACGAGGTGGCTCCTACCAATCGAGCAAGTTCCTTGCCGTCCTTGACCATCAGGAATGTGGGCAACTGGACAACCTGGAAACGGGAAATCAGATCCTGGTTGCGGTCAACCACCACTCGCTTGACCGGGTAACCATTTTGAACCAGCCGATCCACGGTCGATTCCATTGTCCTGCAGGCGGGACACCAGTCCGCTGTGAATTCGAGCAGCACAGGTTCATCGGCCTGCCCCTGCCCAATGGCAGCAGCAAGGAGTAGCAGATGCCAGTTCATTGTCGTCCCTCCTGGACCTCTTCGAATCGCGTGCTTTCGGCACATCCATGTGCCACGTGGCCGAAGCGATGCATCAATGTCTCCCAGTTGCCGCTTTGGGGCAAGGGCAGTTTTCCCCACTGCTGGCATCCCCGGTGCTGGCATTCCCGGTAACCATCCGTTATTCCCTTGCCACTCCCCGCTGACAGGCGCCTGGGCTACAATATCGTTTTCCGGTTCCGGGTCGAACTATTCACCGTGACAGTCGCTCTTGTTTTCACAGGGACACGGCCTGTTTTTATTTGAAAATCGCGGAGCCTGCTGAAAGAAGCTGATGAGTCAATCTCGCCGGATACTGGTGACCGCAGCCCTCCCTTACGCCAATGGTCCGATCCACATTGGGCACCTGGTGGAATACCTGCAGACGGATATCTGGGTTCGATTTCAGAAACTGCAGGGGAACCGGTGTATCTATCTCTGTGCCGACGACACACATGGCACGGCAATCATGATGAGTGCCGAGAGAGAGAACTGCAGCGAGGAGGAGTTCATCGGCCGGGTCCAGCAGGAGCACGAGCGCGATTTTGCCGGCTTTGGCATCGAGTTTGACAACTATGGCAGCACGAACAGTACTGAAAACAAGGCCCTCTGTGATGAATTCTGGGCTGCTTTCCGCGCGGCCGGGCTCGTCGAGCAGCGCGAGGTGACCCAGTTGTTCGACCCGGCCAAGGGTATCTTCCTGGCCGACCGGTTTGTGACCGGGACATGTCCTACCTGTGGCCGTGAGGACCAGTACGGCGACAGTTGTGAGTGCGGCGCCACCTACTCGGCGGAGGACCTGATCAACCCGGTCAGCACCCTGTCAGGCGAGACGCCGGTGGAAAAATCAGCGGACCACCTCTTTATCCAGATCGAGCAGTTACATGATTTCCTGGAAGAATGGACGCAGGGTGGAGAACATCTCCAGGTAGAAATTGCGAACTACCTCAAGGGTCACTTCCTGCACGAACCGCTACGGGACTGGGACATTTCGCGACCCGCACCTTACTTTGGATTTGAGATTCCAGACAGCCCGGGAAATTACTGGTTCGTCTGGTTTGATGCCCCCATCGGTTACCTGGCTTCGACGCGCCAGTGGTGTGATCGAAGCGGGGAGGACTTTGATCTCTGGTGGCGAAATCCGGGGACCGAGATCCATCACTTCATCGGCAAGGACATTACCTATTTTCATACACTCTTCTGGCCGGCCATGCTCAAGACGGCCGGCTACAATCTCCCCACACGGGTCCACATCCACGGTTTCCTGACCGTGGACGGCAAGAAAATGTCCAAACGGGACGGGACATTTGTCCGGGCCGCGACGTACCTGAACCACCTGGATCCCTCCTGGCTGAGATACTATTTTGCCTCCAAGCTGGGGCCACGCGTGGACGACCTGGACATGAACCTCCACGAGTTCGTCTCCCGTGTGAACAGCGACCTGGTCGGCAAGGTGGTCAACCTGGCAAGCCGGTCCGCCAAGTTCATCCAGGATGCGGGGCTCTCGGCGGAATACCCCGATGATGGCGGGCTCTTTCAGAAGGGTGTGACGGCAGGGACAGAGATCGCCAAGGCCTACGAAAACTGTGACTTCAACCGCGCCATGCGGATGATCATGGAACTCGCCGATCGTGCCAATCCGTACGTTGAGGCGGCGGAACCCTGGAACCTTGCCAAGGATCCCGAGCGGGCGCAAGAACTGCAGGACACCTGTAGCGTGGCCCTGAACCTTTTCAGGCAGATCGTGATTTACCTCTCACCGGTTCTTCCCGTGCTGGCCGAAAAAACAGAAACACTGCTGGGCGAAAAAATCGAGCACTGGGACCAGGCGAACCGGCCATTGACCGGCACGCCGGTCGCACCATTTGAACACATGATGCAACGTGTTAATGAGAAAGATGTGAATGCCATGATTGATGAATCCAAGGAACGATCTGAAAGTGAACCTGTCGAGACAGCGGCCGACGAGGTTGTCCAGGACCAGCAGGACACACCCGGGCAGCCGGACGAACCGGCAGTGAGCCAGGAGGGCGGGCAACCGCTGCTGGATGAGCCCCTTGCCGACGAGATCACGATCGATGAGTTCGCCAAGGTCGACCTGCGCGTCGCACGAGTGATTGCCGCAGGCCACGTGGAGGGAGCGGACAGGCTACTCCAGTTGACACTCAGCCTGGGTGGAGACGAGCAGCGCAATGTCTTCGCCGGAATCAAGCAGGCCTATGAGCCGGAACAACTCGTGGGTCGACTGGTTGTGATGGTTGCCAACCTTGCTCCACGACAGATGCGTTTTGGCATCAGCGAGGGAATGGTCACGGCCGCAGGACCGGGTGGCTCGGAGGTGTTCCTGCTTGGCCTGGACGATGGAGCACAACCTGGACAGAGAATTCACTAACCATCCGAGGAATCGCCATATCATGAGATTCTCGAGCCGGCAGGCTATCGTGGTCATGATTCTGCTTCTTGCTGCAGGCGGATGCGGAAAAGTTCCGGGGTCTGGTAAAAAGAAAAAGAAGGCACCCCGGCAAAGACCACAGGTGGCAGCAGACGCCTATGGCAGCATCGCCGAGGCTGTGGACGAGCTTCTTGAATCGACCAAAACGAATAACCTTGCCAGGCAGGACCGGGCAGTGGCCTGGCTGTCAGGCCGCGGGAACCCGGCAATCGATCCGCTGGCCAATATTCTCGGCAGTAGTGACCATTCCGAAGCGGCCCGCATCGTCGCCTGCCAGGTACTCTCCAAGCTTGGCCCGGGGGCGCGGTCGGCCCTGTTGCAAGCCACGGGTGGTGATGCTCGCATGGTACGGGTATCCGCAACCCGCCGCCTGGGAATGATCAGGCCGTCCGACCAGCAGACCGTGGACCGGCTGGTCACCCTGCTCGGCCACGAGGATCCGCAGACACGACGTGCAGCCGTACAGAGCCTCGGTTCCATTGGGACGTCAGCCGATGCAGCGATCGATCCGCTGGTCGAGATCTACAACAACAAGAAGAACACGGATCTACTGCGCAATGACGCCGTCCAGGCTCTCAAGAAAATCAACCCTCGCAAGGACTTTACCGACCTGTTGCTTAACGACTAGCCGGCTTCTTCCCTTCCCTGGCCAATACGCATCGCAGGCCGACAGCATCATCCCGGCTTTCTGACGGGAGCAGGTGCCGGTAACTGCTCGTGAGCAGTTCCGCCTTGTCCTTCCAGCTTCCACCTCGCAACACGCGCTGCTTGGAATCTTTTTCCACCCAGGCACTCCCGTTGGCCGGGGCACCCTGGTAGCTGTCATGGGCTGAATCAAGACACCATTCCCAGAGGTATCCATGGACATCGTACAGTCCCCAGGCATTCGGTTTCTTGGCTCCCACCGGGGGATCATTTCCTGCGGCATTCCCGGTGTGCCAGCCGTAATCGTCGAGCGAGGCCACATCGTCGCCAAATGAATAAACCGTGGTCGTCCCGGCCCTGGCACAGTATTCCCACTCGGCCTCGGTTGGCAGTCGAATCTCCTCATTCTGCTTGATCAGCTTTGCCTGCCTCATCAAGGCCGTTGCTTTCTGGCAAAAATCCTGTGCCTCGGCAAAGGAGAGCATCTCGACGCTGTTTCGCTTCCCTTTCCAGCGTGAAGGATTGCTTCCCATCACCGACTCCCAGAGATCCTGGGGCACCTCATAGCGGGCCACGTGGAACGGCGACCCGAACGTCACTTTGTGAACCGGTCGTTCATTCGCTTTTCCTCCCTCGGCACGTCCCATCAGCAGCGAGGCCGGAAACTTCCCCTTGCCGGGTGTGATCTCGATAAACTCGCTTCGAAAGACCTTGAGCAACTGCAACTGGTCAGCAGGAATATCGGCAGGAAAAAGGAGCGCAGCAAGCATCACACTATACATCGTGAATTTCTCCACCAGGGTTTGGTGTCGCCGGAGGCGACAAGTTGATATCGAGTGACTAGATGTGGCCGTTACGGAACGCCTCAGCCATGGCCTGCGGAACCTCGGCTTCTGCCTCGATTACATGGCTACGGTTTTCAACAACACGGGCTTTCATTTCCTGTTCCACGGCAACCGCCTCGGCACGCCTTAACTCTGCCCTCGCCTGGGCAACACGCGTATCCGCTTCTGCCTGGTCAGCCTGCAAGCGGGCACCGATATTCTCACCCACATCGATATCGGCAATATCAATCGACACGATTTCAAAAGCGGTCTGGGCATCCAGTCCCCGAGCCAGCACGGCCTTGGTAATCCGGTCAGGATTCTCGAGCACCGCCAGGTGGTTGTCCGCTGAACCGATCGAGGAAATAATACTCTCGCCAACACGGGCAATGATGGTTGCTTCCACAGCACCACCGATCAGCTGCTCCAGGTTGGTGCGAACCGTAACACGCGCTCGAACCTTGAGCTCCACCCCGTCCCTGGCAATCGCGCTGAGTGTCACCTTGCCACTTCGCTCTGGATCCGGGCAGTCAATAACCTTGGGGCGAACACTCGTCTGAACCGCCTCCCGGACATCGCGGCCAGCCAGGTCAATCGCCGTGGCGCGGTCAAGATCCAGGTCGATACCTGCTCGCTCGGCTGCAATCAATGCGTGCAGCACGTTCATCACGTTACCGCCAGCCAGGTAATGCCCGGTCAGCCGGTGGGTGGTAATATCGGTCGAAATATTCAAACCCGATTGCTTGGCCCGGATCTTTGCATCCACGATAATCCGCTGGTTAACCTTCATAAAACCCATGGCGACCATCGATAACAGCCGCACATCGGCCTTGGACATGTATGCCTGAAACCAGAGCTTGCCGTACTTCATCACGATCAGCAAAAGCACCAGCAAAAGAAGTGCAAAAAAACCACCCACGGCGTAGAGAACAATCTCTCCCGCGCCGAGCTCGGCAGCAATCAGCGAATGGTTCATCAGAACATCCTCGCAGGAACAGGACAGGAAATCGGCCAACCGGCAAGCTGTCCATAATAGCGAAGGTTTTTAGTGCAAACAAACCGGCGGGTGGGAAAAAGATGATTCCACCAGGCTGACGGTTTAGCTGTCATCCTCGTCATCGGGCGGGGCCATTTTGCTCTGGTTGGCCGCCTTGAGATCGAGAAGGAGCGGGGCGGCGATCTCCTCGGCGAACCGGCGACCCGTTGCCAGAGGATCTGCAAGGGAAGGAGGACCGGTGGACGATGCCTCCTGCTGGAACATGTGGACGGTCCTGGTCGGGAAGGCGAAAGAGACGCCCAGCCGTTCTGCAAGCTGCATGATGCCCAGGTAAAGTGACTGGCGTTCCTGGAGTTCTTCCCCATAGTCTGAACACTCCATGAAACAGAGCAGCAACACATCGAGGCTGTTGTCGCCAAAATTGTTGAAGTAGACGTGGAAGAGGTCCTTGCGGGTGCGGGGATGCTGCCGTATCAGTTCCCGGACTCCCTCACAGAAGGCAGTGATCTGGGCGGGTGTCGAGTCATATTCCAGGCCCAGCGTTGTCCGCAGTCGGCGGAACTTTCGCCGCCCCATGTTGTCCACAATCGCCGAGGTAAACTTGTTGTTTGGGACTGTCACCTGCGAGTCATAGAAAGTGCGGATCCGTGTACTGCGAATACCCATGCTCTCCACTGCCCCTTCATGATCCTCGAAAATGATCCAGTCCCCGATTTCGAAGGGCCGGTCGATCATGACCAGGAAAGAACCAAAGACATTGCTCAGTGCATCCTGGGAAGCCAGGGCAAGTGCCATGCCACCCAACCCAAGCCCGCCGAGCAGGGCAGTGACTTTCAATTCGAAAACATCCGCGAACAGGATCAGGCCAATGCAGACAGCAAAGGTCTTGAGTGTCTTGGCAACCAGGGGGAGCAGCAGGTCGTCAAACTTCGTTTCGGTTCCCTCCGCCTTCTTCTTCAGGTAGCCAACGGCCATGTCAATCAGGATGAAGGACGTCCAGATAGCCGCCACCACGGTGAAGAACTTCAAAGCCACTTCAAAAATGATCAGGATATTTCCCGGTAAGCCAATCAGGGTGGTTCCCCAGAACCAGGTTAATGCCTGGGCCAGCAATCCGATCGGCTTGAAGACCTTTCGCCGCTCGCGGGGCTGCATGTCATCAAAGGATGCACGAAACAGTATCTTCCCGACGATCGAAAACAGGTAGCGCGTGATCCTGTCGGCAGCAATGCCCAGGAACAGCAGGACCAGCAGGCAAAACCACTGTGCATCACGAAGACCAAAGTGCTCCTTGTCGAGCCAGAGAGGGAGCCAGGCATCCAGCCACGGTGCCATTTCTGATGATCCCTGCCCCGGTTTTTCTTCGATCTCTTCTTTTAACTTCTCTGTTTCTTCCCCTGCAGCCGTGATGGCTTCGATTTCTTCTGTCGCAGCCGGGCTGGTAACACTCGCCTCCGGTTCCTGGGCAGAAGCAGCCGGGCTGGAAAACAGGAAACTGGCCACACCAAGAAACAGGCCCGCAAGGAGAAAAATCCGGACTCTCTTGCCACGAAACAAGGCGTAGGATTTCACTGTCATCGCTGAATCTCCGATGAAACACGGATGCTGGCGTCAAGCGGTGCGAAGTGTGGCAAAAAACCAGTTTCGGGGGAAGATCACATCCGATAAAGTAAAGAGGCTCGCTCCCCGTTTTGGTTTCGTCTCCACGGAACAATGCCATGCTCACACTCCTGGGAAAAAAGTCGACAACCTGTGGCGGCCTCAGCCGTCGTCAGTTGATGCAGGTTGGTGGAGCAGGCCTGCTGGGACTTTCCCTCCCCCGCTTGATGGCAGCGGAAGAGGCGACTCCCTTTGCCGGCGCCCGTGCCAAGTCCGTTATTTTCCTCTTCCTGTTTGGCGGGCCCAGCCAGCTTGAGACCTTTGATATGAAGCCGGATGCACCGAGCGGTATCCGGGGACCCTTCAAGACCACGCCCAGCAAGACGCCGGAGCTGAGAATATGCGAGCACCTTTCCAGGACAGCCGCGATCTCGGACAAGCTTGCAGTCATCAAGACGATGACGCACAGCTACAACGACCATAGCGGTGCCGGTCACTACGTGCAGACTGGCCATCGCTGGAAGATCCCCATCGGGGGTGGCTTCAATGTCACTCCCAACGACGCTCCCTCGATGGGATCGATTGTGAAATACTATTCGCAGAACCAGCCCGGGGGCCTGGAGCGGGACATGCCCAGTTACGTGGTGGTCCCGAATTTCCTCGGACGGCTGCAGGACTACAAGGTCCAGCTCCGCCGTCCCGGTGAAACTGCCGGATGGCTGGGCCGGGCCTACGATCCACTCAACACGCGACTGGACAAACGGGGGAAGGATGACAACCCGTACTTCCGTGACTGTACTGACGAGGAGCTAGACTATCAAATCCAGGGACTGGAGCAGCTTAACGGGATCACGCTGGACCGGCTGGATCGACGCAACTCGCTACTGACGCAGTTCAACCGGGAACGACAGCTGCTCGACAGGCGAGGGAACATGCATGCCATGGATCGTTTCCGCCAGCGAGCCCTGGCCCTGGTAAGCTCCGAGAAAACCCGCCAGGCTTTCGATGTCCGCAAGGAACCGGACGCCCTGCGGGATCGCTACGGCCGTCACCTGTTCGGACAATCGACCCTGGTCGCGAGGCGTTTGATCGAAACAGGAGTCCGTTTTGTGACGGTGCACTACGACGCCGTCGATGGATATAGCTGGGACTCCCACCGCAGCAGCAGTTACCTTGAAAACCACCTTGTCCCGACCCTGGACCAGGCACTTTCCGCCCTGGTCACCGACCTCGACCAGCGGGGCCTGCTGGACGAAACCCTGGTTGTCGCCATGGGAGAGATGGGGCGGACCCCCAAGGCCAACGACAAGTGGGGACGTGGCCACTGGAGCACCCTCTTTCCGGCCGTGGTTGCCGGGGCAGGCGTGCAGGGTGGGCTGGTCTACGGGAAAACAGATCGCCATGCGGAATACGCCACGGAAAAACCCGTCAGCCCCGAGGACCTGGCAAGCACCATCTACCATGCCCTCGGTATCGATTCGAACTGGAGAATTCCCGATGCTTCCGGGCGACCTATCTCGCTTGTGGATGGCGGCAGTCCCGTCCTGGAACTCTTCTCCTAGTCCTGCCCCGGGGCCGTCAAACCACCAAGGTAGTAGGCATCACTCGCCCGGACGGATTCGCCAAGCAGGTCAATAGACCGAAGTTGTCCAGCCAGCGTATCCCAGCGTTCGGCAGTCATCTGGCCCAGCTCCCCGGCCGGCATGCCCCCTGGCAGGCAGAGAGGCCGAAGCTGCTCCACACCAAAATCCAGGATCTCCAGGCTCATCTGCTCGTTGATCGAGTGAAGATGCTCGTTCACTGCAGCAGGATTTTCCAGGTACTGCTGCCAGCCACGAATCGAGGCCCGCACCATGCGATGAACCAGGTCCCTGTCCTTTTCAAGCTGCTGGTTGCTTGTCACCAGGATGCTGGTGTAGGGATTGAATCCCAGGTCCGAGACCATCAGGTTTCGGGTCGAGGCACCCTGCTGCCGGGCAACAAACGGCTCACTGAAAACATAACCCTGCTGGGCAAAATCCTTTCGTTCCAGGAAACGAGCCACGCTGCCGGAGTAAGCGACCACCTGCACGCCTTCCAGCAAGCCCTGTTTCTCCATGAACCGGGCATAGGCCTTGCCGCTGCCCATGGCCACGGTCATTCCCTTTAATCCACTGAAGTCCTCGATATCCGAATCAGCGTGGACCATGATGCAGCGGGGGCTGGACTGGAGAGGAGCCATCAGCGCCACGACCTCCGCCTGCTGCTCCCGGCCCAGCAGCACCTGGTCCGCATTGGCGACGGCAAACGTGACCTGTTGCCCGGCTGTCTTCTGGATCACACCGGCGGCTGGACCCCCCGGAAGGATTTCCACGTCGATTCCTTCCTCCTCGTAGTAGCCACTGAGCAGGGCGGCATAGTAACCCCCATGCTCGGCTTCCGGGAACCAGTTCAACTGCAGGCTGACCGTCTGCCTCCCGCCTTCACGCTCACCCTCCCCGGGAGGGTTTCCCGGCGGTTGATCCACCGCCCGGCAACCGGCCATGAAAGCCAGCAGGAGCAGGACTGTTATCAGTGGTCGTTTCAGCATCTGTCTTGTTCTCCAGGGGTATTGTAGTGGATCTTGGGCTAGTGCGTTTCCATCCCTGCTGTCCAGCGTCCCAGCAGATGTTTTCCGGCCAGCGAGACAGCAGCAAACATGGCGACTCCCAGCAGCGTGGCGGCAATCACGCACCCAAACAGGAGATCGGTTTGCAGGTTCGGAACCGCGGAGAGGACAAAGTACCCCAGTCCACGGTCCTGGACCAGGGAACCGGCGAAAAACTCGCCCACGATGGCCCCCACCACGGCCAGCCCGGCGGCGATCCGGGCACCGGTCACCAGCGAGGGCATGGCCGAAGGAATTCTCAGTTTGACCAGCTGTTGCCAGCGACTGGCATGGTTGAGCTGGAAGAGATCATGGAGTCCCTCGTCGATCGAGGTCAATCCCGTGGTCACGTTGGTAATCACGGGGAACAGGCTGATGATCACGGTTACCACCACAACGCTCTGGAATCCCTCGCCAAACCAGTTCACGATCAGCGGGGCGATGGCCACAATCGGAACCGTCTGCAGGGCGATCGCGTAAGGGTAAAAACTCCGCCTCACGATCCTGGATTGGCTGAAGAGAAGTGCCGTGGTGGTCCCCAGCAGGATACTGATAAGCAACCCCAGCACGGCCGCTCGACCTGTCAGCCAGATGGCCGAGAAGAGCTCGACCCGATGCTCAATCGCTGCTTCCACCACGGCAGTGGGGGAAGGCAACAGGTAGGGCTTGATCTCCAGCAGCATGACAACCAGCTGCCAGGCGATCAGCACCAGCACCAGCAGGATCAGTGGTGGAAACAGGGTACGAAGGAACCGGTGGAAGGGCCTGCTCATGCCACACTCTCCCTCAGCCGCCGGCCAACATCTGCCACGAGCCGGGCAAACTCCGCCTCCCCTCGCAGCGCCGCCTGCCGGGGAAAAGGAAAGGGAACCGGAACCTGGTCAACAAGCCGCCCAGGAGGCGATTGCATCAGGTAGACCTGCTGACTCAGAAAGACGGCCTCGCTGACATTATGGGTGACAAAGACAATCGTCTGGCCCTGTTTGTCCCAGATTGCCAGTAACTCCTCGTTCAATTGCTGTCGCAGCATGTCATCCAGGGCGGCAAAGGGCTCATCCAGTAGCAGGATATCAGGACGAGTGACCAGGGCCCGTGCCAAAGAGACTCGCATCCGCATCCCACCGGAGAGCATGCGGGGGTACTTCAGGCCATCCTCGGGCTGGAGCCCGACCATTTCCTGGATCTGGCCTGCAGCCTCCAGCTGGGCCTTGACCGGATAGCCACGAAGCTCCAGTGGCAGGCGAATATTGTCGATCACGTTTCTCCAGGGAAGCAGCGTGGGATCCTGGAAGACAAAGCCGATCTCGGTGTGCACATCATCGGCCGGGCCGCCCACTTCCAGTTTCCCCGCGGACGGGTCCAGGAGTCCGGCGATCAGCTTGAGGAGCGTGGACTTTCCACAGCCGGAGGGCCCCAGGATGGAGACGAAATCACCCTCTCCCACCTGCAGGTCAAGCCCCTCCAGGACCGCAGGCTGCTCGGGAGAAAAAGAGATGCCAACCTGCTGCGCCGAAACCATGCCCGTCCCCCGTTTGCCGGCAGCCGGGGAAGCAGCTCCCTCTTCTGACACCCGTGCCAGGTCAGTCATTTTCCTGTTCCTGTTTCGCGGTCCCAGGTGGCATGTCTGGTCGGGGCCTGGCACTTATAATGAATGATCAAACGCCAATCATAACATGCCATGTTTCATACGGCACGGGAGATGGACGATGACGGACATCCCGCTCGCATCACGAGGTACGATCCCTGCCGACCCTCCACTCCAGGAACTCGGTCTTATCGTCATCGACCACGGCTCCCGCCGCGAGGAGAGTAACGACCAGCTACTGGAATACGTGGAACTGCTCAAGCAACAGGCCGGGTACAAGATCGTTGAACCGGCACACATGGAGATCGCATCCCCGAACATGTCCATGGCCATGGACCGCTGCGTCCGGCAGGGAGCACGCTACGTTGTCATTCATCCCTGGTTCCTGGGCCCCGGGCGGCACTGGCGAGAACATATCCCTGTGCTGGCTGCCGAGGCGGCCCACGCACACCCCCAGCTCGCCTACGTGGTGACCGAGCCGCTGGGCCTCCACCCGGGGCTGCTCAGGGCAACCTGTGACCGCATCACGGATGCTCTCCGGCAGGGACCAGCCGACACCGGCAATCATGTGGAGGCAGGGAATTGAGTTATAATCCATGGCCTGGATAAATCCTCTTTCGAGTACAAGGACAACACCATGACGCGTGACAAGACAAACCGCCGAGAGTTCATCGGGTTGACCGCAAGGGCAGGTGCTCTTGCAGCCGTCCCCTACTTTGCCAGCAACGTGGACTTGTTTGCGCAGGAAAACCAGGCGGCCAATGACAAGCTGAACGTCGCGGCGATCGGGAACGGTGGGCGGGGTTCCGCTGTCGGGAACCAGGCGGGCCGGCTGGGGAACATGGTTGCCTGCTGTGATGTTGATTCGCAGCGTGCGGAGGCATTTGCCAAGCGTTACGGGGCCTCCTGCAAACCCTACGGGGATTATCGAGATATCCTGGACCGCAAGGATGTGGACCTGGTTACCATCGGCACCCCTGACCACTGGCATACCAAGATCTCCATTGATGCCATGAATGCAGGCAAGGATGTCTATTGCGAGAAGCCCCTCACGCTGACAATCGACGAGGGCAAGCTGATCCAGAAAGTGGTCAAGAAGACCGGGCGGGTATTCCAGGTCGGAACCCAGCAGCGGAGTGAGTATGGCCGGCATTTTCTGCACGCGATCGTGATCGCCCGCAGTGGGCGCCTGGGGGACAGCCTCAAGGCGATTTCCTCCGTGGGCAAGGCACAGAAGGGGGGCCCTTTCGCGACAGGTGAGGTGCCCGGCCATCTCAACTGGGACATGTGGCTGGGGCAGGCTCCCGAGACCGCCTACATCAAGGAACGCACCCATTACCAGTTTCGCTGGTGGCTGGAATACTCCGGCGGACAGGTGACCGACTGGGGGGTGCATCATACCGATATCGCCATGTGGGCCCTCGGCCTGGAGAACACGGGCCCGGTGAGTATTGAAGGGAAGGGTGAATTCAACAAGCAGCCTGACTGCTATAACGTCGCCCACTCGTTCGATACCACGGCGACGTTTGCCAACGGTCATGAAATCCGCCTGACAAGTGGCCCCAACGAGCTGATCATCGAGGGAGAAAAGGGCAAGATCCGGGTGAACCGGGGTGGCCTGACCGGCAAGCCCGTGGAAGAAATCATGAGCACCGACGAGGGGAAAGAGTGGCTCGCCGAGGAGACAGAAAAACTTTACCGTGGCAAGCCAACCGCCCACATGGTCAACTTCTTCTCCTGTGTGAAAAGCCGCGAGCTGCCCGTTTCAGACGTCTTTACCCATCACCGCAGTGTGAGCGTCTGCCACCTGGCAAACATTGCCATGCTGCTGGGGCGCAAGCTCACCTGGAATCCCAGGAAAGAAGATTTCGAGGGGGACGAGCAGGCAAGTTCCATGCTGAGCCGGGAACAGAGAAAGGGCTTTGAGATCCATGTCTAGCCACAGCGACCTGGAAACGGACAGGACGAACCAGGATGCAGCGCCGGACCCTGCGCCACCGACCGACCTGGAACCCCCGCCATCGGCCATCAAGAGGCTGGCCCTCCCTTTCATCCTGGTGGTTGGAATTGCTTTCTTTATCGTGTTCATTGTTCAGTTTATTCCAGGCCTGGACAGTCAACCGCCCGTCAGCCGATTCAGGAATGTGCCACCGATGGAAGGGCCCGACATGCTGAAAGCCTTCATGCCAGGTGGCCAGCAAAGCGAGATGGTCAATCCAAACCAGGAACCACCCGCTGCGCAGATCGAACTGGCCCGGGATCTTAATTCGCTGGACTCCGGGCTGGTGCCTGATTCATTCCAGGCCGCCCTGGTGCTTCAGGTACGGCAGGTCCTGGAGTCCCCCGCTGCCGAACCGTTAACTGCGATGATGGGAGGAGGGCTGCCGGCGGAACTCCAGCAGTCTTTCCAGGTCGATCCAGAGAGTATGGAGACCCTCATCGTGCTGATCGACTCCCTGCCGGAGCAACTCGTGCCCGCCGTACCACACACACCATCACCCGCCATCGAGAGTGAAGAGAGTAGTGATGACGATGGGAGCGACACTGCGGACGAGGAACCGGCCATCGCTGAGATACCCGTGGGACGCACACCGATGGAACTGGCAGTGGTCATCAAACTGGTCGAGGGGAGTGATGCCCCCGCAATTGCCACGGCATTGACACAGAGTATTCCGGGAGTATGGAGAGAAGAGAAGATCGGAGAAAAACCGGGAAGGGTGAATGCCCTGCCGCTCCCCCCCCCTCTTCCGACCGGGATCTGTATTTACGATGATCTGACCCTGCTTGTCTCCAGCCCTGCCACCATCCAGGCGATGCTTGCGGCCAAGGGAAGCAGCCCGCTTGCCAAGCGACTGTCAACCATCGACCTCCGCAACGATACTGTCCTCGTTGTGACCCCGGCGCTCCTTCCGGCAACCATCACACAGGGTCTGAATGGAACACTTCTTCCCCCGCTGATCATGTTGAGGGAACTCCCGGGCCAGCTGCAGACAGCCTCGCTCGCCATCCGGCTTACCAGCGACCCCCGGCTCCAGTTGGAATTCGACTCACCCGATGAAGCAAATGCCAGTACTGTCCGGAACAGCATCCAGGGACTTCTGACTTTTTCCGAGATCATCATCTCGGCACAGCAGGATCAATTTATTGACAATCCCGTGGCACCTGACGGTTATGTGGAAATGCTTCATGCCCTGGAAAAGCTGGTGAAAAGCAATACCGCGGAACAACAGGGTCTGACAAACGTGGTCTCTGTTCCCCTCTCCGAGGAGGTGGTCGCCGTACTGATGGCGATCCCCTCACAGATGCAACCACCAGCCAGCCTGGATGAAGCATCCGTTGAAAGTGAAATGCCCTGAGCACAATACCCTTTCCTGCCTGGGCCATATTCAGCGTTGTGAAAGAGAGCATTGGGGCCTACCATAATGGTATGAATCATGTGTCGCCTGCCCTGACCAGCACCCACCCCTGGCGATCAAGGAACTCTACTAAACCGGGATTCCGCCGATGAGAACTCTTTTACTGCTCGCCCTTTTTCTCAGCACCTCCCCTGCCTTGGCGGCCCGCCGAGGGGCCAGTCAGAATCTCAGCTTCGAAAAAGATATTCGGCCGATCTTCCGCGCCCATTGCTATGACTGCCATGGGGCAGCAAGTGAAATCAAGGGAAAGCTTGACCTGCGACTTGTCCGTTTCATGATATCCGGTGGTGAAAGTGGGCCGGCAATTGTGCCTGGGAAGCCTGCCGAGAGTTTCCTGCTAGAACGCCTCAAGGCAGGTGAAATGCCACCTGGCGACACCAAGGTGAGTGATAGAGAAATCGAGGTCATTGAAGCGTGGATTTCACAGGGGGCCATCACGGCACGACCCGAACCTGAACAGGTTCCCCCGGGCCTGGGAATCTCCTCTGAAGAACGGTCCTACTGGGCATACCAGCCGATCACCCGCCCGGAAGTACCACGCCCCAGGAAGGCCAGCCGGGTTCGGAATGAAATCGATGCTTTCCTGCTGGCACGGATGCAAGACAAGAAGCTCCAGTTTTCCGCCGATGCCGATCGCCTGACGCTTGCCAAGCGAGTTTACCTGGACCTCACCGGTCTGCCTCCCTCGCTGCAGCAGGTTCAGCAGTTCATCGAGGATGAACGGCCCAACGCATATGAATTGCTGGTAGACGACCTGCTGGACTCACCCCACTACGGGGAACGCTGGGGGCGTCACTGGCTGGATGTTGCAGGCTATGCCGACTCGGAAGGATACAGCAACGACGACCCGGTGAGGCCCTACTCCTACAAGTACCGTAATTACGTGATCCAGTCATTCAATGACGATCTCCCCTTCGACCAGTTCATCCAGGAACAGCTGGCAGGCGATGAGATGGTCACACCTCCCTTCAAGAACATGACAGAAGAATCCATTCGCAAGCTGACAGCCACCGGCTTCCTGCGGATGGGAGTGGATGGCACGGGGAAAGAGAATAATGATGCCTCCAGGAACCAGGTTGTTGCCGACACGATCAAGATTATCAGCTCGTCCCTGCTGGGGATGTCGGTTGGCTGTGCACGGTGTCACGACCATCGCTACGATCCGATCTCGCACGTCGACTATCACCGGCTGCGAGCCGTTTTCGAGCCCGCCTTCGACTGGAAGAACTGGCGAACACCTGGTGGGCGACAAATTTCACTCTACACGGACGTCGACACCGCCCGCCGCAACGAGGTGAACCAGGAAGCGGCGGTGCTGGAAAAGGAGCGGGACGCGAAGCAGGCAGAGTATATCCAGATAGCGCTGGACAAGGAATTTGAACAGTACGAGGAAGCGGTTCGAGTCCAGCTGCAGGAGGCCAAGAAGACCGCGGCCGACAAGCGTTCTGCCGAGCAAAAGAAGCTGCTGGAGGATCAACCGAACTTGAATGTCACGGCAGGAAACCTGTACCAGTACAACCAGGGGCACGCCGACAAGATCAAGGAATACAGCGCCAGGGTCGGGGAGATCAAGAAGAAGATTCCAGTGGAGGAATTTCTGCGATCAACGACCGAGACCAACGGGGTGATCCCCAAAACATTTCTTTTTTACCGTGGAGACCACCGGCAGCCACAGCAGGAGGTCGCCCCGGGCGGCCTCACGATTACTGCGGCAGAGGGAAATCGCCTGGCAATCGAGAACAATAACGAGGATCTCTCCTCCAGCGGTCGACGACTCGCCTACGCCAGGTGGCTCACCAGTGGACAACATCCGACCGTGGCCCGCGTGCTGGTCAACCGGGTCTGGCTGCATCATTTTGGACGCGGCATCGTCGAAACACCGGCTGAGTTTGGCAAGCTTGGCAGCCTCCCGACTCATCCACAGCTGCTTGACTGGCTCGCCAGCTCTTTCATGGACAGCGGCTGGAGCCTGAAACAACTGCACCGCCTGATCGTGACTTCCACCGCGTACCGGCAATCCTCTGTTCGCAATATCGGGTTTGACGAGAAAGATGCAGCGAATGCCTACTACTGGCACAAGTCGGTACAGCGACTGGACGCTGAGATCGTCCGGGACCGCATGCTGGCAGTGAGCGGCCAGCTCGATACCACGATGTATGGCGCAGCTGACAGCATATTATCCGATGATTCGGGCAAGGTGAGCGTGGGGGACTCCAAGCGGCGGAGCGTCTACATCCAGGTTCGTCGCACACAACCGGTGGCCCTGCTCCAGGTCTTTGATGCGCCGGTGATGGCGGTGAACTGTGATAAGCGGACAAATTCTACTGTGGCCAGCCAGTCACTGATGTTGATGAATGGTGACTTCATCCTCTCCGCTGCCAGCGCCCTTGCCGCCCGGGTGGACAAGGAAGCAGGCGGACAAGTTGACCCCGCGCTGGTCGAGGGCCTCCAGATTGATTTCGATGCAGAGTCTTACGCGCAGCTGCGAACTCCCTGGCGTTACGGTTACGGGTTTATTTCCGAGGCGGCGGAGGGGGGCATTGCCCCGGTGAACTTCACCCATTATCCGCTTTTTGCCGACGGATACTGGAAGGGTGGAAAAGAGCTTCCCGACCCGACCCTGGGATATTCATACCTGATTGCAGGCGGGGGGCATCCCAATAACATTACCCAGCGACCGATCCGCCGATGGAGATCGCCGGTAACAGGAAAACTGACGATCAAGGGCTCCCTGAGCCACCCTTCAGAGAACGGCGACGGGGTGCAGCTGACAGTTTACAGCAGCCGGCTAGGAAACCAGGGAAGCTGGCGCGTTGCCAAAAGCAGCGTCGATTACGAGGTCTCTTTTGAAGTCCAGGCAGGGGACCTGATCGACACGATTGTCGATGAACGAACAGACAATAACTCGGATTCATTCAGCAATTCCTACACCATTACACTGGCAAACGAGAACGGCAGCGACGGGAAAACCTGGCATTCCGAGAAAGACTTTCACGGACCGATTGAAGAAAAAGTGATCGTGATAAAATCGCCGATCATAGAACAGGCAGTTTATGCCTGGCAACTTGCCTACTGCCGAACTCC
>CAYYZW010000218.1:0-21261 GCA_964476375.1 uncultured Pirellulaceae bacterium
GCGAGGAGACCTTCACGCCGCTTGGCAGCAGCGAGCCCGAGTCGGTTGTGGCAGGCGAGTTCGGTTACGTCGATGCCGAAGAGCGATTACTCTGCCGCCTGGACTCGCTGCAGGCGGATTTCAGCAAGGTGGGCGAGAGCACGCAGGATGTGCTGGTGATTGTCGAGTCCACCACTGCCACGCCAGACCAGGATCGACGAGCAGCCGTGGCGCTGGCGATCAAAGTGATCTCCCAGCACTGTGGCGGCACGGCCGAGATCGTGAGCATGCCGGTCTAACGACACTTCGCCGGCAGATCAATTGCCCTATAATTCAGTCCATGAAGACCTCTCTTATTCTCCTTGCGCTGGTCACGGGTCTGCAGAGCCCGCAGACTTTTAGCTGGTCGGATCTGTTGCCTGCCATCCGGGCTGTAGAAACAGGTGGCTCCCCCAATGATGGTCTTGGGGCCATCGGAGATGGTGGCAAGGCGATCGGCCCTTACCAGATCTGGTCAATTTACCATACGGACGCGGCGGAGCGTGACAAAACGCTCGACAACTACCGGCGCTGTTTGAACAGCACCTCCTATAGCGAACAGGTCATCAGGGGCTACATGCACCGCTATTCCCGCCCTGCTGCCCTGCGACTCGACCAGGGCACGGCAACCCTGGTCGACCTGGAAACCGTGGCCCGCATTCACAATGGCGGTCCCCGGGGAGCGAAAAAGGACGCCACGAAAAAATACTGGACCAAGGTCGCTTCGCACCTCAAACGTAAGTGACCTGGTTCCGGGCCCGCAGCTTGACCCTCACCATACCAGGTCGATCAAAGGACCGCCCGATGCCCAAAGCCGGCCATCTTGTCACTAGCCTGGCACTGTCCATGGGCCTGGTGCTGGCCCATTCCACCCCCGCCGAGCAGCCCAACATTGTCTTTATCCTGGCCGATGACCTCGGGATCGGGGATATCGGCTGCTATGGCGGCAAGCGCTGCCTGATCGATACGCCGAACATCGACGCGATTGCCCGCCGGGGACTTCGCTTTACCGACGCGCATGTGAGTGCCTCGGTCTGTGTCCCCACCCGGGTGGGGATCATGACCGGCCGTTACCCCTGGCGATTTGGGAAACCGCAACCCGGCGGCGCCTGGGGATTCCTGGGACTCCGCTTTGGACCCGACACCTTCACGCTGGGAAAGATGCTGCAACAGGCCGGCTACCATACCGGCTACGTCGGAAAGTGGCACCTGGGAACGACAATGACCACGCTCGACGGCAAGGTCCAGGGGGAGACCAATGTGGATTACACCAAGCCCCTGAAGGTCGGCCCACCCCAGTTTGGTTTTGACGAGAGCTTTATCCTTCCCGGTTCGCTCGACATGTATCCCTATGCCTATGCCCGCAACAACCGCTGGCAGGGCGAGGTGACCGCACAGAAAGGCTGGAGCGCTTTTAACCGCGTCGGCCCAGCCGAAAAGGATTTCCAGGACCACGAGGTGCTGGAGACTTTTTACCAGCAGGCCGAGTCCTTCCTCGCACAACAGGACAGCGAGACCCCCTTCTTCCTTTACCTTGCCCTCACCGCCCCGCACACGCCGACCAGCCCGGGCGTGAATTTCCAGGGCACGAGCACCCTTGGTGTCTACGGCGACTTCGTGATGGAGGTCGACCATGCGGTCCAGCGCGTGATGGATGTCCTGCGGGAGAAAGGATTCGACCAGAACACCCTGCTGCTTTTTGCCTCCGACCATGGCCCGGCCCCCTATGCCGGGAATATCCTCGAGGCGACGCCCGGCCAGATTCACCTGCTCGAGGAAAAAGGCCACTACCCCAATGGCCGGCACCGCGGCTATAAGTTCTCGGTCTACGAGGGTGGCCTGCACGTGCCACTGATTGCCCACTGGCCAGGTAAGATCCGGCCTGGCAGCAGGTGTGATGCGCTGGTTGGCCTGAACGACCTGGTGGCGACCCTTGCCGAGATCACGGGAAATGATGTGAATCCGGACAATGCCCCCGACTCGATCAGCTTTGCCCGGCTGCTTGAAAAACCCAGGGTAGAAGGAACGCGGCAGAACCTGGTCATGCAATCGGTGGGGCCCTTCGTTATCCGGGACGGTGACTGGAAGCTCTGCCTCTGTCCCGGCAGTGGCGGCCTTGGCCGTTACGGCAACCTGCCGACAGCTGACGATGCCTGGAAGAAAGCGATCGAGCAGTTCGGTACCACCCCCACCCGGGCCGACTTCATGCAGGCTCCTTTTGTACAGCTTTTTAACCTTGCCACGGACGTGCATGAGGACAAGAACCTGGCCGCCAGTCACCCCGGTCAAGTGGCTAAAATGGTCCGGCTGCTTCGGGAGCAGATCGAGGCGGGCCGCAGCACACCCGGCCCGGGGCTCCAGAATGACAACCCGAATATCAATATCCACCAGCGGCTCCCCGAGTTTGTCCGGCAGCAGCTCAAGTAAAGACGTCACGATTCATCACGAGGCGACCATGCGAAACCGACTGCTGCTATTGATCTTCTTTTTCGCGATCCTGCTACCGGCCATTCCTGCCCGGCCGGCGAAAGCCGAGCCGAAGCAACCGAACATCCTCTTTATCCTCTCGGACGATCATGCCCTCGAGGGGATCGGGGCCTATGGTTCATGGCTGAAGCCTTACGTCCAAACCCCCACCCTCGACAGCCTGGCTGCCGAGGGAATGCGGTTTACCAATGTCTGCTGCTGTAACTCGATCTGTTCACCCAGCCGGGCCTCGATCATCACCGGGCAGTACTCGCACACCAACGGCGGCCTGATCCTCAATTGCTCGCTCCGGGAGGATGCACCCAGTTACAGCCGGCAGCTCCAGGGGGCCGGCTACCAAACGGCGGTGGTCGGCAAGTGGCACATGAAGCACATGCCACGGGGGATGGATTTCTATGCCGTCACCAAGGGCCAGGGTTCCTATTTCAATCCCAGTTTCACCCGGGCTGACGGCGCCCAGACCAGGCACCAGGGTTACTACGCCGATGTCTACACTGACATCGCACTAGGCTGGCTCAAGGAACGAGACAGGCAGAAGCCTTTCTGCCTGAACCTGCACTTCAAGGGCCCACACCATCCCTACGATTACCCACCCCGTCATGAGAAACTGCTGGCCGACAGGCTGGTCCCCGAGCCGGCCAGCCTGCATGAGGACCTGGCTGCCAGCAGCCCTCTGCTCAAGGCCCCCCACCGCTGGCACCTGCTTCGAAACCATGGCTACTTTGGTCGCCATGAGCAGGACACAACTCCCCGCATGTGGCCGCACGATGGCAGCGACAGGTCCAAGACCTCCGCGGCTTACCAGCACATGATCCACAAGTACATCCGCTGCGTGGCGGCGATTGATGAGAACATCCACCGCGTTCTTGGATACCTGGAGGCCGAGGGAATCAAGGATGAAACACTGATTGTCTATACCTCGGACCAGGGTTACTGGCTGGGCCAGCATGGCCTTTATGACAAGCGATTGATCCTGGAGGAATCGCTCAAGATGCCCCTGATCGTGCGCTACCCGCCGCGGATCAAGGCCGGCACGGTGAACCGGGACCTGGTCAGCAACGTGGATTTTGCACCGACACTGCTGGAGTATGCCGGCCTGGAACCGGATCCTCGCATGCAGGGGCGATCGATCACACCGCTGCTCTCGGGCAAGGCTCCTGCTGGCTGGCGCAAGGCGATCTGGTACGCCTACTGGGCTGGTGGCCATCCACACTGGGGGATGCGGTCGGAACGCTACAAGCTGGCCCTCTTTCCCGGTACGGACGATTTCGAATTTTACGACCTGCGGCACGATCCTCGCGAGATGACAAACCTGGCAGGTAATCGTCGTTATGCCGGCGAGATTGCCAGGGCCCGCAGGACAGTCGAGTCACTGATCAAGGAGGTCCAGATCACGCCCGATCAGCTACCGGGCCGCGCTCCGGTTGAAAGGCAGCGCAATCCAAATCCCAAGAAGTGATCCGCAGCCAGGGCAGTTCTTACTTCCCCTTGCCCTGCGGCTTCCCGGCAGGGGATTGCTTGCCCGACGGCACGCTGCTGTTGATCCGCAGCAGGTTCCCCTGCCTCGCCTCCGAGAGGGTGAACTCCTCCCCCAGGAGCGTGGAGAGTTTCTTCTGCTGGGCCTTGCTGAGATTGGAGAAGAGCTTCTCTTTCGCCTGCTCCCTGAGCTTTGCGACCTCGACGGCAAACTCCTGCTCGATCTCCCTGGCAGATTTCCTTAGCGCTTTCTTCTGCGCATCCGTTAACTCCAGTTCCTTCGCCAGCGGATCGGTGGTGAGCACATCGATCACGCTCCGCCGCCGCATCTGGATGTGAAACGCAACTTGCCTGAGACGATCGGCCTGCGCCGGCAGAAGTGAATCGCGGAACCGTTCGACCAGGCCCCCCTGGATCTCGGTCATCCGGGTCTTCAGCTGGGCCCTGTCAAATCCGCCTTCCTCGATCATCAGGTTGATTTCCTTGTTCAGTTCACTGCGGATCGAATCTCGCAGCTTGCTGAACTCGTCAAACTGGAAATCCTCGATCCCCAGTTCCTTGCGAACACTCTCGTTATCCAGAAGTGACATCATCCCCGCCATGGAATCACTATTCCCTCCGCCGAATTTTGCGGGCCTTTCCGAACCGAGCGGATCACGCATGGACCAGTAAAGATCTGTCAGGATCTCGTTATCCAGTCCAAGTCCCGAAAGCTCGGTCACCAGGATCTTGGCCTCATCCACCACCGGGGGCTGGTCGGACGGTTCTTCCTGTGCCGCCAGCAGGGTGGGGAATGATAACGTCATGGCCAGGCTAAGTCGTATCAGGGATCGCATTCGAAAGACTCCTCGAGTTTCACTGTGAAAGGAACTTTGCCAATCGCAAAAGACCGTATCTGTAACCTATTGTCATTGGAATTCCCGCTTATGACAACATCCAGGGTGCCTGCTCAGGGCCTGCCAAGCCTGCTGATCACCGGGCAGTGATCTGACGGGAAGCGGCCGTTAAACTGGCGGATGTCGATTTTGTGCGCAAGCACCCGGATATCGGGACTGACGAAAATAAAATCAATCCGGCGTCCCGCGACCACCGTCTTGCCAAACCCGTTCCAGGTCGAGCGTGGCCCCTGGTGTTCTTTCTCGGATTTTTCCAGGGCATCCTGGAACCCGGCCTGGGTGAACTGCTTGTAGGGCTCGGAGCCGGGCAGGCAATTCAGATCTCCCATGACCACCACCGGCAGCTTCTCTTGGTTGACCTGCTTCAGATGCCGGCCGATCAGGACAGCACTTTCCCGGCGGGCCACCGCGCCACGATGGTCGAAATGGGTATTGACCACCAGCAGCAGCTTTCCCGTTTCCTTCTCCTTCAGCCAGGCCAGCGTGGCAATCCTTGGAAGCGAGGAATCCCAGCTCTTGCTGCCAACCTTTTTCGGTGTCTCTGACAACCAGATGGTCTCGCTCCTTGTCAGCTCCAGCCGGCTCTTGTCAAAGAAGATCGGTGCATACTCTCCCTTCTGCTTTCCATCCTCCCGTCCCACCCCGACATGAGCGTATCCCGGCAATCGTTTTTCAAGATGGCCTAGCTGTCGATGAAGAACTTCCTGGAGCCCGGCAATAGCAACCTCGTGATGGCGGAACATGCCAGCCACGTTAGCCGAACGAAATCGCCAGTTATCCAGGCCATCACCGAGGTTGTCGTAGCGGATATTGAACGTCATCACGTTCAGCTCATCGGCTGCTGACGGCCGGACGGCAGGCGGGAGAAAGCAGGCGAGGACAAGCAGGGAGGTATATTTCATCGACATGATCCTCTAGTCCATTCCCACTTCCGTGGTCCGGGGGGGCCTGGCACCATCCATCACCGTGGGCCCGGATACCATGCCGATCCCCACGTAGATGTCGGTCTCGGGATGCGCCTTCTTCCACTCCCCCCAGGTCGTCCGGGTCAGTGGGTACTGTTCGAGTGGGATTTTCTCATCATCCAGCCGGTAACGCGAACCCCTGACCATCAAGGCCAACTGGTTCTCCAGCATCCCGCCCATCATGATCTCTGTCGTCGCCAGGTCACCCCGGTGATAGACACGGACACAATCCGTGATATCGCAGTAGGCAACCGTGATCGGTTGCCCGTTCTGCTCGGTATGAACCACGTGCTGGTCAAGCTCCATCATGCCCTCGTCCAGGAATGCCCGGAATACTCCATCCACCTCGATCCCGATGACCGGTATGTCATCATCGATCAGCACCTCGTCCACCTGGTGAAAATAAGCGTCCGTGATTCCCGCTTCCTCAAGAAGTATCTCCCGGGAATCCGAACCTCCCAGCGACTCGTCCGGGTCCATCTCCTCCGTCTGCTCGTATTCCGCGGGAACCATGGAGTTAGCGTCCCGATCATGACAGCCCCAGGCCATGGCCAGCACGAGGGACAAAAGCAGGAAAAGGCATCTCCGCCAGAGCAATGTCATCATGCAGCCTCGTGTCGACAAGAAGTTCGCCAGCAAGATCTACCTGGTACGTGGAAACCAGGGGTGTACCAACCATGGTACCAACTCTCCACCTCCGGAGGAGACGCCCCGCTTTGAATCGCGCTTCAGATACAGTTATATTCACATTCGCTGGAATTACTTTCGATGTCCATCTCTCCACGCGAGGAATACTCATGCGACTTTTCCCATCACTGACTATCCTGCTGGCTCTCGTCCTGACCCCGGCCCTGGATGCCGAAACCACTGTCAGCTCGATCATCGGTGACAACATGGTCCTGCAGCGAGATGCCCCCGTTGTCCTCTGGGGATGGGATGAGGCCGGCACCACGGTGGCGGTCAAGATCGGCACCAGTTCCGTCAACGCCACGGCCGCTGATGATGGCAGTTGGTCGGTCAGCCTGCCGGCGATGAAAGCAGGCGGGCCGCATGCGATCTCGATCAGTGGCTCCAGCACGCTGGAAATCAAGAACGTGCTGGTCGGGGAGGTCTGGTTCTGTTCAGGCCAGTCCAACATGGAATGGACAGTCTCTCGATCCAATAATCCCCAGGAAGAAATCGCCGCGGGGACCCATCCCACGATCCGGCATATCAAGTTTCCTCACCAGACCGCGGACAAGCCGCAATCCAAAACACGAACGCAGGGCTGGACCGAAACAACACCCGCGACCGTTGGAAACTATACCGGCGTGGGATATTACTTTGCCCTCAACATGCAGAAGGAACTTGATGTTCCGATCGGCCTGATCGGCTGCAACTGGGGTGGCACCCGGATCGAACCCTGGACGCCGCCGGTCGGATTCCAGTCGGTCCCCGCTCTTAAAAGCATCAGTGATAACCTGGCCAACTTTCCCACCAAGAATGACAAGGGACAGGTCCAGCACCAGACGCCGCTGGCGATCTACAACGCCATGGTCCACCCGGTCCTCAAGTACCGCTTCAAGGGCGCTCTCTGGTACCAGGGAGAATCCAACAATGGTGAGGGGATGCTTTACCACGAGAAAATGAAGGCTCTCATCCTGGGCTGGCGAAAGGTCTTCAATAATCCCGAGATGCCATTCCACTTTGTCCAGCTTGCTCCCTACCGCTACAACCGCCCCGAGGCGCTGCCGGGCATCTGGGAAGCCCAGCTTAAAACGCTGTCGATAAAGAACACCGGCATGGCGGTCACGGTCGATATTGGGAACGTCAGGGACATTCACCCTCGCAACAAGCAGGAGGTGGGCCGCCGGCTGGCCCTCTGGTCGCTGACCAAGGACTACGGCCGTGATGTGGGGCCCTACTCCGGCCCGCTGTTCCTCAAGGCGGATCAAAGGGAGGGGAAGGATAGCATCGCGGTCTGGTTTCATAAGGAGACCACCGGCGGTCTGAAGGCGAGTGATGGTGAGCAGAAGCCGCTCACGCACTTCGAGATTTCCGGCAAGGATAATAAATGGCATCCGGCCACGGCAACCATTGTCTATGGCGACCACCTGATCGTGAAAAGTGACCAGGTGAAGGAACCGGTCGCAGTGCGATTTGGCTGGAATGAGCTGGCCGAGCCGAACCTGGTGAACAGGGCCGGCCTGCCCGCTTCTCCCTTCCGGGCACAATTGGAATAGCCTTCATGCGAGCAACTCGATTTCCGTTACTTCTCCTCGTGCTTGCTATCGCCAGCAGCAGCCTGGCCCAGGTACCTGTCCGGCAGCGACTGGAGCAGGACCAGGAAAAGGCAATCGCGGCGCTGAAGAAGCTGGGAGCCCGTAGCCGCCTGGACGACGAAGGCCAGCCGGTCGAGGGCAACCTGCAGGAAACCGCCACGGGCAATGACGGCCTGGTTCACCTTGCCGGGCTGACCACGGTGCGGGAGATAAGCCTGCACCAGACAAAGGTTACCGATAAAGGCCTCGTCCATCTCAAAGGACTGGTCCACCTGGAGCGGCTGTTCCTTTCCGATACGCCAACGGCCGATGAGGGGCTGGTGCACCTGGCGGGCCTTGAGCGGCTCAAGGTACTGGGGCTCTCCGGGACCCGGGTTTCGGACAAGGGTCTGCCGCACCTGGAAAAACTGAAAAAGCTCCAGTCCCTGTTCCTGCTTCGTGCCAAGGCCACGGACGCCGGCGTCAGGAAACTCCAGCAGGCACTGCCCGACTGCGACATCGTCCACTAGGGCCGACTCCGCCCCGCCTGCTTGATCGCTTCAAGCCGGGCAAGCATCTCCTTGAGACGCTCTGGCTCCTGGGTCACCAGGTTCTTCCTCTCTCCCGGATCATCGGCCAGGTTATAGAGTTCGTACTTGCCCTCTTTCTTCTCGTAGGTCAGCGACTTGATCGGCTTGGCATTGGCATAGGAGAGAACTTTCCAGTCACCGATCCGGAGTGCCAGCGTGGGACCCTTGTTCGGTTGCTGGACCAGGTGGTCCCTGCCCCGGGCGCCGGGTTTTCCCAGCAGTACCGGCAACAGGTTGAAACTGTCCGGGCAGGCATCCCCTTCCAGCTTCTGCCCGCCCAGGGCAGCCATGCTGGCCGGCAGGTCCACAGTACAAACAACCTGCTCTGACAGACCCGGCTTGATCGTGCCGGGCCAGCAGGTAATGAAGGGAGTCCGTGTTCCTCCCTCGTAGATGCTGTATATTCCACACCGGTAGCTCCCTGCCGGGGTATGCACGCCGAGCTTCTCTTTTGCCCCGTCCTTGTAACCGTCATCCAGCACCGGGCCATTGTCACTGCAGAAAACGATCAGGGTATTGTCGGTGAGATCGAGACGCTTGAGTGTCTTGACCAGCTGCCCAACACACCAGTCCAGCTGGACAATCGCATCACCTCGAAAACCGAGAGCGCTCTTGCCATGGAATCGTTCATGAGGCATCCGCGGTACATGGATATCATGGGAGGAGAAGAACAGGAAGAAGGGCTCACGCCGGTGCTCCTCGATCCAGGCTACCGACTGATTGACCCACTCGTCAGCCAGATCTTCATCCCGCCAGCGGGCCGCCTCTCCCCCGGTAAAAAACCCTATCCGGCCGATGCCATTGTGCACCGTCTGGTTGTGGCCGCGACTCCAGTCCATTTTCAGGCCGGCACGCACGGCCGCATCCTGCCCGGTAGGATGATCGGGATCCGGTTTTTGCCTGCCCACCCAGAGCGGATCTGCCGGGTCCAGGTCACGAACCCGGTGGTTTTCCACGTAGACACTTGGCACACGATCGTTCGTCGTGGGGAGCAAAAAGCAGTAATCAAAACCGATCTCCAGGGGCCCTGGCTTCAGCTGACCATTCCAGTCCGGCGCCGGCTTGGCCCCCAGTCCCAGGTGCCACTTTCCGACGACCGCCGTCGCATAGCCCGCCTTCTTCATCAGCGAGGCAATCGTCTCGGTCCCTGGCTGGACAAGCGCGGTGGCATTGGGCGGCGCGATTCCCGCCCCCGGCTGCCGAAAAGCGTACATGCCGGTCAGGAATGAAAACCGCGTCGGTGTACAGGTGGAGGCGGAACAGTACCCCTGTGAAAACTGCAGACCCCGTGTTGCCAGGCGATCGATGTGGGGCGTCTTGACCCCACGCGCCCCCTGATAGCTCACATCGCCATAACCAAGGTCATCGGCCATGATCACGATCACGTTCGGCTTTTCTGCTGCCCCTCCTCCCGCACAGAAAGTGACGAGCGTTCCCAGCACGAGTACGCTTGCACACCACATTTTCATCATGCCGGTCGATTGGATCACTCTTGGACTCGCTTTCTTAAAAGTTTTTTCCGGAAGGTTACTCCCTTCCCACACTCCGTACGCTCCATATCCTGGCGGATCGAACACGTGGACGAACCTCACCGCTGGGTATGATTATCTGTCCATCCCAGCGTACGGCAACCGTGGTGACATGGTTGGCCGGCATTTTTCCAGCCGACGTCCAGCGATCCGACCCGGGATGATAGCTGAGTGCTTCCAGGGGAAACCCCGGGTGCCGATCTCGGAGTTCATCCACCCGGTAGAACATCGACCCGTCTGCCCCACCAAGAACCAGGATATTCCCCTGGTCATCCCCCATCGCAGTCCCCGCCATCACGCTGCGAGGCGCATCGGCCCGCGGGCGCCAGGCCCCCGTGGCGGGTGTGAATTCCCAGCTGTCACGCAGGAACTGGACATCGTCCCCCTGCTGCCGACGTCCACTGATCACGTAAATACAATCGTGCTCGCCATTCTGCTGTCGAACCGTGAGATTGAGTGCCCGGGAGGGACCGGGCCAGGGCTCCAGGACCTTCCATTTGAAAGCTGCCGGATCGTCCTGCCGGGCAAGGTCAAGCGCCCAGAAATTCGTCATCGCCGTCTCCAGTCCCTGGCCCTGCTGGCCACCGGCCAGGTAGATCACACCATCGATCAGCACGGCCTGTCCAAAAGCACAGGGTTTCGGCAGGGATGGATAGGGATGGATCTCGAGCCTGCGGACATCGGCATCCCAGGCAAGCAGGGAAACATCGGAAAAGGTCTCCGTACCATTATTCCCTCCCATGCAGACGACACCCGCTGGAGTCGAGACCGCGGCGCCGTAGGCACATGGACGGGGAAGCTGACCACCCCGCTTCCAGCGAAATCGTCTTCCCCGCTTGATCAGCACGTGTATATCGGCGTACCAGGCCTTTTCATTTTCCCAGACCGGCCGGGGAAAGTTCGCACCGCCGGCCACGATCAGGACATCGTTGTGAACGCCGGCAAAAGGCCCGGCCACACCAAGCGGGTCAGGCAGCGACGGAAGCTCGCTCCAGGACAGAACCGGAGCGACCCCGGGTTGATCAGACAGCAGCATGGCCGGGCAGGCAAGCAGCAGGAAGGCAGGGATCAAGGCAGGGTATTTCATCGGACATCCAGGGAGAATTGCGTCGACAAGAATGCATGCTGAATGCCTTTCGGCAGGATCTCGATCTTAACAGACCTGGCTGGCATGGTGAATTATCCCGGACTCCGGTTGTTTACCGGTTGGATTCTTTTCCTCCAGTTGTTACTTTTTCAGGAACGAGATCACTCCCCGGGCCATCCGGCATGAGGCCGAACCGCTCCATGAACAAGCCCTCCTTCTCTCGAAAGCGACTGTCGGCACTTGCCGTGCTGGCCGCAGGTATCGCCATCGCGGCCTGGCTTATTTTCTTCGGCGGCCCCGGCATGGGACCAGGACCGGACGAGGTTACAGAGCTCATCAAGCTCAAGAACCGTGCCATCGGCCAGCTGGAAAATATCCCCAACCTCGAGGTGGATCACCAGGGAGAGGAAGCGATCGCCGCTTTTGAGCAGCTGGCTCGCCGTTTGCCTGCCGAGCTTATCGGTCCCAGGAACCTGGCTGTCGCCAGGCTCCTGTCGCTTGCGAAACTCCAGAAGGCAGAGCAACCGGAAAAATATAGCCAGCTCGCCAGTGAATGCAGGACAGCGATCGAGAAGCTCAAGAAACGGGAGCCGGAAAGTGGTATTCCATATATCCTCGCGGCCAAGCTGGCAATTGCCACAGGCGACACCGGGGTGGCGATCCAAAGCTACCAGGACGCCTGCCGGATGATGCCGGGTGATTTCGTTCCCTGGGCCGAGCTGTTCATGCTGGTGCGGGATGGAGACAGTCCCGAGACGCGTCAGCAGGCACTCCAGCAGGCCTCCGCCGCGAACCGTAATAACCTCGTCCTGCTGGAACACCTGGTGCGTGCCCAGGCCGAGGCGAGAGACCAGGCCGTCCTGGAAACACTCGACACGGCCAGGCGGATCCTGAGGCCGCTTGCCGAGAACCTGGCCCAGCAGCGAATCGAGCTGGACCAGGAACTGGATGATTTTTCCAGGCGCATCAAGGAGGGAGACGAGCAGGCCTGGGATGATCTGCGAATCCGCATGATCCAGGTATTTAATGTTGTGCGACCGGAATTCGCCTACCAGGTCGACCTGAACCAGCTCGGGCGACACGTGCTGGATTACGTGATCCACGATTTCTCCGGGGAAATCTACAAGCGCCTTCGGCCTGGAGATATTTACGCTACCGAGGGGATCCCGGTCACCCTCTCACCTGCCAGTCATCAGCAACTACCGGATCTCCCTGATGCCGTTGATATTGTCCTGATGGATTTCACCCTGGATGACACACTTGAGGTGCTGATCCTGCGGCAGGTCACGCTCGAGGTCTACTCTGCCGCGACGGGAGGCTGGGAGCTTATTGCCAGCTGCCCTGTTCCGACCGGCATGGCGAAGCTGATGGTGGTGGACCTGGACCGGGACACCCAGGGGACCAACTCGGCAGGTTTTGAGATCTCCGATGAGGACCTGCTGGTGTATGGACCGGGAGGGTACCGCCTGCTGGAGAACAAGCAGGGCAAGGATCCACAGCAACGTCAGCTCGTGGTGCATGATTCCCAGCTGCCGCTTGACCCCGACACCCCGGTCCAGCAGGCCGTGGCGGTGGACCTCGAGCATGACGGGGACCTGGACCTGGTGCTGGCAACCGCTGCCGGCATCTCCAGCTGGACCAACCAGGAGAGCTGGAACTTTGTTGACAGTACTCGCCAGTCCCTGCCCGAGAACGAAAACCGGTACACCAGCCTTGCGGCCATCGACTGGGACCGCAACATGCTGGTGGACATCCTGGTCGCCGGCAGGGACCATCCTCCCGGTCGGCTGGAAAACCTTCGCCACGGTCGCTTCCGATGGCAGGACCTTGGAAAGGAACTGGGGGTAACGGAGGGCGCACGCCAGCTGCTTGTCTGCGAGCTGGATGGGAACGGTTCCTGGGACCTGGTGACCTGCCACGACGGGGGAATCTCGGTCACGCTCACCAGGACCGTACCTGGTGAATCGGTTTCGGCGATCCGGAACGAGGAGCTTCCTGGCAATCCTGCCAGCGGGGTCCACCAATGGGATTATGACAACGACGGGATCCCGGACCTGGTGGCCTGGGGAAGCGAGGGCCTGCAGGTCTTTCGCGGTGTCCGTGACGGGCGTTTTGCCGAGCCCTTTTCCCCCGCTGGAATCCCGGCAGGCACGGTCACCGGTTGTGCCGTGGGAGACATGGACCAGGACGGGGACCAGGACCTGGCGCTGGTTGCAGCTGGCCAGGCGATCTGGTGCTCCAATGACGGGGGAAACAAGAACCACTGGATTGACGTCCGGATTTGTGCCGAATCGGATCCCAAGATGAAGGCCCAGCGGTCCAATGTCTTTGGCCTTGGCAGCCTGGTGGAATTGAGGGTCGGCAGACAGTACCAGGCCCAGGCAGTCAGCGGGCAGATCACACATTTTGGACTTGGTGACCAGCACCAGCCGGACGTGGTACGAGTTCTCTGGACCAACGGGATCCCACAAAGCACTGTCCGGCCGGGGAGTGACCTGGCGGTCGTCCAGAAGCAACGGTTGCTGACAGGATCCTGTCCCTACCTCTATACCTGGACGGGAGAAAAGTACGAGTTCTTTACCGACCTGCTCTGGGCTGCCCCGATCGGGTTGCTCTCCGCTGACGGAACGCTGGTTCCAACCCGCGACTGGGAATACCTGTTGATTCCCGGTGAGAGGCTCCAGGCAGAGGACGGGGAATACCGCATGCAGGTGACCGAGGAACTCTGGGAGGCCGCTTATTTCGACCAGGTGGAACTGGTTGCCGTTGATCACCCTGGTGAGATATCTGTTTTTTCCAACGAGAAGGTCGGCCCGCCCAGCGTCTCGGAGTTCAAGGTTCACGCGATCCCCAGCAGCCACCTGTTCGCTCCGCGTGCCGCCACGAATTCCAGCGGGGAGGATATCCTGCCCCTGGTCCAAAAGCGGGATGGCCATTACGTGAAACTCTTTGACCATCGCCTCAAGCAGGGCCTGACCAACGAGTACTTCATGGAACTGGACCTGGGAAGCCTTGAAGATCCCGGTGACATCCGGCTGGTCATGACCGGCTGGGTTTTCCCGACCGACACCTCGGTCAACGTGGCAATCGTCCAGAACCCGGCCCTCTCTCCTCCCCGACCCCCCTCGATCTCGGTACCGGATCCCGCCGAGCCGGATGGCTGGAAGCAGGTCGTTCCCCACATGGGGTTCCCCGGTGGCAAGACCAAGACGATCGTGGTCACCGTTCCGGCAGACCAGTTTGTCGCGGATGATTACCGGGTGCGAATTGCCAGCAGCATGGAGTTGTACTGGGACTCCATCCAGGTGGCAGTCGACGCTCCGGCCGGCCGTTTCGAGCAGACCAGGGTAGACCTGCTTGCCGCAGACCTGCATCACCGCGGGTTTTCCCTTCGCTCGATCGGGCTCCACAATGGACCCGACAGGTATGACTACCAGAGCGTGACAACCGATCCTGCCTGGCCGCCCATGGCAGGACATTTTACTCGCTTCGGTGACGTGACAGAGCTTCTGATCTCCTCCGATGGCCACCTGGTCGTACTCGGCGCGGGGGACGAGATGACACTGAGATTCAAGGAGTTACCGCCGCCACCCGCAGGCTGGAAGCGTGATTTCCTGCTTTACAACGTGGGCTGGGACAAGGATGCGAACCTCAACACGGTACTCGGTCACCATGTCGATCCGCTCCCCTACCGAGGTATGTCACGCTATCCGCCGGGGCTGGATGATACGCCCCCCGACTCTCCTGCCTTCGCAGATTACCTGCGAACTTACCAGACACGCCGCTTCTCAATGCAGCGGTTCTGGGGGCCGCTGGAAGAAAACCGGCAGGTCAAAAGCCCACTTTCAGGCGAGTGAACTGATACGGCAGGGACTGCGTAAATGTCCCTATGACCGTCATGGCCCATATCTTCGGCGTTCCCCTGCCGGCAGGAATGAGAAAAGCGATCCGGGCTGTGAATACCCGTTGGACGATCACCAAAAGCCGCGTTAATCTCGACTAGGAGAGCGTCTCAAGAGGGAATCAGGCGAGGAAAGCGATGAGACAACGACAATCACTGGTGCTGCTGACCAGCCTGCTATTACTGGCCGGTTGCAATGAATCGTCGGATCCGCACCACGGCGACAACGGCCCCCCGGCCGTGGATGGACCGATTCACTTTACCACCTCCCAGGACGAGGCGGGAATCCACTTTTCCCACCTGAACTCACGCCGTGATTCACTGATCCCCGAGGATGTCGGTTCCGGTGTTGGCTGGGCAGATTACGACAATGACGGGGACGAGGACCTGTACTTCGTCAATTTTTCCGGTCCCTTCCTGATGGACAAGGACGAGCTTGCCACGCGCCAGGGCAACCAGCTTTACCGGAATGACGGCAACGGACAATTCACCGATGTCACCAGCGAGGCAGGCGTCGGTCACGTAGGCTGGGACTACGGCTGTCTCTGGCTGGACGTGGACAACGACGGCCACCTGGACCTGGCTGTGACCCATTACAACGGGGTCCTGCTCTACCGCAACCGGGGCGACGGCACGTTTGAGGACCAGACCGATACCTCGGGGCTGGGCAGCATCGACCGTTTCCTGCTCGGCATGACCGCGGGCGACTATGACCACGACGGTGACCTGGACCTGTTCCTCTGCGGCTATGTCCATTTTGACCGCGAAAAGGCACGTCACCGCCCGATGGTTGCCGGGCGACCGGCAGTCTGGACCAATCCGGTCTCCTACGATCCGCTCCCGAGCATCCTGATGCGTAACAACGGCAAGGGGCATTTTGAAGATGTGACCGAGGAGGCGGGGGTCGCCAACCCGGCCGGAAAGAGCATGCAGGCCATCTTCTGTGACTTCAACAACGACAGCTGGCAGGATCTCTACGTGGCCAATGACGTCGGTACCGCCGATGCGATGTTCCAGAACAACGGGGACGGGACATTTACCGACGTCTCCACCCTTTCCGGCACCTTCGATCGACGGGCCAGCATGGGCGTGGCGATCGGGGATGTCTGGCACGAGGGCATGATGGACCTGTTCACCACTCACTGGGTGAACGAGGACCACGCGCTCTGGCGCAACCAGAGTGCCACCACGCCGGATAATTCCATCCTGCTTGAAGATGTCGGCCCGACGACAGGAATTCTCGATATCAAGTCGACTGCTGACGTCGGATGGGGGATCGAGCTGATTGACTTCGACAATGACGGCCACCTGGACATGGTGCTTGCCAACGGCAGTACCATCGAGGACGAGCTGACACTGGAAGTGCTGAAAGACCCCAAGCTGCTTCCCCAGCGATCTCGCCTGCTCCGCAATGACGGAAAGGCCCATTTCACGGATATCAGCGCCGGCGGAGGAACATTCTTTCAGCGGGAACTCGTTGCACGCGGGCTCGCCTGTGCCGATTACAACCAGGATGGACGCATGGACATGGCCATCGTGCTGCACAGCGGAGAGGGGACCTTACTGCAAAATACATCAGCCACTCCCGGTAACTGGCTGCAAGTCAAGCTGGAAGGGAGTACCAGTAACCGCTTCGGAATCGGGGCACGAATCCAGGTCACAACGACCGTGAACACTTATACCCTGGAGTGCGTATCAAGTTCGAGTTACCTGAGCAGCAACAGCATGGTCCGCCATTTCGGGCTGGGCAATGCAGAAAATGCTGAATCGGTGATCGTGAGTTGGCCCAGCGGAGCGACAAGTGAACTCCAAGACGTGAAACTGAACCAGCAAATTATTATCCGGGAAAAATAAACCAGCGGCCTGTCATTGCATGCCGATATTTCTTGTAAGATAAATTTGTGTTCCCCGGGTGACCCAAGCAAGCGGGCCTGAAAGGTCGTTGTGATGAAAAAATTTTTCCTCCCATCGCTGGCTATTTTCTGCGGGATTGCCATGTCCCTGCTCTTGGGGGGGTGTGGACAAAAAGGCAGCCATCTTGAAGAGACTCACCCGTCTCACCGGACAGAAACCGCAACCGGTGGCAAGGCTCATCACGAACCGATCCAGTATCGAAATAAAGACTCACGTGATGCCATCACCGAGCCGGAGTTCGTTGCTGCGGATCAACTCCTGATCGCCGGTGGCACCAAGGGAATCGGGGTGGCGATTGATGGCGAGAGCCGCTTCTACCCTCTCTACGTCCTCCAGTATCACCAGGTGATCAACGACAAGGTCGGCAACAGTGCGATCGCGTGCAGTTACTGATCGAGCGAACAAACGCTCATGGTCCATGAGCGACGCCTGAAGAATTCGGAGGATGCCATGGAGATGCGGGTCTCCGGGAAAGTCAAGAATGGCAACCTGATCATGTATGACAAGGCGACCGATTCCGAGTGGTTACAGGAAACCGGTGAAGCTCTCACGGGAGAACAGAAAGGCGCCCGCCTGACCGAGCTTGACGACAGCAAGCGAACGCTGAACGTCCGCTGGGATGTCTGGAGCAAGCAGCATCCCGATTCACAGGTCCTCTTCTGTGATCACTGCGAGACCGAGCAGGGCACGCAATAAGCATCCCTCCCGATCGCACGTCTCTTTTCTCCTCCTTCCCCGGCACCTGATGCGCCACGACTGTTTTTCACCGTGATCGCATGAACTGTTTTCCCTGCTGGTGTAAGATCGACGGCTGGAAATCCGCGGTGAAAACAAGGAAGGAGGGAACCGAATATGCAGCCTTTCCAGGTCCTCGACCGGGGACTGGTCTTTGATGCCGACCGTGCCCCACCGGAGAGGCAGGCCTGCTACTTCACCAGCCTCGCCAGGCTCGACTCGGGAACCCTGCTGGCCGGCTGGCAAACGGGCCTGACCAAGCACGCACCCACCAACACGATCCGCATTGCTCGCTCCCTGGACCAGGCAGCAAGCTGGCAGGTCATCCCCTGGGACTTTGAAACCACGCTCGACGGGACACCCGGCTCGCTGTCCTCAGCGGAGATGGTCGAGGCTGAACCGGGTCGGCTATTGCTCTTTAGCACCTGGTTTGATCGCTCCGATCCCGACCGGCCGCTGTTCAACCCGGAGACGGAGGGGATCCTCCGTTCCCGGCAGATTTTTGCATTCTCGACCGACGAGGGAAAAAGCTGGAGCCCGTGGCAGGTGATTCCGACCCCCGGGCTGACCGGCTGTGCCACGACCGGGCCTGCGATCAAGTGGTCGGACGGAACGATTGCCCATGCCTTTGAAAGTTTCAAGGAATTCGATGACCCCCAGCCGGCGGTCCCCGGCGCGTGGCTTGTCCTGACCAGCGATGGTGGCCGTTCGTTTGAAGCTCCCTGGCTGATCGCCCGCGATCCAGCCGACCAGGTCTACTACTGGGACCAGCGACTCTTCGCCGGGGACAAAGCCGGAGAATTCCTTGCGCTTTTCTGGACGCACGACCGGGCCGCACAGAAAGATCTCACGCTGCACCAGCTGCTGGCTTCCCTGGCCGACGGTAGCCAGGCCGCCTCCCAGCCGCACGCAACCGGCATCCCGGGCCAGATCGCCTCGGCAGGTATCACCAGCGATGGCCGGCTACTGGCTTTCATTGTGGACCGGGGGAGCCCCGGCACGATGACGCTCTGGCAATCAGGCGACAGTGGCAGCAGCTGGCCAGAAGATGCGAGCCTGGTGGTGCATGTCCACGATGAACAGGCAGCGATCAGCCAGGGCGCGGAGAACATTGACTTTGCCGAGTACTGGGAGGACATGGGCAAGTGGAGCTTCGGTCACCCGGCCATGCTCCCGCTTGAAAACGGGGAGTGGCTACTTGCTTACTATGCCGGCACTCCAGAGGCAATGAGCATCCACTGGGTGAAAATAGGCTAAGCTGGAAACCTTGTCATGAAATACTCCTGTTACTTGTGCGTCCTGGTCGCAGCCACGATCGCAATCCCCGCAGCCGGGCAAGAGGGGAATATCTCCGCCTCGCTGCCCGGCAACCAGATGGCCCGCGTCGTTGCCACGCTGCCGGCGATCACCCGCTTCCAGGCCACTCCGTCCGACCGCTTCCTGGTCGACCTGGCCAGCGTCCGCCGGGGCCATCCCTATCGCGGCCGGCGAGCCGAACGGCCCCATACCGGGGGCCACGTCTATTTCACGCTCGACAAGCTTCCCCTGCAGGCCACCAAGGTACAGGCCTACCCCCCTATCTATGCCGTGGCCGATGGAGTCGTCACGCGGATTGACTACTCGTTCCGCCTGCGCGAGATGTTCGAACCGGCACTCAAGGAACGGGTGGCAAATTGTCGCTACGGGATCGGGCTGGCATTTGCACGGGAGGGAAACACGGCGATTACCTTCCATTACAGTATCGAGCCCTTCATCGATCCGGGGGAGAGGGACTTCTACCGCCCCTTCCTGATGGTCAAACCGGGTGACCGGGTCAAGAAAGGGGACGTGATCGCCAGGATGTACATTCCCAATAACAAGAAACTGGCGGAGAAATCCCACATCCACTTCAACCTCAACCGCAGCGGGGGTGGCGGATTCGTGGCTCCCGCGATTTTCAACCAGGAGATCGTGCGGGAATTTCACAGCCGCTGGAACCTCTTCTCCAACGACCCCGATGCCCCGATCCCTCCCTGCATGGGATACAAGCTGGAAGCCGACGAGAATCCCTTCCAGCGCCAGAGCGTGGACCGCCTGTAACTGCCAGGACAAAACCAATGCAAAGAAGTAACGACCGATTCCTGACAACCCACGTGGGAAGCCTGGCACGTCCCCAGGGCCTGCTGAAACAGATGCTGGCAAGGCAGCGGGGAGAAGGCCATGACGAACAGGCATTCCAGGCCTCGGTCCAGGATGCCGTGGGGGATGTCGTCCGTCGCCAGAGCGAGGCGGGTATCGATATCATCTGTGACGGGGAACAGGGCAAGGCAAGTTTCCTGACCTACGTCTCGGAGCGGCTCGGGGGATTCGAGGTACGTGAGGGGGAGGGGGAGGATCTCTGGAAAGAATCCCGTGAAACCCTTGCCTTCCCGGAGTTCTACGAGGCGCACAAGCGTTATCGCGAGGGGATCGTGGCCAGCCCCGTCCAGCTGGTCTGCACCGGCCCGCTGACCTATACCGGCCAGGAGGCTCTCGAGAGGGATATCACCACGATCAAGGCGGCGACAGCAGGCGTGGGAGCAGAGGAAGTTTTCATGACTGCCATTTCCCCCTCGGACGTCGAGGGGCAGCAGGCCAACGAGTATTACTCCAGCGAGGAGGACTACCTCGAGGCCATCGCCGATGCAATGCACGAGGAATACAAGGCGATCGTGGATGCGGGACTGCTCCTGCAGATCGATGATCCACGGCTGCTGACGTACTACATTTCCCGGCCCGACCTGGACGTTGCCGGCTGTCGCCGCTGGGCGGAGCAGCGCGTCGAGGTATTGAACCATGCCCTGCGGGACATCCCACCCGAGCGGGTCCGCTTCCATACCTGCTATGGAATCAATATCGGCCCCCGCGTGCACGAGATGAACCTGGCGGACATCGTCGACATCATGCTGCGAGTGAATGCCGGTGCCTATTCCTTTGAGGCCGGCAACCCCCGCCACGAGCACGAGTGGAAGGTCTGGGAGAACGTCGATTTGCCCGAGGGAAAAATCCTGGTGCCGGGGGTAATCTCGCATTCCACGCCCCTGGTCGAACACCCGCAACTGGTTGCCCAGCGGCTTGTTCGCTTTGCAAGCGTGGCAGGCAGGGAAAACGTGATTGGCGGAAGTGACTGCGGATTCTCGTCTTTTGCCAATACCGAGCCGGAAATCCACCCCTCGATTGTCTGGACCAAGTTTGCGGCACTTGCCGAAGGCGCACGAATCGCTTCCCAACAACTCTGGTAACTGCCTATCATGGAAAGATACAACCACTCCCTGAGAGATCCTCAACGATGAAAAGAATCCTGCCATCCTTGCTGATCAGCTGCCTGTTTCTGTCGGCCGCCACATTTTCCTCCGCCCAGGAAACAACCACGCCCGGGTTCTACAAGGACCTTTTCATGAGCAG